>JAYTKJ010000918.1:0-13915 GCA_043730365.1 Acidobacteriota bacterium | reverse complement strand
CGGCCGGTTCACCACTCCGGCTGATTCCGATCAAAAGAGTATTTCTTCTGCGCGGCTTGGCCGTCTGCTCGAACAAAGGAGCAGGTGTAGTGTCAAAACAGGATCAGCAGCCAGCCGCCACCGGACCCCGCGTGGCAGGCCGTAAGGGACCCAAGTCCAAGCAGGTTGAGCCGCCGGTGTTTGAACCGAATGCCGGGGGCTGCGATTTTGGGGCGCGGGAGATCTACGTAAGTGTGCCGGCGGACCGGGATGAGCATCCGGTCCGCCGGTGCGGCACGTTTACCAGCGAACTGCACGAGATGGCCGAGTGGCTGGCACGTTGCGGTGTGACCACGGTGGCGATGGAATCCACCGGAGTGTACTGGATTCCGGTGTACGATGTGTTCGAACAGCATGGCCTCAAAGTGTGCCTGGTCAATCCGAGGAACATGAAGAACGTCCCAGGCAAGCGCACGGATTTTCACGAGTGCCAGTGGATCCAATATCTGCATTCGATGGGACTGCTGCATGCGGCGTTCCGGCCGGAGAGCGAGGTGCGGGCGGTACGTTCACTGATGC
Organism: Acidobacteriota bacterium; assembly: GCA_043730365.1. Taxonomy (GTDB): domain Bacteria; phylum Acidobacteriota; class Terriglobia; order Bryobacterales; family Bryobacteraceae; genus VFZP01. The sequence continues at coordinate 13,357 of JAYTKJ010000918.1, read as the reverse complement.
GGCATCGCAACGATCTGGTCGACATGGCCAGTCAGCACGTGCAGCACATGCAGAAGGCCCTCACCCAGATGAATGTGCAGTTCCAACACGTCATCTCCGATATCACTGGCCTGACCGGGTTGGCGATCTTGGATGCTATCGTGGCCGGGGAGCGCGATCCGGCGGTGCTGGCCAAGTTGCGGGACCCACGCATCAAGGCCCCCCGAGGAGACCATCCGGAAATCGCGGGAGGGCACTTGGCGAAGCGAACATATCCTCGCGCTCAAACAGAGGCTGTCGCTGTATCGGAGCTATCGGGACCAGATCAACGAATGTGACCAGGAAATCGAGAAGCTGGTGGTCGCGTTCGAGCCGAAAGTGGACCCCGAAGCCAAGCCCCTGCCGGAGGATCGGAAGCAGAAGCAGTGCCGGCGCAAGAGGAAGAGCGGCAGTCCGGACTTCGACATGCGGACCGAGGCCTATAAGCTCTTCGGCGTGGATCTGACCCAGATCCCTGGACTGATGATGCTGGTCTTCATGCTGTTCAGCGAGGTGGGGCGGGATATGTCGCGATGGCCCACCGCCGCGCACTTCGTTTCCTGGCTCGGATTATGTCCCGACAATGACATCAGCGGAGGCAAGGTGCTGTGGCGTGGCCCTCGCCGTACCAAGAATCGCGCCCGGACGTTATTCCGACTGGCGGCGCATTCCCTCCATCGAGACAAGACGCCCCTGGGCGACTACCTGCGCCGCATGAAAGCGAAGTTGGGACCGGCTGCGGCCACCACCGCCACCGCCCACAAGATCGCCATCATCTTTTACACGATGGTGAACAAGCAGGTCGAGTATGATGCTTCGCTTTTGGGCGCAACGCGATGCCATGCGCGACAAGCGTATCGAAGCGCGCCTCCAAAAACAAGCTGCTCAACGCGGCTACAAACTCGCGCCCTTGGAGGCTGCTGCTTAACTTACTGATAAAGAAGGCTCATACTAGAGGTTCCTGAAAAGCGCAAAGGCCGCGTAGGCGCGGTGCCAAACCGCGAGGAACAGACTCGCGATGCCGCGCCGAAGCGAGTCCGTCTTGCGCGTGTTCCTCAAAAGTTAGTTAGGACTAAATTCGTCACCTGGGGCGGCCGGCCAAGCGATTTTTGGGACATGACAACCGACGGCCAGGCAACGGAGCCTGGTTGCGGGGTGCCCGGCGTTTGCACGCCTGCATTGGGCCGCTCTCGGCCGTCACCCTATTGAGCGAGACTCAAGCGATGCCTATTTCCCCGCGAATCACTCCCGTCAACCGTTTGCTGACGATCATCTCGGACCCATTCGACATTTTGAGCAGCCAGCGTTTGCTCGACAGGGGCGAGATTTTCCGGATATGGTTGGTGTTGATGATGGCACCCCGGTGAATGCGCCGGAATTCGGGCGACGGGAGACGCGCTTCAAGTTCGCGCAAGGTGGCGGAGCCCATCTCGAAGCGGCCGCGGGTGGAGATAACATACACGGCTTCGCCTTCGGCCTGGAAGGCGATCACTTCGGCGTGATCAAGCATGTGAATGTCGGATCCCTGGCGGGCGGCAATGCGGCGGAGCGGCTCGGCCGGTTTTGCCGCCGCCGCTGGAGGAGGAGCCAACTTTAAGCGGGCAGCGACGACGCGGTCAATCGCCGCCGCCAGACGTTCACTGCGGATCGGCTTCAGGAGGTAGTCGGCGGCCCCGACGTTGAAGGCGTCGAGGGCCCGGTCCTGATGCGCGGTGACGAAGATCACGGCGGGCGCCGAAGCGCCCTTGAGCGCCTTCAGCGCGGCGAAGCCATCGAGCTGCGGCATGTTGATATCGAGAAACAGCAGGTCTGGATTCAGACGGTTCACCTCGGCCACCACCTCAGCGCCGGACGCGGCTTCGCCGACAATCTCAATGGCCGGGAAATGCTCCAGATGCTCGCGCAGGATCTGCCGGGCCACTGGTTCGTCGTCGGCAATCAGGGTTCTCACGCGGCGGCCATCTCCTTGGAGGAAGCAGCGGGCACGGTAAACTCCACGGCCGAACCTTGCGGCGAAGACTCGATGCTCAACGAGCCCGCCGATGTGCCGTAGCAGAGCTCGAGACGCCGGCGTACGTTGGCTAGACCCACGCCCCCGCCGCCTCCTCCCTCGGCCTGCTGTTGAACAAAACCCGGGCCGGTATCCTCCACTCGCACCTTTACAGCGCCATCAGCCATGCGCGTGGCTCGCACCGTCACCTCACCACCTTCGGCACGCGCCGCCACCGCGTGCTTCACCGCGTTCTCCACCAGCGGCTCGAGCGACAGCACGGGAATCAATGCCGTGCGCGCCGCCGGATCCACGTGGAGCCGCACACGCAACCGGTCACCAAGCCGCAGCTTTTCAATCTCGAGGTACGCCTCGACGGTGTGCAACTCCTCTTCGAGCGCAATGAAGGTGCGGTCCTGCTTCAAGTGGTAACGGAGCAGGTCCGCCAGGTTGAGCACCGTGCTGCGCGCGGCCTCCGCCTGGCGCGGGATCAGGCCGTAGAGCGTATTGAGGACGTTGAACAGGAAGTGCGGCTGGATTTGCGACTCCAGCGCGCGCAGTTCGGCCTGCGTCACGAGCCGCCGCAATTCGGCCGAGCGGAACATCTCTACACGCTCAGAGATCTGCGCGGCCAACCGTTCGGCGGCGCGGAAGTCTTCACTAAGATAGCGGCGCCCGCCGGCGCGATAGCCAAGTAGCAGATGGTGGATTTCGCCGGCCGGCAGGCGCACGGGCACGATCGCTTCGACGCCAGCCGCCTCCAGCCCCTCGCGCCGCGTGGCGCCCAACTCCCCTACTGACGCCGGACCGTTGAGTGCAAGCCCGCTGGTCAAGGCCGGATCCGCGGGGCGCAATTCGGCGCGCAGAAACGCTGCCAACTCGCGACCGGCGGCCTCCAGATAAGCGGCTTCGTGATCGGCTTCGGCCGTCAGGCGCTCGTAGCCCCGGCGTCCGAACACCAGGCTAGTTAGCAGAATCTGTAGACGTTGGCGCAGTTCGCTGTACAGCCACAAGAGCAGCACGAGGCCGACAAACGCCGTCCCGCGCAGGAACGGTGTCACCGTCGCCGTCAACGCTGCCTCAATCCATCGCGACGCCAGCAGGATGAAACCGCCGGCCAAGGTCAGATTGGCCAGGACCCGCACAAACGAATCGAGCAGAACAAACCGATAATCCTGCAGCAGTACAATCAGCGCCAGGGCTATCCCGCCATGGTGGGCCAGGATTTCAAGCGCGCCGCCGGAGTGCTCTTCGGCCCCCACGTGCACCAGTGAAACAGCGAAGAGGAACAGCGCCATCGAGCCCACCAAACGCGAGGTGGCGCCGCGCTCGGCGGCGGCCGCCCCCTGCCTCAACAGGTTCCCCGTGGCGGCGATGGTGAGCGCGCCGAACCCCAGCGTGGTGAAGGCAAGCGCCGATTGGTGCGACACGCCCGGCACAAAATTCTCGACTGCGTGCATTAGCACCGCCGCCGCTCCCAGCAAATAGCCCACGCGTACGATCCAGCCAAGTCGCGGACCGAGCGCCAGATTGAGCAACACCGCAGGGAGCAGGCTCAGCGCCGACGTGCTCACCGCCACGGAAAACCCGGCGCCCGGCCAGCCAAACTCGCGGCAGGCCAGCACGGCGAGCGAAGCGAAGTTCCACAGGAAAGCGAGCGAGGCGGCGGCGAGCGAGAGGCGGCTGGCCGGGCGGCGTCCTTTGTAAGTAGCCGCCAACAGGAAGTAGAGACTGAGCGCGAACACCAGCGCACCGGCGAGATGGCCGATCGTGTTGACCAGGACCGTCCCAGCCGTTGCAGTGAACCCGGCGGTGTTCGGAGGCATACGTGGACACTACTACGGCGTCAGCCGCGCCCGTAAATTGCGCAGGGCGCGCGCACCAGCCTCGGCGACAGTTGAATCCGGGTCGTGCGAGAGCTGCTCAAGCGCCGCCGCCGTCTCGTTGTCGCCGCTGCGGGCCAGGATGTTGGCCAGCTCTATTTTTTCCGCTTTGTTGCGCTGCGCGAGGCCGCCGGCGAGAAACGTCCGCGGCTCCTTGTGGCGCGCCACTTCTTCCAGATAGGCGAAAGCCACGCCACGCCAGGACGACGAGTTGAGCGCGTTTATCAAGTAAGTGAACGGCGCCAGTTCTCCGGTGGAACGCTCGCCCAGCGCCGTAGCGGCGAAAGCCATCGCCAGGCGTGGTTTCATCTTGGCCTCGGCCTCGAAGGCCTGCATGAGGCGCTCGCGATCGGCCGCGTTGCCCAGCCGCGCAAAGCCCTCGGCGGCTGAGGCGCGCGTATCGTCGTCCTTGTCGGTCAGGTACGTCTCGTAGAGGCTGCGATTGGCGGCGTCGGGAATCATGGAGATCGCCGACAGCGCAGCGGCGCGCACCTTTTCATTGCGTGCGCGTGTCAGGGCTTCGCGCAGTCCCGGCAGCGCGGACCTGTTGCGCAACAAGCCGGTGGTTTCGATAGCCGCCACCTGCACGCGCTCGTTGAGATCCTGGAGCAGGAAGGCGATGCCGGGCGCGGCCGACGGGTCGCCAATTTTCTGCAGCGCGACCAAGGCCTCGTACAATAGCGCGCTTTCCTTGCTACGCGCCGCCTCGGTGAGCGCCGGCACCGCTTTGCCCACCCGCAGCACGCCCGCCGCTCTGGCCGCTGCCGCTCGTGCATCGAGGTTGGCCCCACTTGCCACCAGGCGCGTTACTGCATCGAGCACTTCGGGCCGCACCACCATATAGCGCTCCATCACCAGATCGTTGGTGTCGGTGAATTTGCCCTTGAGACTGTGCCCGGCCCGCCCCAACACGCTGCCGCGATTGGCGTAGCCGGGAACGTAGAAGTTCACCAGGCCTGCGAGCGCGCGAATCTGCACTTCGGCGTCGGCGTCTTGTGAAGCCTCGACCAGCGCATCGAGACTCGCCGGCGTGCCGGCCTCCACGATCAATCTCGCCGCTTCGCGCCGTACGGCCGGATCGGCGTCTTTGAGATAGCCGCGCAATTCGGACAGCGCCGACGCGCCGCTCTTCTTGTAAAGGTCGCGGGCCGTCTTGATTTTCTGTTTGCTGTCGGCTTGGCCGTACAACGTGGCCGCGGCCAGCATCAGCGTGAGGAAGAACCGCATAGTCTTATTATGCGGCTCGGTTCGGGTGGCGGCCGCAATGCGGGGTCGGTGGGCTGGCGTCGACGGCGATGGTATGTTGTGAAGGCGATGAAGTTCACTGCCGTCTACGTGAAGGTTCCGGAAGGCTACGCGGCTTTCGCCGGGGAGTTGCCTGGTTCCAACACGCAGGGCGAGACCATTGAGGAAGCGCGCGAGAACCTTAAGGAAGCGATCGAACTGGTGCTGGCGGCCAATCGGGTGCTTGCGGAAGAGTCGATTCGGGGTCGGGAAGTTAGGTAGTGGCTCTAGCCTAAGACCGGAGGTGTCCTGCAGATTCCCACTTAACTTTCGAATGCCCTCAACGGTGTATACTCACCACACCAGCCCATGACCGGCCAGACCGTCTCCCACTACAAGATCGCCGAGAAGATCGGTGAGGGAGGCATGGGAGAAGTCTGGAAGGCCCGCGATATCCACCTGGACCGCTGGGTCGCCCTCAAGACCCTGCCAGCCGAGTTCGTGGCCAACGAGAGCCGGCGCACCAGATTCCTGCGCGAGGCCCGGGCGGCCAGCGCCCTGAACCACCCGCACATCGTCACCATCCACGACTTCGTCGACGCCGGCGGCAGCTACTTCCTGGTGATGGAGTACATCGAGGGCAAACCGCTGGACGGGCTCATTCCCCGCAAGGGCCTGCGCCTTCCCGAACTCCTGCGCATCGCCATTCCAGCGGCCGATGCATTGGCCGCCGCGCACAAGGCCGGCGTCGTGCATCGGGACGTGAAGCCCGGCAACATTCTAGTTGCCAACGATGGGCCGGTCAAGGTGCTCGACTTCGGCCTCGCCAAGCGGATGGACCAAGCGCTGCCTTCAGAGCAGGAAGCCACGCGCACGATGCAACAACAGACCGAGGAAGGCGCGATCCTCGGCACGGTGGCGTACATGAGTCCGGAGCAGGCGCAAGGAAAGCCCGTCGACACGCGTACCGACATTTTCAGCTTCGGCGCCATGCTGTACGAGATGGCCACCGGAGAGCGGGCCTTCCATGGCGACTCCAAAGTGTCCACGCTCTCTGCCGTGCTAAAGGACGAGCCCAAGCCGCCGGGTGACTTGCCTCGCGACCTCGTCAAGATCATCACGCGCTGCCTGCGCAAGAACCCCGACCGGCGGATGCAGAGCATGGCCGATGTGAAACTGGCGCTTGAGGAGTTGAAAGAGGAATCAGAGTCCGGAGCGCTGGATCAACCGGGCGTGGCCGCACCCCATCGAACCAAGCGGCTTGCCTGGCTGGCGATCCCCGTCATCGCCGCCGTCGCTGCGGGCGGTTTGTGGCTCGGGAACCGCAGCCAACCAGCGCCGCAGCAGCCCGCCGCGTTCAACCCGAAGCCCTTGACTACCTATGCGGGGAACGAGTTCAATCCCACGCTTTCGCCGGACGGTAATCAAGTCGCCTTTTCCTGGAGCGGAGAAAGCCAGGACAACGATGACATCTACGTGCGCCTCGTCGCTGGCGGGGCGCCGTTGCGCCTCACTACGGACCCGGCGCGCGATATCGCGGCCGCGTGGTCCCCCGATGGAACCTCGATCGCTTTCCTCCGTCGCCGCGGCAACACCACGGCAGGAGTCTATCTTGTTTCGCCACTGGGTGGAGCTGAGCGTGAGATCGGTGAGGCATACGATGACGTGAATCTCGGCGCGAGGATCGGCTGGACGCCAGACAGCAAGCGCGTAGTAATTGCACGCATGCCCCAGGGCGAGCCCCGGCCCTCCCTGTTCACCCTTGACGTGGAGACCAGAGAGATCAAGTTGCTGCTCCAACGGCCCCCGGACGTCTACATGGATGCACAACTCACGTACTCGCCGGACGGCAGGAGCTTTGCCTTCATCCGGAGCCACGGTTCCAACACGCAGGAAATTTACGTCGCTGCTGGCGGATCGGCGCCAAAGGCCGTAACTGGCAAAGACGTTTATTTTACAGGCTTAGCGTGGACTCCCGATAGCGGCGAAATTGTCTACGCCACGGGCCGTGGGTTTCAGAGGCTCAGGGTCGACAAACCAGGGGCGGCGCCGAAAACAGTGGCGGCGATCGCGGGAGCCAATGGGTTGGTTCTCTCGCGAAGCGGCCGGCTCGTCTATTCGGTGAGCTCTGCTGACCTAAACCTCTATCTTCTGGAGCTTGATCGCCCCGGAGCACAGGCCCGCATGATTGCTTCGAGCACCCGGCGCGAGTCCCACCCACAGATTTCGCCGGATGGTAGCCGCATCGCCTTATCGTCCAACCGGTCGGGAGAAGAGGAGATTTGGATCGCGGGTGTCGACGGCTCGCCGCCCACTCGCTTGACCACGCTGGGCGGTTCAGCCCATTCGCCGGCCTGGTCTCCGGATGGAAAGCGCATCGCTTTCACTGGTCTCAAGTCTGGGAACCGCGACGTCTATGTGATCGACGCGAGCGGTGGAGGCTTGCGCCGTCTGACTGACGACAGCTTCGAGCAAGGGCGGCCCATGTGGTCGCGCGACGGCCGGTCTCTCTATTTCTATTCCCTTCGCGGCGGTCGCAGCGAGACCTGGAAAATGCCGGCAGATGGCGGTCAAGCGGCGCAGATTACCCGAAACGGCGGCCATCGCACTTGGGAGTCGGCCGACGCCTCTTCGCTGTTCATCGAGAAGTTTGCACTTGCTCCTGGCCTGTTCCGCACCTGGCTGGATGGCTCCGCTGAAACGCTGTTGCTCCCCGACGCGGTTTATGGCGGATGCTCCTTGTCGCGCGATGGCGTCTTCTACGTTCCTCGCGGGGACGCCCTGCCGCTAGCGATTATGTTCCATGACCTTCGGACTGGTGCATCCAGGCAAGTGGGCCGGATCGAGAAGCCGGTCCAGCGCCAGACCAACTATCTCTCGGCGAGTTGGGATGGCAAGCGCTTGGTGTGGAGCCAGATCGACAGCACCTCGGCGGATCTGATGCTGGTGGAAAACTTCCGGTAGCTTGATTGACGTGGCGGCAATCAGTCGTGTTTTGCAGCAATGGCGGATGGCCCCCAGTGGTTCTCCGCGCCCATATCCACGGGCCTCTGAGAGCACTTTGCGTGAGGGTCCAATGCTTGCAAGCTAGTAGGCACCTACTCGACGTCGTAAGCCTTGATCGGTTGGCCCAACAAATATTTATCAAACCAATTGACGATATGCTGCAGCCGCTCCACGCGATGCCAGGGCGCGCCGGACCGTGACAGCTCATGCGATTCGCCGGGAAAGCGCACCATCGTCGTGGGAATCCGGCGATACTTCAGCGCGCGAAACATGATCTCGCCGCCTTCGTTCGGTGGCGTGCGCAGGTCCGCCTCGCCCTCGATGAACATCATGGGCGTGGTGATGTTCCTGATGTAAGTGATGGGCGAGCGGCGGGCAAAATCGGCTGGGTCTTCCCAGGGCGCGCCGCGGAACCACGTGGGCTTGAACAACGTGAAGTCCGCCGTGTACCAGAAGCCGGCCCAATCGGCGATGGAGCGCTGCGAGACGGCCGCCTTGAAGCGCTGGGTGTGGCCCACGGTCCAATTCGTGAGCACGCCGCCTCCGCTGCCGCCAGTTACTCCCATACGGGTTTCGTCAATGTAACCGCGCTTCAGCAGCGCGTCCACGCCGGCCATCAGGTCTTTATAGTCGTCACCAGGATACTCATACTGAATGACATTGCCGAAATCCTGACCGTAGCTGGTAGAGCCGCGTGGGTTGGTATAGAGCACGACGTAGCCCTTGGCGGCCATCCACTGAAACTCGTGCGTAAACGTGAAGCCGTAAGCCGAGTGCGGGCCGCCGTGGATTTCCAGGATCAACGGATACTTCCTGGACGCGTCAAAATCGGACGGCTTCTGAATCCACGCCTGGATGCGTTTGCCGTCAAAGCTGGGATACCAGAATTCCTCCGGATCGGTAAGTTGCACCTTCTTCATCAGGGCGTCGTTGACGCTGGTGAGCGGCGGTGAGAGCTGGCCGGAGGCCGTGTCCAGCAGGTATAAGTCTCCGACGTTGGTGGGCGACGAAATCACCAACGCCATCCGCGCGCCGTCCGCCGAGGCGGTGTAGCTAACCACCTCGTGATCGCCGTGGGTGAGCGGCTCCACCTTGCCTGAAGCCACCTCGATCCGCTGGAGGTTGGCGCGGCCATGCCCGGCCACATTGACGTAAACTGACCGGCCATCCTTGCTCCACACCACTCCGCCGGGATTGGCGCCGCGGGGGGCATGCTGATCGCCACCGATGCCGCCGCCGATATCGAAATCGTAACCAGCGGTCAGATTGCGCGGTACGGCGTCGTTGCCCGGATTATCGACAACAAACAAATCTGGCTGCGTGTAGGACTGCACCGGCGCGTGGTTGCCGACGCCGGCGAAGGCAAGGCGCTTACCGTCACCGCTGTAGGCATAGTCGCTCATTGCCCCGTCAAAGCCTGCGATCTTCTTCTCCTCGCCCCCGTCGGGCGCCACCGAAAACAGATCGGTGTGCGGCGAATCGTAATACGGCTCTGCAACGCGGCGGGCGGTGAAGAGGATGCGCGCCCCATCGGCAGACCAACTCAACGCGCTCTCTTCGTACTTACCCTTCGTAACTTGTTTGGGGCTGTGGCCCGGGGTAACGGTCCAGACATTCGCGATCGAAGTTGGGTCGATATATCCACTCCCGTTGGAGCGATACACGGCCTTGTTGATCACGCGCACATCGCTCACTCGCGGGTCGTCGTCGCTCTTTTTCCTGGGCGGCTCGTCGGCACTCAGGAAAGCGATCGTCTTGCCGTCCGGGGACCATTCGGCTCCTCCGCCACTCACGCGCCGGCTCTCGGCCAACGGCTGCGCCTCGCCGCCATCAAGCGGCAGCAGGTAGAGTTGCGGCACCGGCTTGCCGTCCTTTTCAACGCCGCGCACAAAGGCGAGCCTCTTACCGTCGGGAGACCAGCGCGGTGCGGTGTCGCGCGGTCCGGCGGTCAACTGCCGGGCGGGCTCATGGCCGTTCGCCGGTACAATCCATAGCGCTGACTCGTATCGGTCCGCCTTCTGATTCACCCAAACCTTGACGAACACCACGCGTGAGCCGTCCGGCGAGATCTGCGCGTCGGCAATCCAGTTGAAACGGAACAGGTCTGTCTCAGTGAGCCGGGACTTACCTTGCGAAAACCCGGGCATTGCCGCGGCGAGGACCGCCGATAGGCAGACAACATAAGGACGGACTTTCATGAGCGACTCCCGATCCGCAGAGCGCGGTTTCCAGGCTTTCAGTCTAGCGGGCGGAGCTTAGCGCTTGCGCCTGGGTGCCTTGATACCCCGTCCGCCGGCGGTTCCCCGCAATTGCGGAATGAGTATCGCAGCCCGCTTGCGCTCAAGGGCCTCGGGCACCCCAATCAGGTCCGCCAATTCGACGCCCCGGCGAACCGCGCGCTCAATGCGCTTTTCGGCCACGACGATGCGCTCAGCATCCGCGACGACTTGCTCGACACGGGCGGCCGGGATCACGATCACGCCGTCGCGGTCACCCACCACCCAATCGCCGGGACAAACCACCTGCCCAGCGCAGTTCACTCTCTCGCCGATCCGGCCCAGATACTCGGCTCCGCCCGCATTGGATACCACCGCCCGCGCAAACACCGGTAGCGGGCTGCGCGAGATGGCCGCTGAATCGCGGATCGCGCCGTCGATCACTACCCCGGCCAGCCGCTTCGCTTCGGCTGAGTACGTGGTCAACTCGCCCCACAACGCCGTATTCTTCTCGCCCCGTCCGTCGATCACAAGCACATGCCCGGCGGGGCACTCCCTAAGGGCCTGGGCAACCATGAGGATGTCGGCCGTGTGCACACGCACTGTGAACGCCGGACCAGCCATCGCGGCGTTGTCTGACCGGCACTGCATGTCATGATGCATCCCGCCGATTTTGCCCAGCGCGTCCGACAACGCGGCCGTGCCCGGTCTCACCAACCGGCGGTTCATTGCTACCGGCATATCACCACCTGGGCGGGATTGATCGCTTGGAAGCGCCCCTTGTTGGCCGTGATCTCGAACGCTTGCGGCACTTTGTCGATTCCGTCCAGCACGTGCGTGATGGTGGGCTTGAGGCGCACGCGGCCCCCGGCCACCAGTCTGACGGTGTGTTCCAGATGTTCCAGCGTGCTGATGTCGGGGAAGACGTAGCGCAGGCTGCGCTCACGGAGTAAGTCAACCGGAAATTCGATCGGCCCGCCAAACCATGAGACGCCCACGATGGTGCCGCCGCTCCGCGTGGCGTCGATGGCGTTCATGAGGCTCTTCACGCCAGCCAGGCCTTGCTTGGGGCTGCCGCCGGCGCACTCGAAGATGACGTCCGCGCCGTTGCCGCCGGTGAGATCGCGGATGGCCGTTACGACGTCCTCGCGCGAAGCGTCAATCACGTGATCGGCACCCAACTCGCGCGCCATCGCGCAGGCTTCCGGGCGCACATCGACGGAAATGATCCTGCCGGCGCCACTCACGCGCGCCACCTGCATGCACTCCAGGCCCATGCTGCCTTGGCCAAGCAGCGCGACCGTGTCGCCGACGCGAATGCCCGCCGTCTCCACCGAGGCGACGCTATCGCTGAGCGATTGCAAGCAGGCTGCCTCGCTATCGGAGATACAGTCATCGACCAACGTCAGCGCGATCTCAGGCAGCATGGCGTATTCAGAGAAGCAGCCTGGCAGCTGGAAGCCGATGATTGGGCCCTGGCGGCACAAGTTGGCTTTGCCGCCCAGGCAGAGTGGACATTGCTGGCATGGCAGTTTAGCCCGCGCCGCCACTCGCTGGCCGGGCTTGAATCGTGTGACGCCGGGCCCCACTTCCAGGATGCGAGCGCAATACTCGTGCCCGAACAATTGGACGGGCGCCTCGGTCTCCAGCCGCTTCTTGATCTTCTCAAAGGCCAGGGTGGGAATCCCGAATGCCAGTTGCGCCTCGGTGACACTCGGCTGCACTACCAGCATCTGGACTAGCACGTGGCCGGGCCGCAGCGGCGGCACCGGAATGTCGTCCATCCGCATGTCGCTGAAAGCGTAAAACCGCCAAGCCTTCATTTGCGTGCCTCCACTATGCCCACAGGGGAAAATACCACATGGGTGGGGGGCAGCGAAACCAGAGTGCGCGCCTTACCGGCTACTCACTCAAACCACATGGAATGAGGCGTCAGTCCGGTTTGGCCATGATCGGACAGCTGGCAGGGGCCGCAGCTCAGTTTGTAGTCCGCATGGGCCGAGCGAATAATCTCCGGCAGCACCGTAGAGTCATCAGGCAGATGATAGGCGTCCAGCATGATGCGCGGGCGCAGCTTCTTGATTGTGTTCATGCCGCCGCGCAAGGCTTCGCGCTCGGCTCCTTCGATGTCCATCTTGATGACGTCCACCCGCGTCAAACCCTGCGCAGCCACGATCTTGTCGAGCGTGGTGACGGGGATTTCCACCTTTTTACCTCTCTTCCAGATCACGCTGTTGACGCCGGAGTTGTCCTCCAGCTCAAACAGCTCGAGCGTGGTTTCTTCCTTCCACACACCCTTAGTGATCAGCACAACCCGGCCATCGGCCAGCTCCTTTTCAAAGTTGCGGCGGAAGCAGGTGATGTTGCCCGGGTCCGGCTCAATGGCGATCACTTTGGCCGCACCCTGGAGCAAGGCATTGTGAGTGAAGACGCCGACATGCCCACCGCAATCGATGACCACGTCGCCCTTGTTGATGTAGGACTTCTCGTTGGTCTTGCGGATCCAGGCATGCTCTGCCAGAAGGTAGCTGATGAGCGCCAAGCCGTCAAATTTCTTCCCCGCCTGTTTGACCCAGAACGAACGCTCTGGCGTTTCAATCAGATCGATCCCCAACTCGGGTTCGCTCTTCACCTTCTTCGACACGGTTTTATAGTGCTCAAGCTGAAGCTTGAACACGTCGGCGTCCTTTTCCAGCGTGCGAATCCGGTCCCACGGGCAGTACGGAATCTTCCCCGCCAGCTTCATCGAAGCAAAATACCCGAGCGGCAGCGCCACAGTCATGGCTTTGGCGAGGCCCAGGCCAACGGCGAGGACCAATAGGTATCGAACGGGCGCCGGGAGGCGAGTGCCGGGTGTGTTGGTGCGAGGCATGTCCAGGCCGTCTATCGGCATCAACGGCGGAGCACATGAGGGTGGCGGATAAGTTCAGAACTCCTGATCTCGGGGGATCTGAGATGACCCGGATGTCCCCAATTGGTAGACGAGCTTGAGGTCGGAGCCGGGGAAGCCGGTCTCGGTA
>JAYTKJ010000917.1:0-4143 GCA_043730365.1 Acidobacteriota bacterium | reverse complement strand
GAATCGAGGCAAGAACAGGGTCGAACGAAAAAGGAATGAGGCTTTCATTACTCGAAGCGGAATTTGTTCTCGTAAGAAGATTGGCCGGTTCAAAACCGTGAAGCTGGAGATATCCAAATGGCAGGTGGCCGCTACTTGACGCGGGTCAGCGCCCCTTCCGCTGGCCCAAGCCTGGGGCGAGAGCAACGATTGCACGATGCTGCTCAACGCGCCGCCGCCTGCCGCTTCCGGTTCACGATCCTGGTTCGCTACCTCCGGCAACACGCCCGGAAAAAGGTGCGAAATCCCGCCGATGGTAAATGGCAACGATTCGCCGCCGGTCAAGCCTGGTTGATACTCGATGACGATGGTGTCGGAAAGGACGAAGTCGCTCCAGAACTCGCCGTCGCCATACACGCCCTGCCCTTTGTACGGCCCCATGATTTCGCTCTCGGCCCCAGACCCGTCGTGCAGCCACAGCCGCCCGCCGGCATTCAAGCGGAAATCACGAAAGTGGATGCGGACGCCCGCCGCGCCTGGCGATTGCAGCGCCATCCGCCAAACCGCGCGCCCATCGCCGGCTAAGTCCCACCGGCCCGAATCGAGCGCGGCCGCCAAGTTCACCTGCCGATGAATGCCGGCGCGGGTAGCCATCGGCTTCGTTTTGTGCGCCATTTCTTCGGCTGCTACCGGAGCCAGCCGAAAAGCATTAGGCAGCGGGCGATGAAACCGCAGGCTAGGCAGGGCGAGGCGGCTTTCCCGCCGCGTCACTTCATCCAGCGCGCCATTAAACCGGTAAGCAGACACCTCCCTCACCTGCGCGCTCAAGGGCAGCAGCGAGAGCAACGAAACAACATTGCTCTGACAATTCCAGTATGCCAGTGGGATGCCCGAGGTGTCAGACAGGTTCCAAGACGTGGTGGCGCAACTATTTCCAAAACGTGCTGGCGCAACTATGGAGTTGGTGTGGGTGGGGTAACCGGTTCGACCGGAGCGGGGATTGCCGGTGGCGGCGGCGTGGGCTCTACCTTGGCTGGCCAGGTAGACCACAAGAACCAACCATTCTCGTCGGGGTCACCAATCTGGCGCTTAATCGCAGCCCTTTGCCTCGTCAATCCGCTCTTCTTGTTGATCTTGACAACAGACGGGGCCGGTGTCGCCGTAGCGGCGGGTTGCGGTGGCTGTTGTTGTTGCGCCAACAGCACACCGCTTATCGTAAGGAGAGAGATAGCCAACCCGCGCACTATCCTCATATCGGACCAATCGCCGATTGTCTGAGGTCAGAGAATCCCGTGCGGGGATACTCTCCGGTGTTATGCCCCCCGGAAGATAGCCGCCGTCCCTTAAGGGTTCGTCCGTATGCTACAGTACGGAGCAAACCACGCCATATGCCGGAGGACTCCATAACCCAACTCATTGCGCAGTGGCGTGCCGGCGATGGCGCGGCCCTTGACGCCCTGACTCCCCTGGTCTACGACAGCCTGCGTCAGATTGCCTCCCGCCACATGGCGCGCGAAAACGCGTGGCACACCCTCTCACCCACCGCCGTGGTGCACGAAGCCTATCTCCGCCTGCAAGGCTATCAGGCCGGCGTGCAGGATCGTGCCCACTTCCTGGCCCTGGCCGCGCGCGAAATGCGCCGGGTGCTGGTGGACTACGCCCGCCGCGTGAAATCGCAGAAGCGGGGCGGAGCAGACTGGCAGCGCGTCACACTCTCCGGCGACGGCGCGGTGGAGGAGACCAGAGCCGTCGATGTTATAGCGATCGAAGAAGCGCTCACCAAGCTCGCTGCTATCGACGAACGCAAGGCGCGCATTGTCGACCTGATGGTTTTCGGCGGACTCACCGCCGACGAGACCGCCGAGGTGCTCCAGATCTCCAGCTCCACCGTGAACCGCGAGTGGCGGTTCGCCCGCGCCTTTCTCCAGAATGAGCTGAAGACGTAGGATTCAATTTTAAGAAGATGAGTTCCACCCGCTGGCAACAAGTCGAGGAACTGTTCCATGCCGCCGAGGCGCTTCCGGCGGGCGAAGCACGAGATCGCTTTCTTGCCGGCGCCTGTGGCGAAGACCAGTCGCTCCGCCAGCAGGTGGATCTGCTGATGGCGGCGGCACAAACTGGCGTACTTGAACAGGCAGTCGGCAAGGCCGCGCAGAATTTCCGCACCCCCGTCGCCCAGTCAATCCACAACTATCGCATCATCGGCCAGCTGGGCGAAGGCGGCATGGGCGTGGTGTTTGAAGCCGAGCAACAAAGCCCGCGCCGCCGCGTGGCTCTCAAGTTGATTCGCTCGGGGCGCTACGCCGGGGACCGCGCGCGCCGCCAGTTTGAACGCGAAGCCGAAGCGCTGGGCCGGCTCCGGCATCCCTCGATTGCCACGATCTACGAATCGGGCGTCGCCGAGGATGGGCAGCCGTATCTGGCGATGGAGTTGATCGACGGCGCTCCGTTGGACCGTTGGTTGGACCAGCAACCTGCGCTGGCTTTTCTCCGCAAGTCCGATGCCGCGGGGCGGCTGCAGTTGTTTCGCGCCACTTGCGAGGCCGTCGTGTACGCGCACCAGCACGGAATCATCCATCGCGATCTGAAACCGTCCAACATCTTCATCCTCACTCCGCGGTCAACCTCGTCGGCCAGCGAAGCGGCGGTGAAGATTCTCGACTTCGGCCTGGCGCGCTTCACCGACCCCGACCCCGCCGCCCCCGGGCTCACCGAAGCCGGCCTCGTCCAAGGCAGCTTGCCCTTCATGAGTCCGGAACAGGCGCGCGGCGAAACCGATCGCATCGACACCCGCACCGATATCTACTCGCTCGGCGTGATCCTTTACTGGCTGCTCACCCAGCGTCATCCCTACATGGAGCAACCTGCAGGCTCCATCGCCGACGCCATCGCTACCATCTGCAACGCCCCACCCGCCCCCTTTCGCCTTCGCTACCGGCGCTTTGACGCGGACCTCGAAACCATCGCCAGGAAGGCGCTCGAGAAAGACCCGGCGCGGCGATACCAAAGTGTCTCGGCCCTCCTTGGCGATATCGATCACTACCTGGCGGACCTACCCATCGTGGCGCGCCCACCTAGTGCGCTCTACCAGCTCCGCAAACTCATCCAACGTCATCGCGCCGGCTTTGCGGCTTTGATGGGCCTGCTGGCGCTCCTGCTCACCTTTACCATCGTGACGCTGACTCAATCGGGCCGGGTGCGCGCCGAGCGTGACCGCGCCAATCAGGAAGCGTCCACGGCCAAACAAGTATCGAAGTTTCTCGTCGACCTGTTCCTCTATGCCAACCCGGCCACCGGCAAAGGCAAGGGCGAACTCACCGCGCGTGATCTGCTCACCTCCGGCCGCGCCCGCCTGGACAAAGATCTGCAAGGCCAGCCCGAACTGCGCGCCCGCCTGCTTGACAACATCGGTCACGCGCACAACGTCCTGGGGCCGCTCCCTGAAGCCAAACGCGCCTTTGAAGACAGCTTGGCCATCCGGTTGAAAGCGCTCGGGCCCGATTCGCTCGAGTCGGCCGAATCCTGGGGAGGTCTCAACATCACCTTCCACAACCTGGGTGACTTCGCTAAAGCCGTCGACGCCGAACGCCACGCCGTTCGCATCCTCGAAAAGAACCACGGCGCCGATCACGCCAAGGTGGCCGAGGCTCTGGCTCAACTCGCCGTCTCGCTGGGCGCGCAGGGCAGTTTCGCCGAAGCCGAAACCGTGATACGCCGCGTGGTGGAGATGGACCGGCAGGCCGGGCGCCTCGACACCGAAACCGGCATCACCCACCTGCAGTCCCTGGGCGGTGTGCTGCGTATGAAGGAGGATTTCGCCGCCGCAATCCCCGTATTGCGCGAAGCCGCCGAGCGGATGGAGAAGAAGGCAGGCGAATTGGAGATCGGCCCGAGCCTCAATGAACTCGGCATCGCTCTCAACCGCAGCGGTCAATTCGTCGAGGCGGAAAAAGCGCTGCGCCGGACCGATGCGATCGTCGCGCGCGCTTATGGCCCGGAAAATCTCAATCGTGCTTCGATCAAAACCAATCTGGCCTACTCGCTCGCCGGCCAGCGCCGGTTTGCCGAGGCTGAGTCGGTAGCGCGCGAGGCCATGGCTCTTCACATCAAGAACGGTGGCTCCAACCCGCGCCGCGCCGACGTGCACGGGGTGCTCACCGAGAT
>JAYTKJ010000916.1:0-4706 GCA_043730365.1 Acidobacteriota bacterium | reverse complement strand
GCTGGCTTGAGACGAGCAAGGCCTATCGTGATGGCGGGCACGACCACGACGGCGATGGCGGCGACGATGCCTCGGAACCGAACTTACTCAAGCCCGTCTCACCTACGAGCTGCGCGAAACCATGTTTAAGGAAGGCCTGGAACGTCCGCTGCCTTACAAAATCGCCAAGGCCAACTTTGAGGATCTGGGCAAGCGCTTCGAGCTCGAGCAGGAGCGCCTCACCATCCGCAAGGATTCGGTTTCGGCCCAACTCGCCGTCCAGAACGCCGATATTGAGAAGCTCCAGGCCATGGCCCAACTCCGCAAAGGCCAGCTTGACGCCCTCAATGTCCGCGCCGGCGTCTCCGGAATGCTCCAGGAATTGCCTGGCCTCCTCCCCAATACCCAACTCCAGGAAGGGCAACGGGTTCCCGCCGGAACCGTGCTCGCCAAGGTCGCCCAGCAGACTAAGCTCAAGGCCGAGTTGAAGATCCCGGAAACGCAGATCAAGGATGTCCTCATCGGTCAGTTGGCCCAGATAGATACACGGAACGGAATCATCCCGGGACGCGTATCTCGTATCGACCCGGCGGCCAAGGAAGGGACCGTACTGGTGGACGTGCGCCTCGAAGGTGCCCTCCCCCCTGGAGCCAGGCCGGATTTGAGCGTGGACGGGACCATCGAGATCGCAAAAATGGCCAACGTGATGTTTATTCAGCGCCCGGCCTTCGGCCAGCCCAATTCGACCGTGAGTATTTTTAAGTATGAACCGGACGGAAAAGCCGCCTCGCGCGTCCAAGTTAAGTTCGGGCGCACCTCGGTCAACACTATTGAAGTGGTGGACGGTCTGCGCGTGGGTGACAAAGTGATCTTGTCGGATATGTCGGCCTGGGATGCGCATGACCGGGTGCGGCTGAACTAATTCTCAAAGAAAGCAGGCGGTCAGGAGACAAACAGATGAGCGAATCGCTTCTCAAACTCGACGGCGTCAAGAAAATCTTCTATACCGATGAAGTCGAGACCCATGCTCTCGCCGGGATCCATATGGACATCAAGAAGGGCGAGTATGTGGCCATCAACGGGCCGTCGGGCTGCGGCAAGTCCACGCTCCTGTCGATCCTGGGCCTGCTCGATTCCCCCACCGAAGGCGCGTATATTCTGAACGGCCGCCCGGTGGAAAGTCTCAAGGCGAGCGAACGCGCGCGCATCCGCAACCGTGAAATCGGCTTCGTCTTCCAGGCCTTCAACCTGATCGGCGATCTCACCGTCTATGAGAACGTCGAACTGCCGCTCACCTACCGCGGCATGGGCGGGGCGGAGCGCAAGCGCCGCAGCCAGGAAGCGCTCGAAAAGGTAGGCATGGCGCATCGTATGAAGCACTATCCGTCGCAGCTTTCCGGCGGTCAACAGCAGCGCGTCGCCGTGGCCCGCGCCTTGGTGGGCGATCCCTTGATTCTCCTGGCTGACGAGCCTACCGGAAATCTCGATTCCAAAAACGGCGAGGCCGTCATGGACCTGCTCCGCTCGCTCCACGGCCAGGGTTCCACCATCTGCATGGTGACTCACGATCCGCGCTACGCCAAGTTTGCTGACCGCTCAATCCACATCTTTGACGGCCGCGTCGTCGAAGAGAGTCAAGGGGTGATGTAGATGTTCCGCCGTAATCCGGATGTGCTCGCCCTGGGCTTTCTGATCCTCATTATCGGCGCCTTCGGGGCGCTCGCGGATGCCTCGCATTTCCTGGTGCGCAATTTGAACGAGGACCGGCAGGCGCACCTCCAGCGCAAAGTGGAACTGATCGGCGAACGGATTGAAGAGAAGGCTGCGCGCCTCGAGGCCGGCGCCACGCGCTTGGCCGAGCGGGTTGAACGCGAAGCCCAAAAGCACGCCGAGCGGGCCGAGCGGCTTACTAGAGTCTTGGAATAAATGATTCAGCTCAATCACCTCGAAAAGGCCTATGACACTGCCGCCGGCAAGTTCTTCGTACTCCGGCGAATCAATCTTGAAATCCGCGAGGGCGAGTTCGTCACGATCATGGGGCCCAGCGGAGCGGGGAAGTCAACCATGCTGAGCATCCTGGGCATGTTGGATAACGCCTGGACTGGCGAGTACTTTCTCTACGGCCATCCGGTTCACAAGATGAAACCCAAGGAGCGCATGGAGCTCAACAAGAAGTATGTAGGTTTCGTCTTCCAGAGTTATCACTTGCTGGATGACCTGACGGTCTCCGAGAATCTCGACATGCCGCTCTCCTATCGGAACATTCGCTCCAGTGAGCGCGCCGGCATCGTCGCCGATACGCTGGACCGTTTCCACATCGTCGGCAAGAAAGACTTGTACCCCAGTCAGCTTTCTGGCGGCCAACAGCAGCTCGTCGCCGTAGCGCGCGCCGTTGTCGCCAAGCCCAAGATTATCCTGGCCGACGAACCCACGGGTAATCTCCACTCGGCCCAAGCCAAGGAGACGATGGAGTTGTTCCGCAAACTCAACGACGAGGGGACTACCATCATTCAGGTGACGCACTCGGAGCTGAATGCCTCCTACGGTCACCGCACCATTTTCATTCGCGATGGTTGGGTGGAGAAGGACGAATTGACCGGCCGCCCCTTTGTCGCCGCCACCAACTAATCCCTTGCTCACCTTGGCTGTGAATTGGACCCTATGACGGCACTTCGCCATAGATGATCGGCAAACGAACGAAACTATGACTAGACGTTGGATGCGATTTGTTTTTGCCGCTTCGGTCGCGGCCATGGCCTGTGGCCAGCAGGCTGACCTCGAAGCGCTGGTAGAGAACGAGCAATGGCGGCAAGCCTCGGCACTGGCCGGGCAGCGCCTGCCGTCCGGCGCCAAGGACGCCCGCCTGCAGTATCTGGCGGCGCGCATTCGCATGGCCTATTCAGATCTTGACCGCGCCGTGACGCTTGCCGAACGCGCCGCTGAGCTCGATCCTCGTAGCGCGGACTATCAGGACCTGCTCTTCGAAGTCTACGGCAGCCAGGCGCAACAGGCTTCTATCCTTCGCCAAGCGGGCTTGGCGCGCAAGTGCAAGAAGGCCGTTGACCGCGCAATCGAGCTCGATCCCAAACACATCGAAGCGCTCATCGGCTCAATGCTGTATCTCTATCAGGCGCCCGGTTTGTTCGGCGGCGACAAGAAGCGCGCCCTCGCGATTCCCGGCATCATCGGCGCCTTCAGTCCGGGGCGCGGCCATTTGGCGCAAGCGCGATTAGATCTGATGGAGAAGCAACCTGCCAAGGCGCGCGAGTCGTATCGCCAGGCGGTGGCCGCCGACCCGAATCTTCATCCGGCTCGCGTGCTGCTGTCTCGCAGCCTCGCCTACGATGACGCGCCAGACCTGCCTCGCGCCGAAGCCGAAGTCCGCCAAGCCATGCGCATCATTCCCAAGCGTGTGAATGGTTGGGAAGCGCTGGCGTATGCGTTGGGCCGGCAAGGCAAGAATGCCGAGCTCGATTAAGCGGTGGTCGAAATGGGCCGCGCGTTGCCGGATGAATTCTCCGCCATCTTCTACGGGGGCCGCGGCCTGCTTGACGGCGGGAAGGACCCGGCCAAAGCGGAATCGCTGTTCCGTCAATATCTCAAACAGCCGGCCCAAGGTCCGCAGCGTCCTTCTCAGGCCGTAGCGCATCTGAGCCTGGCGATGGCGCTCGAAAAACTCGGCCGCAAAAATGAGGCGGTGGCGGCGCTCGAAGCCGGCGCCAAACTCGATCCCCGTCACCAGGCAATTCAAAAGGAGTTGAAGCGCCTGCGAGGCTAGAGCGATGTGGGGCGGGCTTTAGCCTGCGCGGGACTTGAGTCCCGCCCGCGCCGCCAGAAAACACCAAGATGCCAATCTCCGAATCCAATCCCGGTCGACTGCTGCTGGCTGACGATCAGCCCGACGTCCTCGAAGCCCTGCGCCTGCTGCTCAAGCCCGAAGGCTATCTGGTCGAAACCGCCTCGTCGCCGGCGGGCGCGCTCGCTGCCGCCGAGTCTGCCGAGTTCGACGCCGCTTTCATCGATCTCAACTACGCGCGCGACACGACGTCGGGCGCCGAAGGGCTCGACCTGCTCAAGCAACTCCGCCGCCTCGATCCCACGCTCGCCGTTGTCACCATGACGGCCTGGGCCAGCATCGAACTTGCCGTCGAGGCCATCCGCCAGGGCGCGCGCGACTTCGTCCAGAAGCCTTGGGAAAATCAACGGCTGCTCGCTATCGTCTCGACGCAAGTTGCACTCACGCGTGCCTTGCGCCGAGGCCAGCGTCTCGAAGCAGAGAACCTGGCGCTCCGTGGTGGTGCTGGTGCGGGCCCCACCATGATTGCCTCGTCGCCGGCGATGGAGCGGGTGCGCCAGGTGATCGCCCGCGTCGGCCCGTCGGACGCTTCCATCATGGTGACCGGGGAGAACGGCGTCGGCAAGGGCGTCATCGCGCAGGCCATTCACGCCGTCTCGTCGCGGGCGGGCCGGCCGCTGGTTACGGTCAATACCGGTGGCCTCAGCGAGAGCCTGTTTGAGAGCGAGTTGTTCGGCCACGTCAAGGGCGCGTTCACCGATGCCAAGACGGATCGCGTGGGCCGCTTCGAACTCGCCGACGGCGGCACCCTGTTCCTCGATGAGATCGCCAACGTCCCGCTCGGCCAGCAGGCGCGCCTCCTGCGTGTGCTGGAGACCGGCGAGTTCGAGCGCGTTGGTTCGTCCCGCACGCGGCGCGTCGACGTCCGGAT
>JAYTKJ010000915.1:0-3440 GCA_043730365.1 Acidobacteriota bacterium | reverse complement strand
GGCCCAAAACATGAGCGCCACCGTCACCACCAACGGGTTCAAGTGCACGCGCGACCCCACCAGTTTGGGATAAAGCAAATTCAGCGCCAGCAGGTGTAGAAATCCCACCACCGCGGCGATGATCACATAGGCCGTGAGCTTGTTATACATCGTGACAGCGGCAAAGAAGGCCGGGATCACCGAGAGCGGCAGGCCGGCATAAGGCACCAGACTAAGAAACCCGCTCATCGGCGCCACCAGCGGCCAATATGGCAGCTTGATGTACCAGAAGAACAAGCCCGACGCCGCGGTCAAAATCAGCCCGAGCAAAAAGTTGCCCACTACATAGGCGCGCGCCATGTCGGCAATGCCCTGCAGACTCCGGGCTGCGGCGTGACGCTCGGGACCCTGGAACAGCGAGAGATAGGCGCGGCGCAAATGCTCACTCCAACTCAGCATGAAGTAGACGAGAAAGGGAATGAAGCTAGCCAGAAGCCCGGTGTGATAAAACTGCTCCCAGTTGGAGTACACGTACTCCACCAACGGCGTACGATCGGGGCGGATGCGCACTTCCTGCACCGCTTGCGGCCCGGCGGGCGCCACCGTCGGCGGCGGCTCGGCTGATCGCCTGCGACGATCCACGGGCGGGTTCCCGGATTCGGCCGGCTTCGGCTCGGGCAAGACGGCTCGGGGAGGCGCCATAATCCGGTACGCGCTTTTTTCGGTCTCTTCCAGCTTGGCCACTACTTGACCGGATAACTCACTGACACGCGCAGTATAAGCGGGCATGTCCTCCATCAACACCGCAATCTGCATGTAGAGGCCGAGGCAACCGGCGTAGAGGCCCAGCAGGGCTACCGCGCAAACCACAAAACTAGCCACGGCGCGGGGCAATCTCAGCCTCATCGCCAGCAGCACAAAGGGCTCGAGGATAAACGCAATCGTAACTCCGGTAATGACGGCAATGAAAAAATCGCGCCCGAAATACAACAAGGCCACCGCCACTCCACCAGCCATGAGGTTGGTGGTAAAGTGCCGCTGCCTGGTTTCGGTGATAGACGTTGTAGGAAGAACCGACACCCGCAAACTCCGCTTGTAGCTAGCGTAGCATGCAACCTCTTATAATGAGTTCGTAGCCTCTATGAATTTTGCGCGAGAAGGCGAAAATGTTTCGGCGCGCCCACCCGGAGGCCGGGTCCTGGCGCTCGATGTGGGACGCAAACGGATTGGCTTGGCCATCAGCGACGCGCTCGGCTGGACGGCGCAAGGCCTGCCCACACTGGAGCGTGTGCGAATCCGCGAAGATCTGGCCTTTCTCCGGCAGTGCGCCGAAGAACGCGAGGTTGGCTTGTTTCTGCTTGGTTATCCACTTCACATGAGTGGCAGAGAGAGTCGACAAGCAGAGTATGTGCGGGAATTCGGAGACCGTCTGGCAGCTTACTCAGGCATCCCAGTTGACTATTGGGACGAACGTTTGACTAGCGTCGAGGCTGGCCGGGTACTACGTTCCAGCGGCATCGGCATCGAGAAGCGGGCGCGAGCGGTTGATCAACTTTCGGCTGTCCTGATCCTCGAAAGTTACCTCGAAAGCCTCTCGATCGCCTCCGGGCCGGATGACCCGTCGTCATGCTGAAAAAACTATTCCTGACCACCGTATTGCTTGGCGCCGGAGCGGCGGCCCTGATCACCTATTCCCTCGGCCAACCCCAAGGCGGACCATACACCGAAGAGCGAGTCGTCGAAATCCCTAAAGGCACCGGGACTCGTGAAATCGCGGCCCTCCTGGCGGACAAAGGAATCATCTCGTCCTCGTGGCAGTTTCTAGCCGCGCGCGCCCTCCGCCCTTCCGTCCGGCTTCAGGCCGGTGAGTATGCGTTCTCCAAACCCACCTCGGTCAGGGAGATTTTTGATCGCCTGGCCCGCGGCGATGTCCGGCTGCTGGAACTCCGCATTCCGGAAGGCAGTAACCTGTTTGACATCGCCGAAGCCGTTGAAGCGCTAGGAATCGGCAGCAAGGAGTCATTCCGGGCGGCCGCCTCTGACACAGCGCCTATCCGCGATATTGACCCCGAGGCCAACACGCTCGAAGGCTACCTGTTTCCTTCCACCTACCGGCTGAGCAAGCAGTCCACGGTCGCGCAGGTCTGCCGCATGATGACAGACCAGTTCCGCACCGTCTGGAAAAAGCTGGATGTCACCGGTAAACCCCGTGAGGTGGTGACGCTCGCTTCCCTCGTGGAGAAGGAAACCGCGCGCAAGGAAGAGAGGCCGTTGGTGGCCGCCGTCTACAAGAACCGGCTGGAGCGCGGCATCAAGTTGGACTGCGACCCCACCACCATCTACGCAGCGATGCTGCAGAACCGGTATCGCGGCAAGATCTATCGCTCAGACCTTGATAGCGAGCACCCGTACAACACCTACCGGCACGCCGGATTGCCGCCCGGACCCATCGCCAACCCAGGCGAAGCTTCGTTGCGGGCCGCGCTGAAACCAGCCACCTCCGATGACCTCTATTTCGTTGCCAAGCCGGATGGTAGCGGCGGCCACAATTTCTCGCAGACCTTGCGAGACCATACCCGCGCCGTAGCCGAGTATCGCCGCGGCAAGAAAAACTGATCTGTGGCCGTCTATGGATCCCCTGGTCGAAGGTGTCAGGCTGGACTCACTGGACGAAGCCGAGCGCACCCTGCGGGCTCTGGCGGCACTGTACACCGAAGCCCCAAGCCAAACCCGCAAGCTGGTAATCCAAGCCAAGGACCACGCCCGCCAAGCTCTCGCCCGCGATGCCGATCCCGCCCGCACGGCCCTGCGCCGCGAGTTGATCGAATGGATGATCGTCTGGGTCAATGACCCCGCCGTCTTCCCCGTCTGGGTGCAATTGCGGCGGCAGGCTATTGAATCTCGATGGCCGACACCTGAATGACTTCGCCGTCCATCTTGCCGGTCACCTTGGCCTTGAGGTCTTTTTCTTTCGATGTGGCTTTGATCGCGGCCAACGCCTTGGCGTTGCCCATCTCGTCAAACTTGACGAACTTCCCGTCTGAGAGCACCAAACCATAGCCGCCCTTGGCGCAGGATACGTTGCACTGCTTGGTGTGATTGGCAAGATCCTTGCCTTTGCACATCACGTCAACCACCGAGCCTGTCCAGGTATCGGCCAAGGCCGTACCCATCGAAATCAAGGTAAACACGAGTAAATTGCGCATCGGAAAGTCCTTCCTCGTCTCAGGATGCACTATCCGCGCCGTATCCGCAACTACCCTCCTCTAGTTCCGGTCCGGTTCGGGCGATAACTCCTCAGCCGGACCCGGTACTGGGCTCTATTATAACGTTTCAATAAAAAATATACATTTAAAATTGTCTCAGCGATACTGAGACATGGCTGGAAAATCAAGTCGTCCGAAACTCGTTCTGACCGCCGAGGAGTTGGAACACCTACAGCGATTGGCGGGTTCGCAGTC
>JAYTKJ010000914.1:0-1860 GCA_043730365.1 Acidobacteriota bacterium | reverse complement strand
TGGATCGATTGGTGAACCGCCTCACCAAGATCGCCGCCGAACTCCGCAAACTCGCCACCGGCTAGGTGCGGGCAGAGATTGGCCGGATAAGTCGCGCAGTGTCCTTGAAATCGTACCGTCCACCAACCCGTACCCCACAGGGCCGTCTGGCACGCCGTTGAAGTGCATCCGGGTGATTCCGAGCGAGTGGTCGGGTACTCGGAAGTTGGCAACCTCATTCGCGACTCTGAACATGGGCGATTCGTTCTTCATGCAGCCTGCTACCGACGAATCCGCCGACGGTCCATACCCAGAGAGCACGCCAAATAATGTTGGCGGAACTACACCAGTGACAGTCTGAGAAGCTGAGGAACGATTTCAAGGCTTGCGCAGGCCGAGCTTTGAACCGGCTCGATGGCAATGAACCAGGCGGAGACGATGGGCCCGTCATGGAAGTAGCCGATGGCTGTGGAGGGGCCAGGATAGCAGCAAGGCGAGCCTATGGCGATTTTCTTGGTGGGACTTGCCCCGCAGCCGCCAGCCGGCTCGCTTACGCTCGCGGCTCAGCTACACGTCGCGCCTCGCACCGACCTCGCCCCTAGGTTCCCGGGCGGCGCGGGCTGGGACAGCAACCCTCGGCGCACGTCGTGAATGGCTTCGCAATCAGCTCCGCCAGCGCGGCTATGAACTTCGGGTGCGTTCCGACGGTCGCGGCGCGGGCCATGGGAATACCGAGTTCCTCGCAAGCTTCACGCGCTTCGTTGTCCAGATCCCAAAGCACCTCGATGTGGTCTGACAGGAATCCCACCGGCGCAATCACCACCGGTGACCGGTCCGGCCGGGCACGCAAGTAATCGACGATGTCAGGCTCGAGCCACGGCACCGCCGGCGGACCGCTCCGGCTTTGCCACACCAAAGACCAGCGCTCGTGCCCAACGCGAGCGGCAATCAGACGGCTCGCCTCCCGCAGTTGCTCCTCATAGCGGCAGGAAGACGCCATGGACATCGAGATGCTGTGAGCGGTGAAGATCAATTCGGCGCCCGGCCCCACCTTGCCGAGCGCCTGAGCCACGTGATCAGCCATAGCCTCCAGAAAGCCCGGGTGATTCCAGTAGGGTGGAATCCGGTCGATGACCGGCGCGCCCTCGCCCACTTCCGCGCGCGCCGCCACGATATTCTCGGTGTACTGTCGGCAGCCCGAATAAGAGCTGAACGCCGATGTCGCCAGCGCCACCCCGCGTTTGACGCCATCGGCCTTCATCTGGCGAACCGTATCGGCCAGCAGCGGGTGCCAGTTGCGATTGCCCCAATAAATCGGCAACGGAACCACTGCGCGCAACTCGGCGATCAGTGCCTGCACCTGTTCGTTGATCGGGCTCTTGCCGTCAAAATGGTAATAATGCTCAGCCACAGCCAGCAAACGCTCGCGCGGAATGCCGCGCCCCCGAGTCACATTTTCGAGAAAAGGCAGCACGTCCTCATGCTTCTCCGGACCGCCAAAGCCCACCACCAGCACCGCATCGTAAGAGTTCATTTACGCTTCCATTCTAAGATGTAGAGATGGGTTCCCACGCTCCCGCGGCTCCGCCCGCCACCGCGGCGTCTTCCACGCCCACGGTTCCTTTGACGCTCGAAGGCTCCTGGGCGCTGCATCAAATGATGCGAATTCGTCATGTGGCCTGGCGCGCGCTCTCTCACACGGACCGGGCGGCCATCGCCGGCGAGGCCGCTGAAGCGCTGCGGCGGATGGGCAGCGAGCACTCTGCCGTGTTCTCGATGGTGGGCCACAAGGGTGACCTGATGTTCGTGCATTTCCGCCGGGACCTGGCCGAGATCAACCGTGCCGAAATTGGCTTGCAGCAGCTGCGTCTGTGGGATTAT
>JAYTKJ010000913.1:0-10623 GCA_043730365.1 Acidobacteriota bacterium | reverse complement strand
TTTGTCTTGGCCTCGGCGTTGCCTTCGCCCAAGGGCCTGTCATCCTGCAACGGGGCGTCGTGAACGCTGTCACGCTGGAACCGGCGCCTTCGCGTGTATCCCCGGGAGACATCCTGTTGCTGCGTGGACTCAACCTCGGCCCGGCCGACGGAGCTACGGCGTCCGCCGCGCCGCTGCCCGTTACGCTCGGCGAAGTGCAGGTGCTGATCGCCAATCGCCCTGCACCTATTTTTTCCGTGGCGCCGGATTCGATCCGCGTCCAGGTGCCGTTTGAGACTGCCGTTGGTCAGGCGGAAGTCGTCGTGCAGCGTGGCGATCTGAAGAGCCGTCCGGTGTTCCTGCGTGTTGTCGCCAATGCCGCTGGCGCCCGCACGAAAAACAATCTCGGCTATGGCGAGGCCGGCGTGGTTGATGGCCAGCGTCTCACGCTCTCGATGACGGGCCTCGGTTTGACCGAACCGCGTGTGGCCACCGGTGACGCTGGTCCGGCGGACGCACCGCCCGTGCCGCGCCAGGCCGTCCGCGCCAATGTCGGTGGATTCCCGGCTACCGTTCAGGCGGCCCTGTCGTCTACTCGTGTCGGAGAGTTCGATGTCACGATCGATCTTCCCGAAGGCAGCCGCCCGGGCGACAGCGTCTCCGTCTCGACAGTAGGAGCGCCGGTTACCCGGACCGTGCTCGGTTCGATCTCTGATGCCGTGGTGCAATACGCGCGGCTACCGGCAGGGTTCCGGGACGTGCGCGCCCTCCGTCAATCGGATCTGCGCGGCAACTATGTTCTCGTCAACGGCCCGCGAGGCACGGATGGCTGTTTCCCTACTTGGGTTTTCGATCTTTCCCGCGCTGCCCCCACGCGTGTCGAACCTTGCCTGATTTCCCAAGCTAATGCCGTTTCCGCGGTCAACGCCCTGAACGAGAGTTCGATCCTGGCCGCCTTTACCGGGCCGGCTAGCGACCAGCCGAATCTGATCTCCTCCAAAGTGGCGCTCTTCAATCCGTTCAATCAGGAACCAATGACTGTGGAACTCCCCGGACCCGCGGCGTTCCTCGCTTCACTGGCTGATGGATCCGTGGCTGCGCTGGGCGGAGCCAAGTCTTACTCGATCGACTCCGTCACGGGCGAGGTGACCGAGTTGGCTGTTGTTGGGATCGGGCCGAGCGGAGGTGGCGGCATTCCTGGTGGTGGTGCTCCCGGGCCGGGAGGCGCCCTCGGATTACAGATTGATCTCGGCGATGATCTGACCTCGGCCCTCTCCTTCCCCGTAGGCGTCGGGCAGGGCGCTACGGCGCTGGTTGTCGGGAACGACGCGAGCAAACCCACGCGCGCAAAATTGGCATTGCTCGGAGCCAATTTCGCCGTGACGTCAACCCGCGATTTTCCCGCTTCCTGGCTTCCGTTGGTTCCTCCGGCTCAGCCGGCTGGCGCACCTGGTGGCGGCGGCCCTGGCGGTGGACCAGGCGGCTTCGGTGCGGCATTCCGTCTACCCTCCTTCTACGACGCCGCCACCCGCTCGCTATTCGTCCTTGCCCGGAAAGACGATGGCTCGGCCCAAGGCCTCGTTGCCTTCTCCGGCCCTCAACTGGCTGCCAAGGCCATTCCCTTCCCGGCCGGTTGGTTTGCCACCACCTGCTCACCCAACGTCGCGATCTACAATCTGGAACTTTCCCGGCGTCTGGCCATGTTCGGATCCAAGCGCGCAGTGGAAGAGGTGCTGGCCGCTTGCCCCGCCCAAGGCTACCTTGCACTGGACTTTGCTTCGCAGGTTTTCACCGCGATTCCTCTCCCCGGAGTCGGCGAAGTGAACACGCGGGCAGCCAGCGGCGAGGTGAATGATTTCCTGTATGCCTCCAACACCGACGCTCAGAGTGCGGCACTGTCCGACACTTTGTACATTTACGATAGTGTCGCCGGCTCGCCTTTCCGCCTCGATCTTCCGGCCGGCATCGTCGGCTTCCAACAGGTCACGCCGGTTCCGGCGCTGAACGGCTTGGTGGCGACGGCGATTTCCTCGAGAGTCGCCGGCGATGGTGGACTCGTCTACTTCAATCTTGAAACCGAAAAGACCACAGTCTTTCCGGTGCCCGAGGGCTTCCAGACCGTGACCCTCATCGGTATCTTTCAAAACACGCGCAAGATGATCGCGCGCGGTAACAAAGCGAACGGCAACCAATATCTGATCTATGACCTGGTCACTGGTAACCTCATCCAGCCGCCTAATCCAGATGGCGTTGCGTATGTCGGAGTGTTGCCGGCGGTGGCTGGACCGCCCGGGCCTCCTGGCCAGCCGCCGCCGGGCGGTGGCGGACAGCCCCAAGTGCAGGTCCAGTGGCAGGTAGTCAGCCAGAAATCCAACACGATCGTCGCGCTTGGGTACGACGCCGCTCGGAACCCCGTCGGCATCGTCGCCATCAAAGTGCCGTAATCTGGATAGATGGGAGTTACCGTCGCGGCCTCTGCGCCGCCACCGTCGCCGGCCGCGGTTGAGCTGCGTTCGGCCATGACCGCGATGGTCCTGCTCTGTCTCGGCCACTTCTTCATCGACGTCTATTCCGGCGCGCTCGGCGCTCTCCAGCCTCGCCTGGTTTCCAAGCTTGGGCTTTCGCTCACTGAGGCCGGTTTTCTGGGTGGCGCGCTCATCTTCGCGTCGTCGGTGTGCCAGCCGCTCTACGGTTATTGGTCTGACCGCTACGGTACCCGCCTGTTCAGTGTTTTGACTCCGGGCCTGGCCGGACTGTTCATCTGTCTGCTGGGCAGCGCTCCCTCCTACGCGTCCCTCTTTGCTTGCGTGTTGCTCGGCGGTGCTGCCATCGCGGCGTTCCATCCGCAGGCTTCTGCCCGTGTCACACGGGGCGTGGTGGAAGGGCGCGGAACCTGGATGGCCATGTTCATCAGTTCCGGCACGTTGGGCTATGCGCTCGGCCCCACGTACTTCTCGTATGCGCCCGAGTGGCTGGGTTTGGAGAACCTTTACTGGGCCGCGGTCCCGGGCTTGGTGTGCTCCCTATTTCTCTGGTTCTACCTTCACCCGGAACCGGCCGCGCACTCCGGGCGCGGTTTCGACATAGCGCCGCTGCGCGCGGTCTGGAAGCCGCTTACGATTCTCTACTTCTGCGTCTTCATTCGCAGCATCGTCCAGGTGACCTACGCGCAACTGCTGCCGCTCTACCTCAACCGCGAACGCGGGCTGACAGTGACGCAGGCCAACTTCCTGTTGTCCGCCTATCTGGCGTGTGGTGCCGTCGGCGGCTTCACGGGTGGACGGCTGAGCGACCGCATCGGCGGCCGGCGCGTCATTATGCTCTCGATGATCGGCTGCGTGCCATTTCTCCTGCTCTTCTTTGGATTGACCGGCTGGCTCTCGGTGGCTGCGCTGTTAATCGGCGGCTTGCTGCTGCTATTCACGATTCCGGTCAACGTGGTCATGGCCCAACAACTGGCGCCCGGCCAAAGCGGCACCGTGTCGGCTCTCATGATGGGCTTCGCCTGGGGCATGTCGGGCATGATTTTCATCCCGCTCACCGGCTGGCTCTCTGATCACTACGGCATGCACTCCTCGCTCCGGATGCTGGCCTTCTTCCCGATCATTGGCTTCTTCCTGGCTCGCGCCCTCCCGAAGGCCGAGCATGCCTAGACTACCGCCTCAGTACCGAGCCGTGTTAGGGAGCGGTCGTGAATAGTTACGTGAGACACGACACCAGAGCCGTCTGCCTGCTCAGCGGCGGCCTCGATTCCGCCACGTGCCTGGCTTGGGCACGCCAGCGCGGTTTCGAAAGCTACGCTCTCTCGTTTGACTACGGCCAGCGTCATCGCCTGGAGCTTACAGCGGCCGCGCGGGTTGCCAAGGCCCTGGGAGCCGCGCAACACATCACCGCCCGCATTGACCTCCGTCTCTTTGGAGGCAGTGCGCTCACCGCCGATATCGACGTGCCCAAGCACCGCTCGGTCGCCGAAATGGGTCAGGGCGTTCCACTCACCTACGTGCCGGCGCGCAACACGATCTTTCTTTCCTACGCGCTGGCCTGGGCCGAAACTCTCGAGGCCTCGGACGTCGTCATTGGCGTCAACGCGGTGGACTATTCAGGCTATCCGGACTGCCGCCCCGAGTACATCGAAGCCTTCGAGCGCATGGCCAATCTGGCTACCAAGGCCGGCGTCGAAGGCCGCCAGCACCTCAAGATTCACACGCCGCTGATTGAGCTTTCGAAGGCAGCTATCATTGGGCTGGCCTGCTCGCTCAAGGTCGACCTGTCGCTCACACACTCCTGCTATGACCCTTCTCCCACGGGCCAATCCTGCGGCGCCTGCGACTCGTGCCTGCTCCGCTTGAAGGGCTTTGCCGAGGCCGGTCTGAAGGATCCACTGAGCTATGTGGATCTCTGAGCTCTTTTATTCCCTTCAAGGCGAGGGAACTCTTACCGGCGTTCCGTCTGTCTTCATTCGCACTTCCGGCTGC
This sequence comes from Acidobacteriota bacterium, assembly GCA_043730365.1. Classification (GTDB taxonomy): domain Bacteria; phylum Acidobacteriota; class Terriglobia; order Bryobacterales; family Bryobacteraceae; genus VFZP01. The sequence goes on along the minus strand of JAYTKJ010000913.1, from coordinate 6,169 downwards.
AACCTCCGCTGCGTGTGGTGCGACACGCCCTACACGTCATGGAAGGCGGAGGGCGAACACAAGTCGCTCGATGAGATCATGGCCTACGTGAGCGCGCACTCCACCGGCTACGTGGTGCTCACGGGCGGTGAGCCGTTGATCGCGCCGGAGACTCCGGAGCTGACTCAGCGCCTGCGCGCGGCCGGCCAACACATCACGATCGAGACGGCGGGTACAGTCGAGGCCGAGGTCGAGTGCGATCTGATGAGCCTCAGCCCCAAGCTTCGGCACTCGACGCCGCTCGATGGCGAATGGAGTGACCGGCATGAGCAGACGCGCTATCAGCCCGCTGTGCTGCGCCGGCTCATGAGTCGATGCGAGTACCAGCTCAAGTTCGTGGTGGCCTCTGAATCAGACCTCATCGAGATTAGCCATGTGACCAACGAGCTCGAGGCCGATCCGCGGCGCGTGCTCCTGATGCCCGAAGGGATTGACGTGGCTACGATGAATGCGCGCTCGGCGTGGCTGGGCGAAATCTGCAAGCGCGAGGGGTACCGCTTCTCGCCCCGCCTGCATGTTTATCTCTACGGCAACCGGCGCGGCACGTAGCTCTGGAATCAACAACCAGTTTTAACCGGCCGGGAACATCGTTGTTTCCGAGCCGTGACCACAGGGAGCGGTCTTTGGGCTTTTCTCTACGGCAATCGGCGCGGCACGTAGCTGGAGTAGGACTCGTCGAGCATCTCCACCACGTGCTTCACCGGCTGCTCGCCGCCTTGCATGCATACGCCCGCGCGCAGTTGAATGATGCAGCCTGGGTTGGCCGTGACGATGACTTCGGCGCCCGTGCGCTTGACGTTCTCCATCTTCTTGGAGAGGATCGCCATCGACATGTCGGTCTGCAGTACGTTGTAGATGCCGGCGCTGCCGCAGCAAACATCCGAGAGTGGCATCTCTTTGAGCGTCAGGCCCGGAATCGCGCGCAGCAGTTTGCGCGGCGGCGCTTTGATCTTCTGCCCGTGCGCCAAGTGGCACGAGTCCTGATAGGTGACGGTCTTGTTGATCGGACCCAGGTTCTGATTCAGCTCGATCGAGGCGAGGAACTCGTTGATATCGCGCACGAGACCGGAGAACTTTCGTGACGGCTCGTCCATCGCCGCGTCGTGCTCGAAGAGGTCGTGATACTCCTTCAGCATGGAGCCGCAGCCGGACGTATTGGTGATGATGGCGTCAAAGTTGCCCTTAAGTAGCGCCGTGATATTTTGGCGAGCGAGTCCGCGGGCATCGTCGCGCCGGCCCGCGTGCGCATGCAGCGCCCCGCAGCAGGTCTGGTCATCGGGCACCACCACCTCGCAGCCGTTTTTCTGTAGCACGCGCACCGTGGCTTCATGGAGCCGCGCGAACGATACGTTGGCCATGCAGCCGCCGAGCATCGCCACCCGGTAGCGCCGCGTACCTTCGGCGGCGAAGGTCTTGCCGTACTGCGAGAAGAAGGTGGGGAACTCGGCGTCTGGCGAGAGCTGTTCGAGCTCGCCCGCCCGGCCCATCAGTTTGAGAATGCCGCTGGCGCGGGCCAGCTTTTGCAGCCCGAGTTTCTGGTAGACCCAGAGCCCGGCCGCGGCCATGCGCAAATTGGTGCGCGAGGGCAGCAGATGCCGGAAGACGATGGTGCGGACTAGCTCGACATACCACGGCCGCTTGATCTGAGTTTCGATCTCGGCCCGCGCCGCTTCGATCAGCTTGCCGTACTGCACGCCCGATGGGCAGGCGGTTTCGCAGCCCCGGCACGCCAGGCATAATTCGAGATGTTCGATGTAGGATGGTCCGATTTGCGCCAGCCCCTGCGAGACCTGGTTCATCTGGTAGATGCGCCCGCGGGGCGAGTCCATCTCGACGCCCAATTCGCGATACGTCGGGCATGAGTTCAGGCACAGCCCGCAGTGGACGCACTTGTCCAGATCCTGACGCAGCGGCTTATCAGAGACGGCCATAGAGCCTCCCGCGGTTGAGAAGATTGCCAGGGTCAAGCATGCGTTTGATCTGCTCCATCACGGCAAAGTCGTTGCCCGGCTTGGGCCAGCGTTCCACGGGCGAATCAGGCGGCGCCCACTCGATCACGGCGCGATGCGGCGAGCTCTTGACCCATTGCGCAGCGGCGGCGGCGTCCGGGAATGCGCCGTACACCACGCCGTTTCCGGCGCGCGCCAGGACCGGTCCAGGCAGGGCGGCCATCGCACGGCCCATCTCACTGAGTTCGGTGGAGACGCGCACCACCGCGCCTCCCGGGTTGGCCTTCATCCAGTTCGGCGAGAACTCGCGCAGCCTCTGCCAGAAGGCCGCCTCGATTGGACCGTCCAGCATTTCGGCTCCACCCAACTCGCGCCGGTAGCGCTCCATCACGCGCTGAGTAGCGCCTACTTGAAGAGCCAGCACCCAGTGTCCGTCGTCCTTGAGTATGTCGATGGCGGCGGGCTGAAGGAGTCCGGTGAGCAGGGCGTCGCGCAGCTTCATGATGCCGTCCAGGGTGGGGGCCCGCTGCAGAAACGTGGCGGAAACCAGAGGCACCGGAGCGAGCTTGAAATTGGCGACGGCGATCACGCCCAACGTCCCGAACGAGCCGAACATCAGCTTGCCGATATCGAGCCCGGCCACGTTCTTCACCACCATGCCGCCAGACTGGATCATCTCGCCCTTCATCGTGGCAAAGCGCAACCCGATCACCATGTCGCGCACCGAGCCGAACAAGCGCCGCCGTGGTCCACAGGTGTTCGATGCCAGCACGCCGCCCACGGTTGCCTCTTCGTAGCAGGGCGGGTCCAGCGGGACCATTTGTTGATTGGCCGCCAGTAACGCTTGGAAGTCACGCCACCTCATGCCGGCTTCGACACTGACCGTCAGATCGGCGGGCTCGTACTCGAGCAGCCGGTTCATGGCGGCGGTCGAGATGGTTTCGTTCGCCGCCGGGCTGGTGCCGCCCATGGCCAGCTTTGAGAATGCGCCGCCGGTGGCGATCGTGCGGCCCGAGGCATTCGCTTCGGCCAACATCGCGGCCAATTCATCTGTGGTGCGCGGATAGAGCAACTTTCCATTGTATGCTTGGCCAAGCGGGTCGTCCTTCGGGTGGCGGTTTGAGACCTCGTGCTACCCTAAGCAGTTGTCGGGTTCCGGGCTCCGTGCAATGGGCGGCTGCAAACCCCGCCAGGTCCGGAAGGAAGCAACGGTAGTGGTTTAGCTTGTGTGCCGCGGATTACCCGGGGCCCGGCAATTTTGGTTCGATCGTTCACTAGTAGCACCTGCCTTTCCATGTATCAGGTCATCGCTCGCAAGTATCGTCCCCAGACCTTCTCAGAACTCGTGGGCCAGGAACACGTCCGGACTACGCTCGGCAACGCCATCGGCCAGAACCGTATCGCGCATGGCTATATTTTTTCCGGCCAGCGCGGCACGGGCAAGACCACGGTGGCGCGCATCATGGCCCGCTGCCTGAACTGCGAAAAGGGCCCGACGATCGAGCCTTGCCTGACCTGCTCGGCGTGCCGTGAAATCGTGGCCGGCAACTGCATTGACGTCATCGAAATCGACGCGGCGTCCAATCGCGGCATTAACGAGATGCGCGAACTGCGGGAGAACGTCCGCTTCCGCCCGGCGCGCGATCGCTTCAAAGTCTTCATCATCGACGAAGCGCACCAGATCACCAGCGAAGCCTTCAACGCGCTGCTCAAGACGCTGGAAGAGCCGCCCGAGTGGGTGGCCTTCATCATGTGCACGACCGAGTCGCACAAGATTCCCACGACGATCGCTTCGCGTTGCCAGCAGTTCAGCTTCCGCTCCGTAGACTTCGGTGCGTTGATCGAGCGCATGCGCTGGATTTGCGGCGAAGAAAAGATTGAGGCCGACGACGAAGCGTTGGCGGTGATCGCGCAGGTGGGCGAGGGCAGCGTGCGCGATTCGCTCTCGGCGCTCGATCAGGCGATCGCCTGTTGCGGCGCCAAGCTGACTGAGATCGAAGTCCGGGAACTGCTGGGCGTCTTTTCGATTGACTCGCTTGGCGAAGTGACGCGCTCGTTGGCGGCGGGCGACTCGAGGCGCATGCTGCAGATCGTTCAGGAACTCGAGAGCAACGGCCGGCACCTCCAGCATTTCTGCCGCGAATTGGCGCGCTACTTCCGGAACCTGTTGGTCTCGAAAGTGGTGGGCTCGGCCAACCGGTTGATTGCCGCGTCGGATGCCGAGCAAGCCAAGATGCTGGCGACGGCGAGCGGGTTCTCCGAGGAGGATTTGACCCGCTACCTGCACATCACGCTGGAACTGTACCGCGAGTTGCAGTATTCTCTGCAACCTCGCTTGCATATGGAGCTGGGTCTGTTACGGCTGATTCACGCCAGCCGGCTGGTGAGCCTGGAAGAAGCCATCGCCGGAGTGGGCCCGCCGTCCGCCGTTGCGGTCTCCGCGAAGCCGCTGACCGCTCGCGCTCCCGCGCCGCCCCCCACTATCGCGCCGCTGCGCGTAGAAGCCCCGTCACCCACAGTTGGCACGGCGCGTGAGCGGCTGCTAGCCTACTTGCGCGAGAACAACATCACCATGGTCGCTGATGCGGTCGAGGATTCCCAATTGCGCGAGAGCCCGGCGGAATGGCAGTTCACCGCGTCCAAGGTCTACGGGCTGGCGTTCAAGGATGCGGCACTGAAGGCGGCCGTGGAGAAAGTCGCCGGCCGCCCGATGCGCATTTCTTTCGTCCCCAACGAAGGGGCCGCTACCACGATGAAGGCAGTCGCGCCGGCCGGAGAAGATGAGGCCACCCGCCGCGCGCTCGACCATCCCGAAGTCAAGAGCTTCCAGGAACAGTTTCCGGGAAGCCAGGTCCGCACCGTTCGCAATCTGAAGGAATAACCAACCATGAAACTACCCGGCAATCTCGGCAACATGCAAGGCATGATGAAGCAGGCCCAGGAAATGCAGAAGAAGATGGGCGAGGAGGTAGCGGCGATTCGCGTCGAAGGTTCCTCCGGCGGCGGCATCGTGGTTATCAGGATGGATGGGAACAAGAATGTCCTCGGCGTGAAGATTGACTCTGAAGCCGCGGGCGATGTGGAGATGTTACAGGACATGGTGATGGCGGCGTGCAACGACGCCGTCAATAAGGTGGAGGCCGAGTCGAAGAAAAAGATGAGCTCCTTAATGGGTGGTCTGGGACTGCCTCCGGGTCTGTTCTAGATCCTCATGCCGGACTTTGCAGGCCCACTTGACCGGCTGATCCAGGAGTTTAAGCGGCTCCCGGGCATCGGCCAGAAGTCTGCCCAGCGCTTGGCGTTTCACGTACTGCGGACTCCGCGCGAAGATGCCGAGCGCTTCGCCCGCACGCTGCTTGAGGTAAAGGACAACCTCGACATCTGCACGTTGTGTAATAACATCGCCGAGGGTGAGTTTTGTGTCTACTGCCGCGACACTTCACGAGATCAATCCGTCATCTGCGTCGTGGAGGAGCCGCACAGCATCATGCCGATCGAGGCCACGCGGACTTTCAACGGCATGTATCACGTGCTGCACGGGTCGCTGTCGCCGCTCCGCGGCATTGGTCCGGAGAAGCTCAAGATCAAGGGCTTACTGGAGCGGATGGGCTCGGGAAGCGTGGAGGAGTTGATCCTGGCCACCAATCCGAACGTCGAAGGCGAGGCCACGGCCGTCTATCTGTCCCGGTTAATCAAGCCCCTCGGGATTCGCGTTACACGTATTGCCATGGGAATACCGGTTGGAAGCGATCTCGACTATGCCGACGAAGTGACGATGTCGAAGTCACTTGAGAACCGCCGCGAGGTGTAAGTGCTCTTCGTCGTCCGGCCCGTGCAACTTCATGATGTGCCGGCCCTGGTGCGCATGCGCGCCGCGCTTTGGCCGGATGCCACTATCGACGAACACACTGCCGAAGCGAACGCCATTGCGGTGGGGGACCATGACGGGAGCCTGCCGCTGGTAGTCTTTGTCGCCGAGGTGGCCAATGGCGAACTAGCCGGTTTTGTCGAAGTAGGCTTGCGCTCCCATGCCGACGGATGCGATGCGGCCCACCCGGTCGGATACATCGAAGGCTGGTTTGTCGGCGTGTCCAGTCAAGGACACATTATCCAGCCGGTGAGAGACCGGCCGAGGCCAAAAGACTCAGGCCTCGTAGCTTGGGAGGCGCCGTGGCGCGAAA
>JAYTKJ010000912.1:0-3131 GCA_043730365.1 Acidobacteriota bacterium | reverse complement strand
TAAGGCGCGCACCGCGCGACGCCTAGACCCATGGCCCGACCGCCTTTGAGGCGGCCCAACTCATCAAGCCACCCGCTTCGCGGGGGGTGTCTGACTGTTCGGCTCGCCTGCGCCACTGGAAGCCAGAAAGTGCCTGGGCTACCTCGTCAACAATCGGGACCGAATGCGCTATCCAAAATTCGCAGCCGAAGGTCGATGCACTTCTTTCGGTGTTACGGAGGGTGGGTGTAAGAACGCGATTGGAACCCGTTTGAAGCCTTCCGGCAAGCATTGGACTGTCCGTGGCGCCGAAGCCATCATCGCTCTCCGCTGCTGCATTCTGAGCGCCCGGTTTCAGGACACCTGGGAGCGCATCATTGATGGGCGGCGCGCCCGATCTGCATGATAATGTTACTTTTCTGTCCTACAGCCCCCACCATGCCAAATTGACCTGAATACGGGGGCCTGTGAGGTATTGTTACCATTGCCGGGATGCGCGACTTCATCATCCTGTTCGTTCATGTGATCGTCACCTTGGTCCGACTGGCAGGGCCGGGGGGGCTCCCTTCCGCGCATCCGCGCTGATCTGGCATCAACTGGATGCCTCAATCGGCGGGCGCAAGCGTGCGCCCAACCTGCGCGCCACGGATCGCATTGCCGCCGGTCGGTTCACCCTTTTCATTGGCCCGGCACGCATCCTCCGTTCCGCCATCGTTCTGAAGCCTCCACCTTGCTCCATCTGCACAGCCTGTTGAGGCAACCCAAGTACCGCCTGCTTTTTTCGACCCAGCGCGGGCGTCGACCCGGCCCGAAGGGACCAAACCAAGAACTCATCGACACCGTCGTGGCCATGAAGCGGCGCAATCCCTGCTGGGGCTGTCCTCGCAGTGCCCAACAGATCGCGTTGGCTTTCGGCGTCGAGATCGATAGAGATGTGGTTCGCCGTATCCTGAGCGCTCACGACCGGCCGGAATCGGGTTCAGCCGGTCCATCCCGGCCACATGCGGGACAGTTTGTGGAGTTGCGATTTGTTCCGATGCGAATCTGCCACAGTCGGTCTGCCTGGCAGCGTTTACGATCGCGGCCGAAGGCGGCAAGGCTGACATTGCCAAGCCTATGCAGGGACTTGGCTCGGGCGTATTTGAGATTGCGCTGCCGTTTCGAGGTGATGCATACCGAGTTGTCTATGTGGTGCAACTCGCCACCGAAATCTGGGTTGTCCATGTATTTCAGAAGAAGTCGACCCAGGCGGTCAAGACGCCGAAACGGGAGATCGATCTGATCCAAAACCGTCTGGGGAAGCTGAAGGAGATGTTGCGATGAAAAGGGAAGGTGTGGACCTCGTGCGCGGAAGTGGCAATGTCTTCCGCGATCTCGGGCGCGAGAACGCGGATGTGGACCAGTTTAAGGCGATGCTCGCCGCTGAGATCATCAAGGTCCTCCAGAGGGAGGGGCTGAGCGTGCCCGCCGCACATGGCCGTACCGGAATCGCCGCGGCCGACTTTTCCCCGCATTCGAACTGCGGACCTCGGCCGGTTCACTGTAGATCGGCTCATGCTGATCATCAACCGGCTCGGATCGCGCGTCGAGGTAAAGATCAAGCTGCGGCCCGGCGTCATCGCCGCGTGATTGCGGCGGCGCTCAATCCCGAGCCGCTCTGCCTGCCGATTCGTGCTCCACGACCGGGGCTTTTCTCGAATCCATGATCGTCCATGCAGCTTTCCTTCTCGATAGTTGTGCCGCGCACGGGCATGCATTACTGGGATGCTTACGCCCCGAGACAACTTAAACATCTTCCCATCGATCGCAGGGACTCGGAGGTTCCTTGTAGTATAATTTTCGGCGAATAAGGAGAACCGTTCCATGAAGCCTCTACGATTGATCTTGCTGGGCGTTGCGATTCTCTCTCCGCCGTCACTGGCGCAGGAGTCCCGGGGGTCCCTGAGCGGCACCGTGACGGATGCGACCGGCGCCGTGGTCACGGGCGCCCCGCTCCGGCTGGCCAATATCGACACCGGTGTCGTGTTCTCGGCCACGACGAACGAGGCGGGGCAGTACCGCTTTCTGCTGCTGAATCCGGGTAGCTACACGCTCACCGTGGAGGTGGCCGGTTTCCGCAAGTATGAGCGCCGCGGCATCGTCCTTCAAGTGGCGCAGTCGGCCAGCGTGGACTTGAGCCTGCAAGTAGGCTCGCAGACCGAGACCGTCAGCGTGACCGGTACCCCGCCGCTGCTGGAGACCGACAAAGCCGACCGTGGCGTGGTGGTGGACCGCACTCGCATCTCCGAACTTCCGCTCAACAACCGCACGCCGATCATGCTGTCGTCGCTCTCACCAGGCGTGCTGCACTCGGGCTCTTCGCAGCACTTGGTGCCGTACGCTAACTCCGGCCTCGGCGCATGGAGCATCAACGGCTCCACCCCGCGCAATGTGGAGTTCCTGATGGACGGCGCGCCGAACAACATGATCTACGGCGGCAGCAACTCCATCTCCTATGTGCCGTCGGCGGAGACCGTAGAGGAGTTCAAGATCATAACCGGCAGCTACGACGCGCAGTACGGGCGCACGGGTGGCGGCGTCATCAGCATCGTCTCGAAGAGTGGCACGAATCTGCTTCACGGCTCGCTTTCCGAATTCATGAAGCGGACCTTCCTGAACGCCAACACCTTTTCCAATAATGCTCAGCGGACGCCGCGCACCGGCTCCACGCTCGATCAGTACGGGTTCACTGTGGGCGGCCCGGTGGTGCTGCCTAAGCTATACAACGGCCGCGACAAGACGTTCTTCTTCTGGGGGTGGGAGCGGTTCGGCTATACGCAGCAGTTCCCGTCGGAGTCTTTCGCCTCCGTGCCGACGCTCGATCAGCGCCGTGGCGACTTCTCCCGGACATTCGACGGCGCCAATCGTCAGATCGCCATCTACGATCCGCTCACTGGGCGGCTGGACGGCAACAACTGGGTCCGCGCGCCGTTCACCGGCAATGTAATACCCTCCTCGCGCATCGACCCCGCCGCCGCGAAAATCGTGGCGCTGTATCCGGAACCCAACACCACCACGCCCGGCGCGCCGGCCTGGCAGAACAACTACTTCCGCGCCAACAACACGGGGCGATTCGAATACAACAACTACAGCGCGCGCATAGATCACCTCGT
>JAYTKJ010000911.1:0-8219 GCA_043730365.1 Acidobacteriota bacterium | reverse complement strand
GGTGAGCTCAAGATCGTGAGCGGCCCCGCGTTGCCGGGAGCGATCGTCGGCCAGCCCTACTCCACGCAGCTTGTCGCAGACGGCGGAACCCCACCGGTTGTCGAATGGAAACTCGCCGCAGGCTCAGCCCCACGCGGCCTCACGCTCGACGAAAAGACGGGCCGGCTCGCCGGGATCGCCGGCGCGTCCGGCTTAGCCGAGTTCACCCTCCGCATCCGGGACTCGGCCGGCAGATTTGCCGCGCGTACGGTGGTGATCGAGGCCCGGCCACCGCTGAGCATTCTTTCCACCGCCTCACTGGCGGACCTCGCCGAAGGCGATGCAGTTTCGCTGGACTTGGGCATATCTGGCGGGTCCGCGCCTTACACCTGGGCCCTCGAAGAGGGAGGACTAGCGCCTGGGCTGACCATCAATCCGCAAACCGGCGTGCTCAGTGGCACGGTCAGTCAGGCCGGATCCTACCGTGCCGTCTTAAACGTTCGCGATACGGCAGGGACCGAAGCGAGAATCTCTATCTTCTTGCCCGTCGCGGCTCGGCTCGCGGTCGCCATCCCCTCGGCGGCGGAGGCCAAGCTTGGATCCACCCTCAATTTGCCGCTAACCGCACTCGGTGGCAGCCCACCCTACACGTGGAGCATCGCCGGCGGCACGCTGCCGAGCGGCCTTCGTCTCGAAGCCAACGGCTTCGTCGTTGGCGCCCCCCTTGTCGAAGGTGTGTATGAGGTGATTGTCGAAACGCGAGACCGCGTCCAACGAACGGCGCGTGCCGCAGTCCCACTCCTGGTGACACCGCCACCGCTGCCTGAATTGGTGCTCGCCCCCTTGCCGCGTCTGGAGCCAGGGCAGCAGACCAAACTCGACCTCCGGCTGGACCGCGCTTATCCGGCTGACCTCGACGTTGTGGTGGAACTCGGTTTTGACGGCCCCGCCGATCCCGCAGTGCTGTTGCTGACCGGGGCCCGTCAGGCACGCCTCGCCATTCGTGCCGGGCAGCTCACTCCCGCCTCGCCGTTGCTGCTTCAAACGGGTTCAACCGCCGGCCTGGTCTCGATCGACGCTCGCCTTGAGCGCGCCGGCCGCCTCGCGACGTCGTCATCGACGCAACGAACGGTGATCGGACCCACGCCACCGCAGATTCGCTCGATGACGTTGCGGAAGACCGCCGATGGCTTGGAGATCGTCGTGACGCTGCTCTCGCCAACTCGCGAAGTCGAAAACGCGCGATTCGTCTTTGATGACGCTATCCAGCTCACCGTTCCGTTGCGCCAGCTAGCCGGCGCCTGGTATGCCGATGAGCGTTCGATGCCGTTCGGTACGCAATTCACCTACCGTCAAAACTTCACCGTGCGCGGCGATGTTTCGAGCCTTCGCGGCGTATCGATGACCGTAAGCAACGGCGTGGGGGCCTCGGTACCGGCTAGCGCAGCGTTCTAAGCCGCTTAGGCGGTGGCCGATTCCTTTTCCGTCAGGAAGTCGGCGTAGGGACCCTTGAAGTCTTCCACGCCCTTGCTGTCGAAAGACCAGATGCGAGTGGCCACTTCGTCCACCAGATCATGGTCATGCGAGACGAGCAAAACCGTCCCGTCATACTTCTGAAGCGCAAAGTTCAAAGCGTTGATTGCTTCCAGATCCAAGTGATTGGTAGGCTCATCGAGCAGCAAGAAATTCGGTTTCTGCAGCATCAGACGGCAGAAGATGAGCCGCGCCGCTTCTCCACCCGAAAGAGTGTCAGTGCGCTTGGTCGCGTCCTTGCCGCTGAATAACATCTGCCCTAGCAGCCCGCGCAACTCCTGCTGAGAGGCACTGGGGTCAAACTCATGCAGCCATTCGATAATCGTCGTGCCCGGCCGAATGGACTCTTTGTGATCCTGGGAGAAATATCCCACGGCTACTTGGTGGCCCCACGTGACCACCCCGGCGTCCACCGGAAACTCGCGGTCCGGCGCGTCGACGAAACCGGTGGCGTTGCGCAGGAGTGACCGCAACATCGTAGTCTTGCCGGACCCGTTGCGGCCCAGCAGCCCGATCCGCTCTCCGCGCGCAATCGACGCCGTAAAGTCCTTGATCACCTTCAAGTCGCCGTAGGACTTTGACAGTCCCTTGATCTCCAGCGGGTGCCGCCCGGAAGGGCTCGTGTTCTGAAACCGGATATAGGGTCGCTGGATATTTGATTTCGCCAAGTCCGAGGTTTGGAGCCGCTCCACTTCTTTCTTGCGCGACATTACTTGCGAGGACCGGGTGCCGGCGGCGAACCGGGCAATAAACTCGTTCAACTGAGCGATCTTCTTCTCGCGCTGCGCATTGCCCGCCTCTACGCGCGAGCGGATTTGCGTCTTGGCCAGCACCATGTCGTCATAGGCGCCGGTATAGGTAATGATGCTTTGGTAATCGATATCGGCGGTGTGGGTGCAGACGGCGTTCAGAAAATGGCGATCGTGTGAAATAACGATCAGGCAGCCGTTGTATGCCAGCAGATACCGTTGCAGCCAATGCACGGATTCAAGGTCAAGGTTGTTGGTCGGCTCGTCCAGCAGCAGTACGGTGGCGTGACTGAACAGCGCCTGCGCCAGCAACACCCGCACCTTCTGGCCGCTTTGCATCTCCGACATCTGCTTCTCATGCAGATGTCGACCGATGTCCAGCCCCTGCAGCAACGTAGCCGCGTCGGCCTCGGCCGTATAGCCGCCCTCGTCACCCACAATGCCCTCGAGCTCGCCCATACGCATCCCGTCCTCGTCGGTCCAGTCGTTCGGATTGGCGTAGAACTTCTCGCGCTCCTGCAACGCATCCCACAGCGGCGCGTTGCCCATGATCACCGTGTCGAGCACGCGGTAGGAATCAAACGCGAACTGATCCTGGCGCAGGATACCGACTTTCGCAGGCCGGGTCACCGTACCCTTCGTCGGTTCAATTTCGCCAGTCAGGATTTTCATGAACGTCGACTTGCCCGCCCCATTGGGGCCGGTGATCGCATAGCGCCGTCCCTGTTGAAACGTCGTGGTGACTTCTTCAAAGAGAATGAGGGCGCCGAAGCGCATGGTGATGTCGTTTACAGAGATCAAGATGTAGGTTTAAAGACGACGTGGATTTACAAATCGGGCCAGCTGGGGGGACAGCCGACCGGCTTGCCCCTTCAGTATACCGCGTTGTCCGCCAAATCCTATTCTCTCAGATGTGTTGTTCCGGAGTGGCACACACAGCGATTAACGTCGCAGTCGTGCTTCATCGTGTCGTCGTAACCACGCTGAATCAGTTCCTGGTGCGCGGATTTCTCAAAACGCAGCATACCGAGCACGCCTCCCAAGTCCTTGGTGGGAAAATACCGGTGAATGGTGAGCTTGCGGCGCGAGCCCTCGGAACGCTTCCGCTCCCACAGATGGGCCAGATGCGCCAATTCTGACGTATTGTTTTCGACCAAGTCCCTCGCCTGTTCGTCGAACATTTCGATGGCGCGGTTGATCCGGCGTGCGTTTTCGATATCGCTATTGATTCGGAAAGTCAGGTTTATCGCCAGCACGCGATCCAGGGTTTCGAGGGTGTTCGGCATTTTGAGCAGGGGTGTTTTCGCGACGTCCTGGTTCAGGTAAATAATGCGGATTTCGTCCGCCCCGTCTTTGATGGCCGGAGACAGCGGTGTATTTGTCACCACTCCGCCATCGACATACGTGCCACCGCCCACGTCGTGCGGCGGGAAGAAGCCTGGAATGGCGGCGGAGGCGAGCAGAACCGCAACGGCATGCTCATCGGTCATTTCCTTGTTGGTGAAGACTTCCGCTTGGCCGTTGGTCCAGTTCGTAGCCACAATCGACAGCTTCATTTTGGAGTCACGAAGCCGGTCCGGCTTGACGAGGCCGCTGAGGAGTTTCTCAAGCGATGAAACTGAAATGAAGGAAGCCAGATCGACGAGTTGCAGCCAGCGCTGATCAAACGGTGAAACCAGCCCCAAATTCATCAGTCGGGCGAGAAAACTGGTGGACAAGGTTTGGACTTCGCCCAGCCAGTTGAGCGTGGCCTGAAGCGGACTGCCTAGGGATTCAAGTATCGTCATGGGGTCTGCCCTAACTCGAAAAACGTTCCCGGGAATGTGGTTGACCCAGACGTCTTCCAGCCAGTGGACGGCATGAGCGAGGTCGCCATCCGGAGCCCCGGCCAGCAAAGCCGCGTTAAACGCCCCGGCCGACGCGCCGCTCACGATCTGCGGCCCGGCCCAGCCGTCTTTCACCAGCGCCTTGAGGACTCCAACTTCGTATGCGCCATAGGCTCCACCGCCAGAAAACACGATCGCCTGTTTGAGGGTATTCATGATTATTCCACCGCCTTTATCCGTTGACCGGGCAACTTTGCGTAACTATGCTATTAGACTGGCGAAGCGCTTTGCAAACCAACTCGCGCTTGGCGCAAAGATTCGGCAGTCCCTGAAGTCTAACTAAGGAGGCGATCGACATGGATTCCGTCGTATTCTACAGCCAGTTGGCCCTGAGCCTAGTGGTTTGTGCCCTGCTGGCGAAGTGGTTTCTAACGCCGAAGCTTGCCGAACTTTCCCAAGCCCAGGCCTTGCTGCTGGTCCTCATTCCGCAGGCCTTTCGCCATTTCGGCTTGTACGGAATCACGCAGGCCGATTTCGAACCGTTTCTGCCGAAGGCCTGGGCCTATCCGGTGGCGACAGGCGACATGGCTACGCAGGTCTCGACGGTCATCGCCATGATTGTCCTGCGCAAAGGCAGCGGCTCGGGCATCGCCTGGGCCTGGATCTGCACCATCATCGGCACCGCTGATTTCTTATATTCGAGCTATCTTACCGTGGCCCTGCAAGTACCGATTCACAAAATGCTGGCCGGTTGGTTCTTGCCAACGTTCTATTTCCCCCTTGTCATCCTCGGCCATTGGTATGCCTGGCGCCTGCTGCTCTTCGGCCGGCTGCCAGCCGGTGTCGGCGCTCCTACCGGTTCCAGTCTCCGATAAGCCGCGTGGCGAAGCTCTCCGCCAGGGCCGCGATAGTCAAGGCTGGGTTGACTCCCACGGGGCCGGGCATCACCGAACCATCGGCCACAAATAGTCCTGGATAGTCAAATACCTCTCCATGTGTATTGACTACGCCGGAAGCTTTGTCCGCCCCCATCCCGCAACCTCCCAGTGGATGAGCCGTCACGAACTGATTGAAGTTCCATTTGATCGTAGGACTTTCGGTGTATTTGCCACCCAGGACTTCGGCGATTCGCTTGAGCTCGTCGGTAACGCGGTCATAGTGGAGCTTCGACGGTGCTTCGCTCCACTCGATGTCCAAGTGGCGGTCCTTAATGCTCATGGTGCCGGCCGGGACCTCCAGCCCCATCGCGATAAATGGCATCGACGTACTGGAAGTGATTGCTTCCCCGAGGAGGTCAGACAGTTTGCCATTCAGACTGGGGTCATTGGCAAGGCCAAGCTGGTACTTGAGAGACAGCCAGGCAAAGTAGACGAACCTCCGGAGATAGCCGGCGATTCCAGTAGCCTCCACCAGCCAGCTCACCAAATACGGATTGCCCCATTCCTCGACGTAGATCCCTATTTTGGGCAGGTCTGAGATTCTCATGCCGCCCGTGATCGCCGCGCCGAAATAAGGAGACAGAATACGAGGCTGTGGCGGCGTACCTTTCGTGGCGCGCACCAGGAAACCGATCGAGTCGCCATTCGTGCTGTAGCGCTTGCCCAGAGCCGGGCCTAGCGCGGGAAAATTGTGGCGGTTCTTGAGCAACAAGTAAGTGCTACCCAGCGAGCCGGCCGCCAGAACCAGCTTTTTGCATCGCACGGTATGTATCTTCAGATCACCGGACGATCCCGGCTTGCGCGCCATATCGTGGACGACGTACTCCACTTTGTAGCCGTGCGGAGGGTCTGGCGCGAAGCTGCGGACCTCGTGCAGCGCCTTGATCTCGGCCCCCAAACGCTTCGCCTCCGACAGATAGTTAAAGTCGAGGGTATTCTTACTCCCGTAATTGCAACCGAGATCGCACTCCCCGCATAAACGGCAGGTCGAACGGTCCATGTTATGCATGTTCCGGGTGTGTTCGGCGATGGGACCGCCGATCACAGGGGGATTGTTCTGCAGCGAATCGGCGTCAATGTGCTTGGAACGAAAACTAACTGCCAGCTTGACCGGTTCCCAGGGACGGCCGAGGTTGGCGGCGGCCTCCTGAAATGCCAACATCTTCGGCGTATCGCGATAGGGCGCATCCTGGAAAGGGTAGGACTGCGCGTTCATCATCTTCTCAACGCTGTCGTAGTGCGGGTCGAGTTGCTTACGGCTAACTGGCCAGCGTTCGGTCCCCCCGTCCGGCAAGTTGGTGAAGAACCACTCTTCCGGTTTCCGAATCAGGACGTTGGCGTAAATCAGAGAGCCTCCGCCCACACCGCTCGCGAAAATCGCGGCAGATTTGCGAAAGGACCAGATGTTATAAAGACCGTAGAGACCCTGACTCGGATCCCAGAAATTCCTCGCCATTTCTGCGGGCGCGCGAGCAAACGAATTGGGGGGATACGCTTTCCCCCGTTCGAGTACCCAAACGCTCTTGCCGGCTTCCGCTAACCGATACGCCATCACAGCCCCGCCGAACCCGGAGCCAACCACGACCGCGTCTACGCTTTGGTCACTCATGTCGTCCAGATAGTAACCCGGAAGTGATTTTCACACAAGGCTGAAAATGAGTTCGCTTTAGGGGAAAAGGCCAGCGCCGGCTATTCCACGGTCTGGTTTTCGCAAGCCGCGCAGTCTGCTTTAGCTCGGGCCTTTGGCCGCGCCAACGCCGCGTGGGTCTGGTGCGCCGGTGAAGAGGCGAGGCTTGCCGTTCGGGCCCCACTCCACCGTAAGTCCGTGCAGACGTCCGATCTCGGCGACTCGCACTGCGTGTCCCCGCACTTCGAGGGACTTGCGAAGCGGCTCAGCCAGGCGCGGCTCCACGTGGAGCATATTGGTCTCCACTACAAAGGCGATGCGCGGCGATGCCAGCGCCTGGGCCATGTCTTTACCGTGATCGATCATCTGCGCCACCGTGAAAGGCACCGTCTGCGGAATCGTATGCCCGCCTGCGGCGCCGATCGCGATCCAAGGCCGGCCGCCCCTCATGACTATCGTCGGCGTGTTGCTGTTCAATTTTCGACGCCCGGGATGCACGTCCATCGGATTGCCGCGGGGCTCAAAGGCGCTGTAGGTCAGCGAATCGTTCAGCCAGATTCCGGTGCCCGGCGCCATCACGCGGCTGCCAAAAGTGTTCCCGATCGTTTGAGTCATGGTGACGATGTTGCCATCCCGGTCTGCCACCACAAAGTGCGTCGTGTTCGCGCTCTCCGTCAGACCGACTCCAGGCGCGACGAATTCCGATGCTTTCGCGGGATTGATTTGTGCGGCCTGCTCGCGCCAGTATTCAACCGAAAGCAATCGGGCCAGCGGCACCTTGGCAATGTCCGGGTCCGCGGCGTAACGGAGACGGCAGGCTTCGCCATGCTTGAGCGCCTCGGCCCAGCGATGCCAATATTCGGGCGACTCGGCGCCAAGTGACTTCATGTCCCACTGCGAAACAAGGCCCAGCCGGACAAGCGAGGCGAACGAGTTGGCGGGCGGCGCGGCCGTGAATACCTGGTAGCCGCGATAGTCGATCGAGATCGGCTCACCCCACTCGGGCCGGCTCGCGGCGATGTCCTCCAGCGTCACGAACGAACCGGCTCGCGCGAGTTCAGCCGCCACCAGCCGCCCCAGTTCTCCCCCGTGCAGCACGCCCGTACCTTTTTCGGCAACCATGCGAAGAGAGCGGCCCAGGTCACGCTGGACCAGAGTTTCACCGGCGGCAAGCGGTTTGCCGTTGCGTCCATATACGGCCCTGGCGTGCTCCGGGAAGTGGGCGAAGGCGTCTTCCGGGATCGGAGTGAGCAGGGCGAAACCTTGCTCGGCTTTCTTGATCGCGAAGGCGAACAGCGAGTCCCAACGCTTCTTGCCATATTGCCGCGACAACTCTTCCCAGGCGCGGGCGTTTACCGGGGGCGCAATGGTCTTCGGGCCGCGGCGGTTTGACTCGGTATCGAACGCCTGGCGGTCAGCGCCCTTGGGGATACGGCCGCTGGCATTGAGCACCCGCACCTGTTTCTTGGCGGCGTCATAGATCAGGATCAGTCCGTAGCCGCCGAGCCCGGAGTTCTGCGGCTCAACCACGTTCAGCGTAGTCGCCACCGCCACCGCCGCATCAAAG
>JAYTKJ010000910.1:0-11052 GCA_043730365.1 Acidobacteriota bacterium | reverse complement strand
ACTCGAGGTCACGCGCCGCTCCGTACCGAGGCGCGACCGCAGGAAGCGCTCTACACCTGCACTGACAGTGCTCTATTTGTGTAAGGTTGGCCAGTTCTTTTCGGCGGCGCGGATGCGCTCTTCGCGATCTTTCTCCCACTTGGCCTGCACGGCCTTGTTGTAGTTCAGATACAGCTTGCCATCGACGATCCTCCAGGCCTCAGGGTCTATCGGCGCGGTGTAGTTGTTGCTCACGGCCCAGGCGCAGTAGCCGCCGAATTGCGGCGCATACCGGACCGGATCGGCCACAAAAGAGTCGCGATTGGCGGCGGATACAAATTGCCAAGTGGCTTCGCCCCAACGGTGCGTGAAATCGGCCGAACCAGCTCGCGGCTGGTTTTCCGTGAAGTAGGCCACCGGATCGTAGCCGCGTAATGCCAGACCCTTCCCGTCTTTCTGAATAGGGTCGACCTTGGCCGCCGCAGCCACCAAAATCGGGACGGCCACCAGGGCCATTCGCAGAAGAACTGTGCTCATGCCTGCCAGATCCGCTATGCTTGCGGAATATTCCTGCCCTCCGGCGGCATCTTGCAGCCGACCCACCCAAAGGCAGGGGAAGCAGGAGATCTTAATGTTACGACTGGAAGGCAAAAACGTCCTGGTCACGGGCGCCTCGTCCGGAATCGGGCGGGCCATCGCCGTCCGCTTCGCCAAGGAAGGCGCCAATGTCGCCATCAACTATCTGGCGGGGCCGGCCGAGGCCGAAGCGGTCTTCGCCGAGCTTCAACCCGGCGGGCGCCAGCACATGATCGTGCAGGGAGACGTGTCCAAGGAAGAGCAGGTGAAGGCGATGTTTGAGCAGGTGGTGAACCGGTTCGGCTCGCTCGACGTTCTGGTCAACAACGCCGGGATTCAGAAGCCTTCCGCCAGCGAGGACGCCGAAATGGCAGACTTTGACCGGGTGCTCAACGTCAATCTGCGCGGGGCGTTCCTGTGCGCCCGGCAGGCGGTGCGGCACTTTCTCGAGCGAGGCAAGGGCGGCGTGATTCTCAACAACTCCAGCGTCCATGAGATCATTCCCAAGCCCAAGTATTTGTCCTACTCAATCAGCAAGGGCGGCATGGAGAACCTGACCAAGTCCATGGCTCTCGAGTACGCGGGCCGCGGGATTCGCGTGAACGCCGTCGGGCCTGGGGCGGTGGTGACGCCGATCAACTCGGCGTGGACGGGCGACGCCAAGTTACGCGGCGAGGTGGAAAGCCACATCCCGATGGGACGCGCGGCGGCGCCGGAAGAGATCGCCGCAGTGTTCGCCTTCCTGGCGAGCGATGACGCCTCGTACGTTACAGGCCAGACGATCTTTGCTTGCGGCGGCTTGACGCTGTACCCGGAATTTCGCGTGGCTTGGTCGAGCGGAGAATAGCCACATGCTGCTGCAGAACAAGGTAGTCATGATCACCGGCGCCAATGGCGGATTGGGCGGCACGGTCACGCGCGCGTTTCTCGACGCCGGCGCCAAGTGTTTGGGGTGTCGCGGACCATCCAGGATTCTGAATTCGGGCACCCGGAATTTCACGCGATCGCCGCCGAAATCAAAAGCTCAGATCAGGCGCGCGCCGTGGTAGCCGGCGTGATCGGGCAGGCCGGGCGCATCGACGCGCTGATTCATTTGGTGGGCGGCTTTGCGGGCGGCAAGACCGTTGAAGATACCGATGGCGAGACGCTGGATCGCATGCTCAATCTGAACTTTCACGCCGCGTTCTATCTGATTCAGGCGGTGCTGCCGGGTATGCGCGCGCAGCGCTCTGGCTCGATTGTCGCCATCGGCAGCCGCACGGCCGTGGTTCCCGCGGCGATGCTGGGCGCGTATTCGGCCTCCAAGGCTGCGCTGGTTTCGTTGATTGGC
This sequence comes from Acidobacteriota bacterium, assembly GCA_043730365.1. Taxonomy (GTDB): domain Bacteria; phylum Acidobacteriota; class Terriglobia; order Bryobacterales; family Bryobacteraceae; genus VFZP01. Next base: position 9,167 of record JAYTKJ010000910.1, on the reverse strand, counting down.
ACGGTGGCGCTAGAGACGAAGGAGGCAGGGATCTCGGCCAATGTGGTCTTGCCCGGGGCGATGGACACTCCCGCCAATCGTGCCGCCAGTCCTGGAGCCGATCCGTCGCGATGGGTGCAGCCGAGCCAGGTGGCCGCGCTGCTGGTCCATCTGGCCTCGCCGGCCGCGTCGCAAATCACGGGCGCCACCATTCCAATCTACGGCGGAGATCTGTGAGATGGGCGTGGCTGAGATGTTGGTTTGGTTGCTCGGAATCTATGCCGCGGCCGGTGTGCTTTTCGCCGCGTGGTTCGTTTCCTCGGCCATCCAAAAAATGGACGAGGCGGCGGCCGGAGCAGGTATCGCCTTCCGGCTACTGATATTTCCCGGCGTGGCCGCGCTATGGCCGTATCTGTTGTCCCGCTGGATGAAAGGCCATCGATCGGCATGACCAGACCGCTGCGCCGCGCGCATTCGATCATATGGCTGGTGGTGAGCCTGTCGGCGGCACTAATCCTCGCGGCGAGCATCTGGGGGCGGCCTTGAGCGTTCGCTACGTAGCCGTAGGATGGAACCGGCAAAAGAAGTTGTACGATGCCGCCATTGCCGGGTTCGCCATCACCTACCTCGCCGTTTTTGCCGGCCTCGGCGCAGTGGTGCATCCCAACGCCACCGCGGAAACGTTGATAATTCGCGGGCTGGGAACGCTGGCTTTCCTGATGCTGCACGCGGTGCTGTGCATCGGCCCCTTGTGCCGTTTGGACCGCCGCTTTTTACCGCTCCTCTACAACCGCCGCCACCTCGGCGTAGCCACGTTTCTTGTGGGTCTGGCGCACGGTCTGTTTTCAGTCATCCAGTTTCACGCCTTCGGCGATGCGAATCCGCTGGTGAGTCTGCTATCCAGCAACACCCGCTTCGATAGCCTCCCGCAATTTCCCTTTCAACTAGTGGGATTTTTGGCGCTGCTGATTCTGTTCCTGATGGCAGCCACCAGTCACGATTTTTGGTTGCACATGCTGTCTCCGGGAGTCTGGAAAAGCCTGCACATGATGGTCTACGCCGCTTACGTGCTGCTGGTGGCCCACGTGGGACTGGGGGCGCTGCAATCGGAGACCAACCCGATGCTGGCGGCGATACTGGCCGCGGGCGTGGTCGCGGTCGTCCTTGCATCTGCTCGCCGCACAGCGTGAACGGGCCGCCGACGAGACAGACTCAGTGGCCCGGGAGTTTGTCGCGGTCTGCGACTTCCAAAGCATTCCCGAGGGACGAGCAAAAGTGGTGGTGCTGGGCGGAGAGCGGGTGGCGGTGTTCCGGCACGAGGGTAAGGTCTCGGCGGTTTCGAGCGTGTGCCGGCATCAAAACGGGCCGCTGGGCGAGGGCAAGATTGTCGATGGCTGCATCACTTGTCCGTGGCACGGCTACCAGTACGATCCTGAGACGGGAATGTCGCCGCCTCCGTTTCACGATCAAGTCCCGACGTTCGCCACCAGAGTCACCGGCGGAAAGGTCTACGTGAATCCATGCCCGAAGTGAATCGCGGCGATGAGTTCTACGTCGGATATCAGCCAAAGGCGCCGCCCAGGCTGGCGCGGACGCTGCGCATGATCCTCGCCGCTCTACTGGTCGCGGGCGTTGGGATCGCCTTGGCATTGGTTTGGGGGCAGGCATCGTTCCCGCCCAGCCGCTTTGAGTTCCAGCAATACCGCCCGTATCGCGGCACGCTGCTGGAGCGGCCCTATCCGATGCTGCTAACCTCCGAGCACCAGTATCTGCTGGCCGGAGAGGGCAAGCATGGCGTCACCGGCGAGGCGCGCGGCCTGGAAGGGCAGAGCGTGAACCTGCAAGGGGCCCTCATCGAGTACGGCCCGAATCGTATGCTGGAGTTGCTGACCGGCTCCTTGCACCCGGACCCGGCGGGCGGCTCTGCAAAAGCCGAAACAACTTCGCTGGGCCGCGTGGTGTTGACGGGTGAGATCGTCGACACCAAGTGCCATTTCGGCGTGATGAATCCCAGGCGCGGCAAAGTGCATCGGGATTGCGCGGCGCGCTGCATCAGCGGCGGAGTCCCGCCCGGCTTCCTGGCACGCGGCGGCGGCAGTGTCTATCTGCTGGCGGGCGCCGATGGCAGGCCGCTGGGCCGGGAAGTGCTATGTTACGCGGCCGAGCCATTGACAATCTCGGGCGAGCTATCGAAGATCGGGTCGATCCTCATTCTAAAAACTGCGCTCCGCGACTTTCGGCGGGAATAAAACGAGCCCCTGATCTGATCAATCAGGCGATGACGGCATCATTCTTCCACGGCCTGGTCGAGCGGCTCCGGCCGCTGCCCCTCTTGAGCGAGGCAGACCTGAGCCGGCTGCCGAGTCAGGGTTCCGCGCTCGTCGTAACACCACGTCCGCTCAGCGCACGCGAGGCGACGGCACTCGACGTAGCTCTGAAAGCGCACCGCCCAGGCGTTCACTTCACGCAAGGGAGCTTGGAGCATTTGGACCCCTGGATGGCCGCGCAGAACAACGCGGCGCCGGTTTTGGTGATTCCTGTGTCGCGCGAAGCCGGTTGGCGAATCGGCAAGCCGATCGACGCGGCGCGGCTCCATGAAATGCCAGCCGGCCAGGAACGGCTTGACTATCTGAAGTGGCGGACCGCGCTCTGGGCCGACAGCCGGCGTTTCAAGCCGCTCACCCGCTGGCCCCTGCTCGGAAGAAGCCGGCGGCGCGCCGATCAAGAGCCTGTAGCCGAAGCCGTGCAGCCAGAGTTGCTCGCGCAGGATGTCGCGGCCCTGGGTGCAGAGAGTCGACTGGCCTACGCGGGCGCCCTCGAAGTTTTTCTCGCCCCGGCCAGCCGCATCCGGCACGTGTTGGCTGAAATCGGGCGGCTCCGGGAAATCACATTCCGCGCGGCCGGTGAAGGTACGGGGCGGGCGACCGATCTTGACCGCTTCGACTCGCGCTACCTCCATCTCTTCGTTTGGAACTCGAGCAAACGGGAAATCGCCGGCGCCTACCGCTTGTCGTTGACAACCGCGGGCCCGGAGAGTCTATACACGGCCACGCTGTTCCACTACGGCCCGGAATTCCTGGAGCGCCTGGGCCCCGCCATTGAACTCGGCCGCTCATTCATTCGTCTGGAGTATCAGAAGGCCTTCGCGCCGCTGCTGCTTTTGTGGAAAGCGATCGGCGTCTACGTCGCCGCGCATCCCCGTTACAAAACGTTGCTGGGTCCGGTCAGTATCAGCAATCGATACCAGGCCGTTTCACGCGAGCTGATGATTGCGTTTCTCGAAAAGCGGGAGTCGCTCACCGAATGGATGGATCTGGTGCGGCCGAGGAACGCGCCCCTCCGGCGCCAGTCCGCGCACTACTGCCGCGAAATGGACGAACTCTCGGGCCTGGTCTCGGAGATCGAGCCCGACGCCCAAGGCGTACCCGTGCTGCTCAGACACTATCTTCGACTGGGCGGCAAACTCCTGGGCTTCAACCTGGACCCGGAATTTTCCAACGCGCTCGATGGATTAATGGTCGTCGACCTCACTCATACCGAGCCCCGGTTGCTGGAGCGCTATCTCGGCAAGCGGGAGCCGGCGAGTTTCTCACGTATTGGAAAGGACGATCGAACGGAACAAGCCAGTAGAGCTTTTCGCATCGCCAGTTGGCTATTGCGCGGCGTGGCTGCCGCCATCCTCCTGCAGACGCTGTATTTCAAATTCACCGGCGCGCCGGAGTCCATCTACACTTTCACAACGCTCGGCCTCGAGCCGTGGGGGCGCCTCGGCACCGGCGTCGTGGAACTGATTGCGTCAATTCTGCTGCTGATTCCCGGGACGGTGGTGTACGGCGCGATCCTCTCGCTTGGCGTGATCAGCGGCGCGATCTTCAGTCATCTAACGAACCTCGGCATCACCTTGCCGCTGGTGGACGATCACGGTGAGCTGTTCGTGTTGGCACGGGTAGTCTTTGCCTGTTCGCCCGGCGTCCTCATTCTGCATCGCTATGAAATTCCCATGGCGGCGCGCATGTGGCTGCCGGCGGCGGTGGCGAAACGATGATCGCTAACTCGGCCGGCGGCGCACCAGCGCCAACACGATCACCATCGCAATAGGGTGCAGAACGCCCATCACCCAGAACACGCCCTGATAACCGAACGCGTCCACCACCCGGCCCACCAAGGGCGTGGAGATGGCGCCGGCCAAGCCGCTGCCGAGTCCAACGACGCCCGCCGCGGACCCTACCACGCTCACCGGAAAGATATCGTTGGTCATCGTCATCAGGTTGGTCTTCCAAGCCATGTGCGAGAACGTGACCAGGCAAATCAAGGCCAGCGCCTGCGTCGAAGGCAGATAGTTGACCGCGATGCCTAGCGGCATGCAAAGTGCGAACGGAATCATGGCCCGGCAACGTGCGTCCACAGCCGTCCGGCCTCCGGCGATCAAGCGCCCCGAGAACCAGCCGCCAAAAAGCGAACCGAGATCGGCGGCCAGATAAGGCATCCACGCGAATAGCCCGATTTCCAACATCGAGAAGTGCCGCACGTCGCTCAAATATTTCGGCAACCAAAAAAGATAGAACCACCAGACGGGGTCTGCAAAAATACGCGAGAGCAGCAGTCCCCACACGGCTGGCATCCTGAGCAACTGCGAATAAGGAATGCGGGGGCGCGCCGGATCGCCCACACGGTCCGCGAGAATATAGTCGCGTTCGGCGGCAGAAATATGCGGATGCGCCCGCGGCAAATGGTAGAGCGTGAGCCACGCGGCGAGCCACACAAACCCGAGCAGGCCCGTGGTCACAAAGGCGGCGCGCCAGCCGAAGCGCAGCGTGATCCAGGCAATCAGCGGTGGTGAGATGATCGCGCCGGTGGCCGCCGCCGAGTTCACCAGCCCGTTGGCAAAGCCGCGTTCCTTGGCCGGGAACCATTCCGAGATCGCTTTCTCGGCTGCCATGAAGTTGCCCGATTCGCCGAGCCCGAGCAGGAAGCGAAAAGCACCGAGCCCAAAGGCGGTGCGGGCAAAGGCATGGAAAGCGTTGGCGGCAGACCACCAGGCCATGAATACGCCGAGCGCCATGCGCGTGCCCCAGCGATCACATAGCCAGCCCGAGATCACGTACATGAACGTGTAGGAGACCATGAACGCCGTGAGGATGTTGGCGTACTCGGTGTTGGAAATGCCTAGTTCGCGCGTGAGCACCGGCGCAACGACACTGAGCGTCTGGCGGTCGATATAGTTGATCACCGTCGCCAGAAACAGCAGTGCCGCCACGCCCCAACGGCAGCGCGTCATGGGGTGTGCGTCAACTCGATACCCAGGCCAGGCCCGGTGGGGATCACATAATTGCAGCCGTCAAGCCGGATCGGCTCAACCAGGAATCGATTGGCGACGTTGAGCACTTGCGGGTTGTACTCGGCCAGCGCGCAGTTGCCCACGGCGGCCGCGAACTGCAGGGCGGCCGCGAGCTGCGGGCCGAACGCAATGCTGATGTGCGGTACCACCGGGATCTTGCACCATTCGGCATTCGCCGCCAGCCGCAAGCCTTCGGTGATTCCGCATCGCCCCAGGTCCGGCTGATACACGCCAAGCGCGCGTCCCCGGAAAAACGGCCCCATCTCGTGGCGCGTGCGGTAGCTCTCGCCGATCGCCACCGGAGTCTTGAGCTTGCTCGCCAGCCGAACGTGGGCATCCACATCTTCAGGCAGCAGGGGTGCTTCAAACCACAACGCACTGCGCCGATCCAGTTCGCGCCCGAACGCCAGCGCCGATTCCGGCGTGTGTCTCCACAGCGCGTCCACGGCAATCTCAGCTTGCACCGCATCCATGTGTGCGAAGAACTCCGCCTCGGTGGGCGTGTCAAAAAACATCTTCACCTTGGAGAATCCCTGCGTGTCCGTTGAGCCGGCCGGCATGCCGCTCAAGTAGGCCGGGATTTTCGACTTGGGCGACGCCGCGATGAGGCGCGCCACCGGCACGCCCGCCGCTTTGCCCGCCAGATCCCACAGCGCGATGTCAAGCGCTGCAATCGCGTCAATCATGAAGCCGCCGGTCTGCCCGCGCACTCGCATCGTGGAGTACATGCGATCCCACAGCGACGATATTCGCAGCGGTGAGCCGTCAAATTCTTCACCCACCAACACCGGCTTCAGCAGGCGATCGATGATCGCGCACGCTACCTCGGGCGCCAAGGGCGATTGGGCCTCGCCCCAACCAACCAGACCTCCGTCGGTTTCCACGCGCACCAGCGCCGTCTCAAAGTTCACCGAGTAGAGACATGGATAAACGGTGGACCAACGATAGTCTGACGATCCGGGCTCAAGTAGCGTCGGCGATCCGGCCGTGCCAGTCGCTGTCGCGATGTCACGCGGCAAGCGCACCGGAGTGGCGACGATCCGCGTGATCTTCATGAGACCGGTGTCCGCGCCTGCTCCACCAGCTCTCGCAACACGCCGAGCTCCCGCATGGCTGTCGCGTCAATGGAGGAAGTAGGATGACGAACTCGCGCCGACGCCAGCACGCCTTCGGCCACCAGGTTATGCTTGGCCGCCGACACACCAAGGCCCGGCTGGAGTTGATAGCGGATCAGCGGCATTGCAATCGAAAACAGCCGCCAAGCCTCCGCCTTGTTTCCCAATTCGAGTGAGCGCATGACGCTGACGTACATCCACGTCATGTCGCTGGAAGGCATGGTGCCCACTGCGCCACGTTCGCATTCTTCAATCAGAAAATTGCCGTTCAACCCGCCGAACAACGCCAGCTTGTCTCCGCCCGGAGCGGCCGCCAGCGCGCTCACTTTCGAAGCAGTCGGCGGCGCTTCCACCTTCACACTGCGCAAGTGTTCAATCTCGCGCGCCATGCGAGCCAGCAACGCCACCGGCATCGCCACTTGCGTCATCAGCGGCGCGTCCTGCACCATGATGGGAATGGCGGCGGCCTTCGAGATCGCCTCGAAGTAGAACATCAATCCATCGCCATCGGGCTTGAGGAAGTAGGGAGGCAGCACCATGAGGGCGTCCGCGCCAAGATCGCGCGCCTCCACGCTCAGCGCCGCTGCCGCGTCCGTGCCGGTGTGACCACTACTCACCACCAGCGGCACGCGTCCGTCCACTCGCTTGGCGATACGCTTCAGCATCTCGGCGCGCTCAGAGGCCTGCAGCGTGTAGCCCTCACTGGCGTTGCCGAATAGCCCGAGACCGTGCGCGCCTTGCGCGAGCAAATGGTCGATCAGCCGGTCCAGCGAAACATAGTCAATCGCCCCGTCGTCGTGAAACGGCGTAACGACAATCGGAAAGACGCCCTTTAGCATGCGGGTCTCTATTGCTCCAATCCGGCTACCAGACTTTGACGGCCGCGCAGGATGTGATTGCGCAGCGCCTCCTGCAGGCGAGGCAGATCGCGCGCGGCGAGAGCAGCGACAATCGCCTCGTGCTCTAGCTTCTCTACTTCGAGACGCGCGGCCCAGTCCGCTTCCTGCGAGTGGACGCGGGCGATCTGCAAGTGCGCGTTCAGGCTCTCGTACATTTCGGCCAGGCGCCGGTTGCCTGAGTATTCCATCAGCAGGCGATGAAAGCGCAGGTTATCCTGTTCGTGCTTCTTCCGATCCTGCTCGGTGCTGACGCCAGCGGCAATGCGGGAAACCAAGGACCGCATTGCGGCAATCTCTCGATCAGTGGCCCGCTGCACGGCGGTCTCCGCGGCCAGGCACTCCAGTGCGCAGCGGATGTCGGAGGTTTCCTCCACATCGCGCGCCGTTAGTTGGGCGATGAACGTGCCGCTGCGCGGGCGAATTTCGACTAGCCCTTCGGTGGACAACTGCTGAATCGCGTGGCGCACAGGCGTGAGACTGACGCCGAGTTTGACGGCGATTTCCTCCACCTGCAAGCGCTGGCCGGGCGCAAACAAATGGCCGAGGATGCTCTGGCGCAGGGCCTCGTACACCTCATCGGTGGCGCGTTGGCGCTTGAGGCGGGTCAATTCCATGGTGGGAGGCTCACTGAAATATTTTATCTTATGGGCGGCGGTGCGATCTTCTCTATATCGGCCATCGTCTTCACGAGCAGGATTTTGCGGCCGTCCTTGGCTGACACCAGCGTGCCCCGCGCCTTCACCGTTTGCCCTACGAAATTGGCGAGGTTTTCGGTGGCGAACTCCACGCCTTGGAGCACGGCGAGCGGCTTCATGTTTTCCGTTTCGGCGATCAGGAACTCGTCGTCTTTTTGGACGATCACACCGGTGAGCGTCGTGGTTTTCTCGGCTAGGGCAAAGCTGAAATTGAGAGTCGTCACCAGCCTCACAGCGATAGGTGATCCGTCGTCTTGATGCGCCGCGAGAATGATGAACATTGTCAAAGCGAAATGCGATGTTCTCATGAGGGGGTCCTCCTATGAATAGGGTAGCTATTCCACCGGTGCGAACGTGAGCCCATTCGAGAGACGGCGTTCGCTCTGCCATCCGCCCTTGAAGGAGAACCAGTGTAATTGCCGCCGGGTCCTTAGAAGCCCGCGATCTGGAACTGGCAGCACTCACTTTCTTGCAAGTGGAATTCGCCGGGGATGTTCAGAAACTCGAAGGTCAATCGATTCATTTTCCGGCACCACCTTAGTTGAGGTGTATGGTGTGACGCAGAGGAAGGACGCCCATGACTGAACAGGGCTCGGTCGAACTGCGGGCGTGGCTGTATTTCATGGCCGTCATTTTGAAACAGACATATGAAACACGCCAAGTATGCTGTTTGCAGGGCCGCGGGCGTCGGTTCAAACCTTACCCCTTTACGAGAATTCAGCAAGCTGGACCTTCACCTGCGGTTGGGCTACAATGTGGCTCAAGAGGAGCTTCACATCATGACCGAAAATTCTGTCGTCCGCGCTCGTATTGATGGGCGCACTAAAAGGGAAGCCGCCGCTGCGCTGAAGAAAATTGGGCTGACCGTGTCCGATGCATTTCGCCTGCTGTTGGTGCGTGTTGCGGCGGAAAAAGCTCTGCCGTTCGAGCCGCTCAATCCCAACGCCGAAACCGTCGCGGCGATGAAAGCCGCACGGCGAGGGGATTTGGTCAAGGTCGGCAAGCCAGAAAAATTGCTGCGAAGCCTGAATGCGGGAGATTAAGTACTTGAGAGTACCGAAGTCAGAGGGCGGGCGGCTCATGCCGCCAAGCTGGTTCCTTCGGTTCGGGATAGGTCAAGCCGTTCTCGGATGAATTTCAC
>JAYTKJ010000909.1:0-4663 GCA_043730365.1 Acidobacteriota bacterium | reverse complement strand
CGATCACGCTGCACGCTGCGCGGCTGGAGGCCAGTCGACTGGGCGAGCGAGATGAAGCTCGAGGCCGGGTAGGAAAGCGCCGGCGCCTCGCGCGAAGTGAGTTGGAAGCGCTCGGCCTCACTATCGATCGCGGCTGTGACGTCGTCATTCTGGCCGGTGCCATAGAAGATGCCGTAGCCGGTGCGAAACACCGTCTTGCCGTTGAACGCGCGCGGGGACCATGCCAGCCCGATGCGGGGCGCCAGATTATTTCGGTCAGGAAAATAGAATGGCGAGCCCGGTGCGCAAAAGCCCTTGCACCTCGCCAAGTCAAATACCTTGCCGCGGCCGTTTACTTCGTTGCTGACCGTGTAGAACTCGTATCGCGCTCCCAGGTTCAGCGTGAGTGACTGATTCACCTTGAACTCATCCTGCGCAAACCCCAGCCAGTAGGTGCGCCGCACGCCCATTGTCGCCAGCGTGCCGTTGATCTGAATGCGGTCCGCCGCGTTGCGGATGAAACTATCCATGCTCGCGTAACGTACCGACACTTCCGAATCGTTGCCCACGTTCATGTGGATGCGCCGGATCTCGCCGCCCACCTTGAGGTTATGCCGCCCGCGGGCGAGCGAGAGATTGTCAACCAGCGAATATGACGTGGCGTTCTCCAGAATCGAGGTGGAAGTGGTCGTCGTCGTCAGGCCCGGCACCTCAAAGCTCTCCGGGAAGACGCCAACCTGCGGCCGCGTCAACGCCGAGCGGTTCACGCCCAGTTTCGTCTCGTTCACAACTGTAGGGCTGAACACGCGCTGCAGTTGCGCCGTGAAGTTACTGGGCCGGAAGAACGACTCGCGATACTCCAGCAAGGTGCTCCGGCGATCGGTGAAGTTCCCGTCCACCGTATTGAAGCGGAAAAAGGTCGACGTGCGGTCGTTAATGCGGTGATCCACTCGCATCATGCCGCTGTCTTCGCGCCACCGCTGGTTGAAGACGCCCGTGTACTGGGCCACCAGCGGATCGCGCGTCGGCGCCTGACCGGTGGGCCAGCGATCGATGATGGGCCGCAGCGCCGGGGAAGCGGCCAGCACGCGCTGACGTAGCGCGTCGCTCGGCACCAACCCATTCACCGCGGACTGCCCCAGGCGCTGCCGCAGCCCCTCAAAGTTGGCGAAGAAAAATGTCTTGTTCGGGATGATCCGGCCGCCAAGATTGGCGCCAAACTGATTCAACCGGAATGGAGGAATCTGCATGGGATCGAAGGGACGGCGCGCGTCCAGTTTGTCATTGCGCAAAAACTCAAACGCTCCGCCGTGAAACTGGTTGGTGCCGGATTTGGAAACCAGATTGATCTGCGCCCCGGCGCCGGTGCCGGAGTCGGCCGAGTAGTTCGACGAATTCACTTTGAACTCGGCGATGGAATCCATCGACATCACCAGGCGCAGGTTGCCCTCCTGGCGCGGGTCTTTCACGCCGGTGGCATCCACGCCGTCAAAGGTCCAGTTATTCTCGTCGCGCGCGCGGCCGAAGAAGCGAATGGAATTCTGCGTGCCATCGCCGGAGTTGATCGCGCCGGGCGCCAGCGCCATCAACGCGCTCCAATTGCGCCCATTGATCGGGATATCGCGAATCTGTTTGGCCTCGATGGCCGACCCGATTTCGGCTGACGTCTGCTCAAGCGCCACGGCGCTGGCTTGTACTTCCACCTGGGTGGAGACGGTGGAGAGTTGCAGCGTCAGGTCAAGCGTGCGCCGCTGACCGGTGGACAGTACCAAGCCATCCTGCTTGACGGATTGAAAACCCGCTTTGCTAACAGTAAGGGTATACTTCCCCACCGGCAAACCCGGCAGCACGAATTGGCCCGCGTCATTCGTCGTGGCCACACGCTGCAGGCCCGTGGCGCCCTGGAGCGCCTCGACCTCAACGCTGGACACGGCAGCGCCGGTGGCATCCGTGACCGACCCAGACAGATTGGCCCGGTCCACCTGCGCCAAGGCGGGGAGACAAACAGCGAGCAACCAGGAAAACCCACGTGGTGTCATCACAGCTAACGATAGCCGTCCAATACTACGGTCAGGTTAGAGTAATATTACAATCGCGTGACTACCTCGCCGGAATCACCGGAAGTACGAGATGAGACGGATATGTTTTGGAGTGGTGAACCGTTTGCGACGCGATTTTCACCTTCGCGCTGGCGCCAAACGCCTCGCCGGTATTCGGATTCCGGTCAAACTGCGGGAAGTGGCTGCTGGTCACATCCACGCGAATCCGGTGGCCGCGCTGGAATTCCACAGCCGTTCCCACCATATCCACGGCAAACTCATAGACCTTGCCGGGCTCCAGCAGCTTTTGCCGCACCGCTCCTTCGCGATACCGCGCGCGCACGATGCCTTCGGCCATGTTCAGCGCCCGGCCATCCGGGTAGACGTCGATGAGCTTGGCCACGAAATCGGTATCCAGCGCGTCGCTGGCCGCGTGCAACACCAGCTTGACGGGTCCGGTAATCTGCACAGGCGCCGCCAAAAAGTCCGAAGTGTAGTGGAGGATATCGCCGCGCGCATCCAAGGCACGTTGATCCTTCGGCCCGGCCGGTGTGGGCGTGCCGCAGCAGTTGTTGCCGCCTAGGCTCGGCACAGGGTTGTCGGGATCGTAACGGTAGCTGTCCGCCTTGGCGTCGTCGGCCGGTTCGTTCCACGCCAGCTTGCCGCCTGGTTGCAGGAACATTTTCTTGTACTGCGTGCGAGCCAGCGGATACTCATTCTCGGCCACCCACTCGTTGCGTCCCATCACGTAGATCTTGACGGGCGCTTCGGTGTCGAGCCCGTTGGCCATTCCTTTGAGATGAAAGTCGTACCAGCGCAACTCGAGCGCGTGCTGATCGACGTGGGCATGCGGGCCAAAGTCCAGGTCCCCAAATTTTTGCGAAGAGCCGTGGCCCCAGGGACCGATCACCATATGGCTTTGCTTGCGCGCCGCCTCGGTAGCGCCCTTTTTGCTGAGCAGCGCGTAGCCTCGGAGCGTGCCTTGGGAGAAAATATCAAACCAGCCGCCAAAGGTATGCGCCGGCACCGTGATCTGATCCATCATCTCTTCGGCGTTGAGCTTCTTCCAGTAGTCGTCATAGTCCGGATGCGCGATCCAGTCTTTGTAGAACTGCGCGTTGCGGCCAGCGAGCTGCTGCATGTCGTTAAGAGGCAGGTGGCGTTGGAGCTTGTCGAACTTGATCGCATCCGGACCGCCCGCCACCAAATGCGCGCCGGTATTTTGCATGATGCGCGATTCCTGGCGCACGGGGCCCCAACCGAAATTGAACGAGAGCCGCCAAGCGCCGTTGAGCGTGATCCAGTCGTGATAGAGGCTCGTCGCGGCCACCGCGGGAAAGATCGTGACCAGGTGCGGAGGCTTTGCCATCGCCGCGCGCCATTGCACGTGCCCCAGGTAGGAGCCGCCCTCCATCCCCACCTTGCCGTTGGACCACGATTGCCGCGCCGCCCATTCAATCGTGTCGTAGCCGTCCTCAATGTCGTTGCGAAACGGCTCCCACTTGCCTTCCGATTCGTGCCGCCCGCGCACGTCCTGAAAGACAAAGACGTAGCCGCGCTGCGAAAAATACACTCCCGCTTCGTAAGCGCTCGGGTAGCGCTCGGTGGAGTAAGGCGTGCGGCTCACGATCACCGGATACTGGCCGGGGGCGGCGGGACGATAGACGTCGGCAAACAGCTTGACGCCGTCGCGCATGGGTACGGCCACCAGATTGTCCATGCTCACGTCATTGGTGGGCGGGTAGCTGGCGGGGAATTTCACTTCGGCCGCAACCAAGGCGGCGATTGATAAAGCGGCAACGGTAAGCTTCATGAGAGTAGGAGAATTATACACGCACGGCGGCCCGGCAATCCGGGCGCGCCTTGTTACCCTGAACTTCAGATGCGCTGTTGGATCGAGGTTTCCAAGGGACGGCTGGCCGCCAACTTCGCGGCTGTTTCAGGCATTACGGGCCCCGGGGTAGAGGTCTGCCCGGTGGTGAAGGCGGATGCCTACGGTCACGGCGCGGTGGAGGTTTCGCGTGTGCTCACCGCGGCCGGCGCGCGCTGGCTGGCCGTTTCCAGCATCGAAGAGGGCGTGGCGTTGCGCGAGGCTGGGCTGACCGCGCCGCGCATTTTGGTGATGGCGGACCGCCCGTCGACCGCGATTGGCGCCCACTCCCTCACACTCGCGATTCACGATTTGGCCGACCTCGACCTACTCACCAGGCCCGCCGACTATCATCTGAAGATCGACTCTGGCATGGGCCGCCTCGGCACGCGCGCCCCGGCTGCCGCCATCGCCCAGGCCGTAGCCGCTGCCTCAACCCGCGGTGTGCGTTTGGAAGGGTTGATGACGCATTTCGCTTCGGCGGCTGACTACCAGTCCGGCCAAACCGAATTGCAGTTGGCTCGCTTTGAGTCCGTAATTGCCGCGCTGCCGTTCCAGCCGCAGTACATACACACCTCGGCCACTGTTCCGATCGCCTATGCTCGTACCCGCGCGTGGCAAACCATGGTGAGGCCTGGGCACGCCATCTACGGCTATGTCTCTCCTCTCGTGCGTGGCGGCGAGTCGGCGCCCGCACGCCGGCTTGACGTTCATCCCGCGCTGGCTTGGAAGGCCCGGATTCTGACGGTGAAGGACATTCCCGCCGGCGAACCCA
>JAYTKJ010000908.1:0-2650 GCA_043730365.1 Acidobacteriota bacterium | reverse complement strand
ATGCGCTGCTCCTCGCAAAAGCCCAGCTCCCGGAGCCGCTTGGTCATCTCGGGCGAGGTGGAGAGCTGCTTGATGCGGACAGACGTGCCCGCCGGCACCTCGCTCAACGGAAAGAGCGGAGAGGGCGCGTCATCGATGTTGGCCTGCGGTGACATCGTGTTGTCCAAGTGCGGGAAAGTATGTTGGTTGAAACCCGGTTTCAAGAATCGAAATTGGCCGGGGCCGGCGGAGCGCCGGTCTGCGACCGGCTTAGGGTCTGAGCCAGGCCGTTGGTGTCCGCTTTCTCGTGGGTACTTGGACCGTGTGGTTTTGCCAAAGCCGTCAGCCGACGAAACGTGGGCGCTCCTGCGGTGCGGCGTTCCGCCGGCCACTCACCCACTTTTAATCAGACCCGCCAGCGTGGCCGTTCGGTGCGGATGATGTTCTGCCGAAGCGATACCGGATTGGAGTTCAGCCTTCAGGCTGCTTGGGCACCGGAACAGGCTGAAGCCTGTCTGAGAAAAGGGTGGTACGGGCTACCAGCCCGTTGCGCTGGGCAACCTGCCCAGCGGAAGGGGAGGGGCAGTCGTGGCTCGACCAACGCCTGCTGAGTAAACGGCGCACGCACCCTTCCACCAGACTGGTAGCCCGGTCGCACAGGCAGGTTGCCTGTGCTCCCCCAAGACAGGCTCTGAAGCCTGAACTCCAACGACGCGGTCAGTGATTGAAGGCGAACTCCTTCGAGTTCAAGAGCGCCCAGAAAAGGTCGCGATAAACGTCCTCCCGCGGGTCACCTTCCTCGAGAGTCTTCCGAATGGTGCCGATCTCTGACGGAGAAGGGCGTCGCGCCACCGTGTTCAGGAAAAGCTCCTCGATCACCACGGTGTCGTTTGTCTGTTTCAGCAGGCTGGCGAGACGTCCATCCTCGGCTTTGATCTTCTTCAGCATGTCGTCGCCGTTTTGCAGATGGAGCAGTTGTGGGAGGGTGACTTCGCCGTTGCGTTCACAGGCGCAGGCCGTCACCCGGTCTGAGCGGCCAAAGAGGCTGAGGAAATAGGAGGCGACGCCCGGCTCGGGCAACTGCACGGCCCGGGTGCCGACGGGGTAGCCCTTGAATTCTTCCGGCACATCGGTCGCGGCGCTCACGGCATCACTCACCACTTCGGCTGGCAGGCGGCGGGCATAATAGTGCGAGTAGAAGCGGTGTTCGGTCTGGTTGCCGGGCAGCGTGTCCGAACTGAGCTGGTAGGTGCGCGAGTTGAGAATCAGCCGCATCAGATGCTTGAGGTCATACTGGTGCGCGACGAACTCGCGGTTCAAGGCGGCCCACAATTCGGGATTCGTCGGCGGGTTGCTGGCCCGCAGGTCATCCACGGGTTCCACCAGGCCCGTGCCCAGGAAATGTTTCCAGAGACGATTCACCATCGCTCCGCTGAACCCCTTGTTGTTTGGATCGGTAATCCACCGGGCGAGATGCTGGCGTGGGTCTTCGCCGGGCTTGGATTCCACCGGGGAACGATCCAACGGCTGCGGGGCCATCATCTTCTTGGTCCGGGGTTGGAGGGCTCCGGGCTTCTTCTCGATCTTGATCTGCGCCATCCGTTTGGTCGCCTCGTCCAGTTTCTTCTTCTGCTCGGCCACTTTCTTTTTCGCGGAGTCCAGTTCTTCATCCGGGAGCGCAGGGAGTTTCGGCTCCAGCTCGCCCAGCGCCTTCTCCAGCTCGGCGATCTTTTTCTTCTGCTCGATCTCGTCCTTCGATTCGGAGAGCAGGCTGGTGGGGCCATTCATCGCGTCCACCCGCTTGAGTGAAACGCGGGAGAAGAAGGCGGCGAAGTGGTAGTAGTCGTCCTGGGTGTATTTCTCCAGCGGATGATTGTGGCACTTCGCGCACCCGATGCGGCTGCCGAGAAACGCCTGCGCCACGGAGTCCGTGACCTCCGATTCTTCGGCGCGTTTCTCACCGACCAGTGTCACGTAGTAACCAATCTCCGGATGTTCGGTCGAATTGCCGGACGCCATGATGACCGCGCGCGCCAGTTCGTTCCAAGGCCGGTTGGCCGCGATCTCGCCGCGCAGCCAGGCATGAAAGGAACGCACGCCCTTGGTGCCGCGCACATCGTGGTCGCGCTCCTTGCGGTTCTGCAACAGGTCGGCGAACTGAAGCGTCCAGTAGTCGGCGTATTCCGGCCGCTGCAACAGATCGTCAATCAGCCGGGCGCGTTTGTCGGCCCGTTTGTCCCCGATGAATTGGCGCACTTCCCCGGCGGTGGGCAAGGCCCCGATGGTGTCGAGAAAGGCGCGGCGCAAGAAACTGGGGTCATCGGACAACGCGGACGGCGGGATGCGCAGTGCCTGGAGCTTCGCCATCACCGGTTCGTCCACGAGATTGTTCTTCCGGGCGAAGGCCGCCGCCGGGACGCGGTTCGTGTAGGGCAGGGTGAAGGTCACCACTTCGACCTGTCCTTGAAAATGGACGCGCACGGGCGTTTCGCCGTGACGCAAGGTCTTCACCAGTCCGCCGGGCGTCACGGAAAGGATCGTCTCGTCGTTGGAGAAAAACTGGGCCAGCCAGGTCACGTCGCGCACCCGCCCGTCCTGGTAGAAAGCCCGCACCAGCAACTGCTGCGTGTCGCCCGGTTTCAGGGTCCGGTTGCCGGGCAGCACCTCGAGG
>JAYTKJ010000907.1:0-3011 GCA_043730365.1 Acidobacteriota bacterium | reverse complement strand
GAAACGCATCGTTGGAGTGATTGTCATGTTTATTCAGCCGGTCCGGTCCAATGAGGGGACCCGGGCTGACGATCAACTTCCAGCGCGCCTGGCTCTGATTGAGACCGTCCAGCAGCCATTGTTTTTGCACGGCGCCCCATAGAGACTTGCCGGCGCGATCGGGCTCCGGATTGCCCGCGCGATAGTCGCGCCCTTCCAGGAGGAAGATCTCCAGGCCGCGTCCCCACCGAAAGCGCAGGTAGGGTTGCGCGCCCATCGGCGCTTGTTCGGGGAACAGCTTTCGGCCCTCTTCAAACGTGAAGGGCGCCATCGCCGGATCGACGTAGCTTGGCCAGCAATCGTCCGAATAGCAATCGTGATCGTCCTTGAGCCAATAGCCTGGAGTGCGGCGCAGGCACTCAACCAGAGTTGGCAGCGAGTACATGCGGTGCCAGTGATGACGGGCGACCGCGACGTGATTCACCTTCGGGTCGTCCGAGTCATAGTAGACGTTGTCGCCAACCGACAGCATGAATTGCGGTGCCCAGCGTGCGATGGAATTGTACAGCAGAAACCCGTTGTCATTGTCACGCTGCGTGTACTTCTGGCAGCTCAGCATTGCCACGGTGACCGGGACCAGTGCGTCCTCAGCCGGCGCAGTGCGGAAGACGCCGGAGAAGGTGCCGTCCGTCTTGTTACTGCCGCCGCGCGTCTCCACCGTGTAGCGGTACGGCGTGGCCGGGGCCAAGCCGCCAATCGTGAACTGCTGTACGAAATCGGCCTCCGCTTTTGCTTCCGCCCAAGGCGATGCGGCCACCTTCTTGAAGGCGGAGTTTCTGACGACGACTCGCAACTGGCCCGAGTCACCAGGGCACGATCCTTCGAGCGTGGACAAGTCCGTTCCCAACGGCAGCACAGTTGCCTTCAGCCCGGGAGCGGCGCGCATACCATCGGCCCGGCGCGTTGAAGCCTTGGTACGGCGGGTCCAGAATCGCACGGACGCCGGCGTGATCTCGCCTATCTTCACTCCGGTTGCCTGATGTGTGAGCGGTTGCCCGGCGCCCCAAGCCGGCGCGAGCGCCGCGGCGCTCCAGGCAACAAAGTCTCGGCGGGTTGTGATGATGGACATGGTCGTCCTACGATCTTAGTTGGTTCTTCTACTTCTTGCTTTGCTCCTGATGCCGTCGGCGCTGTCGGGCCAAACTTGGTCCAGCCTCAACAGTGCGGCCAACGATGCCGCCAAGGCCGGCGACTACGCCAGACTCCGGGACTTGCTCCTTCAATTGCAGCCGCTGATGCCGGGGAATTTTCGCAACCAGTACAATCTGGCCGCCTCTGAGGCGCGGTTGCAGAACAAGAACGCGGCGATGGTAGAACTGCGGATCCTGGCCATGATGGGCCTCATCTTTGACCCGCGAGCCGACGAAGATTTCAATACACTGGCCAGTCATCCGCATTGGCTAAGCCTGCTCACGCTCATTGACGGCAACAAGCGAGCCGTGACGCGTTCCCAACTTGCCTTGACGATCGCCGAGCGCGACTTGCTGCCCGAATCGATCGCCTATGATCGCGTCGCCAAGCGCTTCCTGATCAGCAGCGTGCGACAGGCCAAGATTTTGACCGCCGATGGCAAGCTCTTTGCCAAGGCCGAATGGCCGGTGTTCGCACTGGCCCTTGACGCCAAACGCCGCCTGCTGTGGGCATCCACGGGCTGGGTTCCGCAGTGTGAAGCGTGCAACAAGGCCGACGAAGGCAAGAGCGCGCTGCTGGCCTTCAATCTCGCAACTGGCGCGTTACGCCACCGCGTGGACTCGCCGCTGAAGGGGTTGCTGGGCGACATGACGATCAGCAAGACGGGTGAGTTGTTCGTCTCCTTGGGCGGCGGCGCGGTGTTGCGATTGCCGCCCGGCGCGCGGGCGCTGGAGCGAATCGATGAGCCGGGAGAGTTTCCGTCGCCGCAAACGCCCGCGTTATCGCCCGATGAGAAGACTCTGTACGTGCCGGACTATGTACGGGGCATCGCGTCTATTAACCTTGCGACCCGGGCGGTCTCCTGGCTGCAACCGGCGCCGGGCTTCGTGCTCTCGGGCATTGACGGGCTCTATCTCCATCGCGATTCATTCGTGGCGGTGCAGAACGGCACGCGGCCAGCCCGTCTGATTGAGTTTGCTCTCGACCTGAGACGGCAGCGGGTGCTGGAAGCCAATTGGCCAGGGCTGGGCGAACCGACGCACGGGGAGTTCGTCGGCGATTGGTTCTACTATCTGGCCAATTCAGGATGGGACGCCTACGATCGCAAGGGCGACCGGAAGGCTGGTCCGCCGGTGGTGTCCACGATTCAACGCTTGCGTCTACGGTAGCTTCGTCTCCAGTGTCGGCGTAGCGCCTTCCCACGTCACGTCCGCGGTTGGCCCGTACGTCGAGGGCACCGGCTTGTCAAGCAGCCGCAGGCTTACGCTCAACTGCGTTCGATGATGCGCGGTGTGCAGCACCCGGCGCCAAAAGATCCAGATGCGCTCACGCTTGACATCGAAGAACGGTACTACTTCGAGCCACCAATAATCCGGACGCGACGACAAGTACGCCGACCGCGGACTCGCCAGTTCGGCCACCCGCGCCGCCAGGGCCGCGACGCTGTCCTCGGCCGGGCACGCCGCCGCTGCGACAGGTTCCGGTGAACCTAGAAACTCGGCGAAGAACCGGCGCTCTGATAAGATCTGGTGCCGCATCGTTTCTCGGACGGTCATTGACCGGGCGTGGGGCCGGTAGTCCAGATCCGCATCCGTAAACTGCATCCAAACAGAAACGAGCTTGTGTGTTTCCGACACGTAGGTGTCGATCGCGTGCTGCAATAGCGGGTTCACGGCATCTCCACCACGATCTTACCGATCACTTTGCGCGACGCCATGTCGTCAAATGCCCGCACCAGTTCTTCCAACCGGTAACTATGCGCCACCACCGGCCGGATCAGACCTTGCTCGTACATGCGCGCCAATTCGGCATGCGTCGACGCGGCATACTCCGGATGCGCC
>JAYTKJ010000906.1:0-2545 GCA_043730365.1 Acidobacteriota bacterium | reverse complement strand
GATGCGGCAGGATCTACGGGAGCTTAAGATCCAGCGTGATCGGGACCAGCGGGTGATTGAGGAACTGCGGCAGATTGTCGAAAACAGCATCCCTGACCTGCCCGTTGAAGGGCCGCATCCGTCGGTGGCACTGCCATCGGAAGAAGCGCCTAAGCCAGCGACGGCTGCTCCGGTTCACATCGCCCCGCCGCCAACCGCTGGTGGAGGGCCGGCGGTGCCTGCTACCGCGGAAGGCTGGCACACCCGGCGTAGTGGAACTCTCCGGCGTGAATTGAGATCGCCTGTTGCAGCAGGGGCGCCGCCAGCGGCAGCAGCCCCCGCCAAGCACAGCCAGGCTAGTCGTTGAGAACGAAAGTCACCTTCAAGCCCACCCGGTACTCAGTGATCTTGCCCTTCTTGATCACCACTTTCTGGTCCTGCACCCACGCCCCTTGTACGTTGCTCAGGGTCTTGCAAGCGCGGTCGATGCCGGTTTTCACGGCGTCGTCAAAACTCTTGGTGGAGCTGGCGATGATCTCCGTTACGCGGGCGACTGATGACATGGAAAAATCTCCTCACTCGGGTTTGAATTAGTCGGTCTACTGCTTCGCTGAAATCGCTTAGTTGGCGGCGCAAGTTGCAGGGCGCTCGGCCAAGGCCTTGGGCATCCAATCTTCGAGCTGTTTGATACGGGTCTCGTGGCTGGGGTGCGTGCTCATGAACTGAGCCGGCTGGTGGCCGCCGCCCGACACCTGTCCCATGCGCACCCAGACTTGCGTGGCCTCGTTGGGGTCGTAGCAGGCGCGAGCCGCGTAGACGATTCCCATGAAATCGGCTTCCGATTCATGATTTCGGGAGAACGGGAGCAGCACACCAAACTGGGTGCCGACGCCGAGCGCTCCCATGACGCCGCGCTGCATTTGCGGGTCCATATCGCTGACGGCGACGCCGGCCGCCATGGTGCCCAGTTGCACTAGCTTCTGCTGCGCCATGCGCTCTGCCCCGTGCCGCGCAATGGCGTGGGCGATTTCGTGACCCATGATCGCCGCCAAGCCGTTCGGGTTCTTCGCCACCGGGAGTATCCCGGTGTACACCGCGACCTTGCCACCGGGCAGGCAAAAGGCGTTGACCTGGTCAGAATTGATGAGGTTGAATTCCCATTGATAGCCAGCGCCATCTTCGCGAGTGGCCGCGGCCAGGCGCTGTCCGATCTGTTGAATGAGTGCCGCTTCTTTGGTGCCGCGAACCACTTGCTCCTGCCGGAGGATTTGCGCGTATGACTGGTAACCAAGGGCCGCTTCCTGCTCTTTGCTGATGTCGACCAATTGCTTACGGCCGGTGAGCGGAACAGTTTGCTGGTTGGAAAAATAGTAGTAGAGCATGTAGCCGCCGAACAAGAGGACCGGCAACAGTTTGATTCCGCCACGGTTCATGTTCGGAGGATATCACGGGATTGGGCCAGTGTAAGCACCAGGTTGCCTACCCCGTCAATGCGGGTGCACCAGCCGGGGGGCGCCAGCGTGGTAGCGCCATAGTCGGTGACCAGGATCGGGCCCGCCAACCTTGTGCGGCTGAGCAGGCTCGACGATCGGTCTAATATAGGGACTTGACGCCACCGACCGGCGGTGTAGAGGCGGCGTCGCATCACGGGCGCGGCGGCAGATTGGGCGATGCGGAGCTTGGGAAATGAAGGCTTGACGGTGGCAGCCCGGGCCCGGACCCGAATCGTCACCACCTCGATGCGCCGTGCCGGGCTGGCAAAGCCATAGAGGCGCCTATGCTCCCGGTGGAAGGCCGCTTCGGCAGCCTCCCACGGCACGTTGATCTCGTAGCTTTGGCCGGCGTAGCGCAAATCGGCGGTGCGGGTGATCGCCGCACCGGGGGTCTCGCGGCGCGCCTGCGCTTCGAGCCTGGCAAAAATCGGCTCCACCTGCGCGACGCCTTGCACCCCCGATGAATAGTCCCGGACGCAATCGGCCAGCAGCATCCCCAGCGCCGACAATCCTTCGGCATAGCGGGGCACAATGACGGTGGCGATCCCAAGCTGCGCCGCCAGTTCACAGGCGTGCAAGCCGCCGCCTCCGCCAAAGGCTACGAGGGCGAACTGACGCGGGTCGTACCCGCGCTCCACCGAGACGGCCCGAATGGCGCGCTCCATGTTGGCGTTAGCGACGCGAATGATTCCCTCGGCGGCCTCGACGGACGTGAGGGCGAGTTGGCGCGCGAGTCGATCAACGGCCGCCGCCGCCAATGCTGGCTTAATCTCCATCGCGCCGCCCAGGAACTGCGAGGCGGCGATACGCCCGAGCACCACCTGCGCGTCGGTCACCGTAGCGTCTTGGCCGGATCCGTAGCAAGCCGGTCCGGGATCGGCGCCGGCGCTTTCCGGGCCCACGCGCAACAATCCGCCGGCGTCGACGCGGGCAATCGAGCCGCCGCCCGCCCCCACCGTGTGAATGTCGAGCATCGGCACACGCACCGGCATGCCATCCACGCGCGCTTCAGTGGTCTCGCGCGGCGCGCCGTCGGCCAGGCTGACGTCGGTGGAAGTGCCGCCCATGTCGAA
>JAYTKJ010000905.1:0-1802 GCA_043730365.1 Acidobacteriota bacterium | reverse complement strand
CCGTACTTGAGTAAGTGCTTGCCGCGCTGCTGTGACAGATTGGCCTGCAGGCTATAGCTGTAGCCAGGATCGAAAATCAGCGGGCTGCCGGCGAGCCCTTGAAAGCCAGCGACCCGGACGGTCGGGAAAGCGCGGCCTTGTACCAAGCTTGAATAGGCCGACGGGAAACCGAGCGAGGCGAGGTCAAAACCTCCCGAGAACGGCTTGTTGTCTTCCTTGGCGCGGGCAAAGCCAATCCGCACGTCGAGCGAGGTGCGCGTATTCAACAGAATGGTATTGCCCCACGACAGGCCGAAGTGCGGGCGGCTCACGATGTTGCGCCCGGGCGTGGCGATGCCGTCGAACTCATGGGGAAACACCAGCAGCGCCGTTCCGTAGTTGACGCGCAGGAACGTCGTGAACTTCTCGGAGAACTGATGGTCGAGCTTGGCCACAAACATGTTGTAGTTACGCGGCCACTTGGCTGAGAACTGGAAGTTGCGCACATATGGCAGCCCGGTGGTGGGCAAATTCGCCGCCGGCCAGAACGACATCATCTTCTGTGCCACCGGGTCCTGCCGGTTCTGAGGAATGACGTTGCCCGGAAATGGCGTGCGAGTGGGCACGCCATTCACGGTAGCTACTGAGTATGGATCGTAGATCGACGCCGCGACTTCAGAGAAGTCTCCGGTGCGCATCTTGGCCGTGGGCACGGCGTCGGTGCGGTCCAATCCGTTGCCTTCTCGCGCGCCCTCGAAGCTGGAGAACCAGAAGGTCTTGTTCCGTCCGTCGATCAGCTTGGGTAGATAGACCGGTCCGCCCACGGCGAAGCCAAAGGTATTGGCGGAGAAGGCCGCCAACGGACGGCCCTGGCCGCGGGCGAAGAACAGATTGGCGTCGAGCGCCGAGTTACGCAGGAAGTTATACATGCTTCCCGAGAGCCGGTTGGTGCCGGACTTGATCACCATGTTGGTCGCGCTGCCGCCGGAGCGGCCAAACTGCGCCGGCACCGTGCCCACTTCCAACTTGAATTCGGCGATCGAATCCACTGACGGCACCCACTGCGAAATGTTCACGCCGCGATTGACGTTGACGGTAGTGGACGAGCCATCGACGAAAACGTCCGTCGCAGCCACCGGCCCGCCGTTGGCCGAAAACAACACGTTGGTGATGGTGTCGTTCGGACGCGTATCTTCACCGTACCGGTTGTTCACCACGCCCGGCGTCAACGTAAACATGAACAAGCTCGACCGGCCCTTGAGCGGCAGGTTGTCGCGAATCTCCTGCCGGAGCGCGGTGCCGAGCGCGGTGGAGTCAGGCTCGACGACAGCCACATCGGCCACAACCGAAACAGTCTCGGTGGTGTCGCCCAACTGCATCGCGATGTCCTCGCGCACGGTCTGGGTCAGTTGGAGGACGATCCCTTTCTTCACATTCGTGCGGAAGCCCGGAGCCTTAATAGTAAGGTTGTAGGTTCCCGGCGGCAGGAACTGAAAAGCGTAGTAGCCTTGCGAGTCGGTTGTGGTCGTACGTTCCACATTGGTTTCAGCCTGCACCAGCGTAAGCTGCGCATTGGCCAGCGAGGCTTGGGAAGGGTCGCTTATCGAACCATGCAGGGTGGAACGAAAATCCTGAGCCAACAGGGGCAGGACAGCAAAGACAACAAAGACGATGAAGCGCATTGTGTGGGCATCATATCAAACCCGACGCCCTGAGTGGCGCTCTAGTCTTGTCTCATGCAAGATGAGCCTGGAGCAGGAGGCCGATTCTCACGCAAGATGAGCCTAAAGGCCGAGAGGTGGTGCACGCTGGGGATTGATTAT
>JAYTKJ010000904.1:0-9403 GCA_043730365.1 Acidobacteriota bacterium | reverse complement strand
CGCGCCAGATGCCAAATCGCTTGAATCTGCCGCTCGGGAGGCTTTTGCACGGCCAGCACCGAACCAAGCCATGCCGATACCTCGGCATTGCGCGGCGCTAGTTGGAGCGTCGCCAACATTTCCGTCTCCGCACCGTCCAGCGACCCGCGCCGCCACTCCACCCAACTCAGCGCCCGATGGGCCAGCGCCAACGTCGCGGTCTTTTGCTGCGGGCCGGTAGTCTTGCCAGCCGGTGAAGCAAAGAAGGCATCCGCATTCTTGACCAGCCTCTTGGCGGCGGACTCGGCTTCCGTCAGCGCGGCCGCCGACGGCGACGGGCTAGCCGGGGCCAGCAACGTAATCCAATACAAGCCACCGAAATGGTTGGCGTCGACCGAGGTGAGTTCCCGCGCGATCTCGAGCATGCGGGCCGTGTCCCCCAGTGACTGCGCGGCGGCCAACGACAACTCAGAGCGAAGCTGCCTCACTGTGGAGTTCGGATACTTCTGCTTCCATTGATCCAGCAGCGGCAGCCTTTGGGCTGCGGCTGACTGCGCACGGACAGCCAGCGCCATGTCGTACTCGGCGCGATCGGTCCAGTCCTGCGCCTGGAGCAGCAGCGAAGTGATGAGCAGTGTGAGAAAGCGCCGCATACAGAGTTACTGCAGATCCAGTTCCGTGGTGGTGTTAGCCTTGATCCTGATCCGGCGCTCCGACAGTTTCTTGCCGGCCTCGATGGTGCGGAGTTCGTACTCGCCGGGCGGCAACTTGAGAGTGAAGGGCAGTTGGCGGCTCACCGCTTTGCCTTCCAACATCACGCCCATTCCCTTCTTGGCGGAGCGTACGGTGAGTTGGCCCGGATCTTCACTAATCAAATCGCGTGAGCCGGCGACGGCCTTTACTTCGACATACAAATCATCCAGCGTCAGGCGAGGCTCGTCCGATGGAGGGGGCGGCGGTGCGACCGCGGCGGCCGACAGCGTACTAACTGGCTGCGGCGCGGGCGCCGGCGGGGGCGGCAATTGCTTGGCCACCGCGGCGTAATCCACGGGAGCCGCTTGCCTGGCCCATCTCTGACCGGCTTCCCAATCCGGCACCCCGAACCGCTGCGCGGGGAACACTTCCGGCATCGCCGGCGGCTTGGAGAGGCCGCGCGCCAAAGCTGCAGCGGCTGCCGGTTCCACGGCGGCGAGCTCTTTGAGTATGTCGGCCGCGCGCTTTACCTCGGGCGAAGCGCCGCGTTGCCGGACCGCCTCCAACGCCTGGACCGCGCGCTTGATATCTCCCGTCAGCAGCGCACCGTTGGCTGCCTCGATGCCCGCGTCCACGCCAAAGGGCTCGAGCTTCAACGCCTGTTCATACTGCTGCACAGCCCCGGCGAAATCGCCAGCCTCGAACTTCTTCTCCGCCTCGGCGCGCACTTGCAGGTAAGGTAGACGCGCCCGCGCAGTCTCCTCGGCAGATCCACCGGCTTTCTGCTTGATGATGCGTTCGGCCAGTTCAATCGCCTCCGGCCAATTCTCGTACTGCTCATGATGCAGCGCATCCTGGAGCCACTTGGATACCAGCGATTCGTCGGTCTCGGCAGTTCCGGTCTTGGGCGGGTGAAAGTAGAACTTCGACGTCAAGCTGGAGGTGACCCACGGCGTTTGTTTCCCGCCTGTGGCGCTTTGCACCTTGGCGCCCACGCGACGGAAAACATCGTCAATGGTAAGTTCCGG
This sequence comes from Acidobacteriota bacterium, assembly GCA_043730365.1. Taxonomy (GTDB): domain Bacteria; phylum Acidobacteriota; class Terriglobia; order Bryobacterales; family Bryobacteraceae; genus VFZP01. The sequence continues at coordinate 7,703 of JAYTKJ010000904.1, read as the reverse complement.
CTGGTCGATCGCATCGGAAAGCGCCTCGGTGAACCAGCTATTGCGGCCGTTGGGATTGTCACCGGCCACGTTGCCCGGATTGGTGGAGAAAGAGATGAAAGTATTGCTGCCCGCCTTGGACGGGTTGGCCAAGCCAGCTTTGAGCGCGTGCGTTTGCGCCACCGGATTGGTGCGGCAGGCGTCGATCACCACGATCGCCGTCTTGGCGCGCGATTGCGCCAGTTCTTCCAGCACCTTGGTCAGCGATACGGACTTGAACTTGGCGTCGATCAGACTGCTGGCAGACTGGAAGTCGGCCGGGATCAGTACATTCTCATCGTTGATCTGCAAGGCGTGGCCGGCATAAAAGAGCAGCGCAATATCGCCCGGCCCGACGGAGCTCAAGAATTCCACCACCCCTTCATCCATGGCGACCTTGCCGCCGTTGGTTCTTAAGATCACCCGAAAACCGGCGCCTTTCAGGGCCCTCTCCATGGCGCGTGCGTCGTTCACCGCATTCTGCAACGGCCGGATCGAATACGTGTCGTTGCCGATAACCAACGCGATGCGCTTGCCCTCTTCCGGCTGCTGCGCCAACGCTGCGCCGCAAGCCAAGCAAACGGGCATGAACAGACGCCATAAAATTCGCATAACGATTCCCTCTAACTTCTATCGGCGGCCCTTCGCCGCCGCCGCGCCGGCAAAGAACACTTCCCGTGAACGGCCATCGAGCGACTCATCTTTTTCGCATTCGGCCGAAACCAGCGTAGCGCCGCTCCACACATACTTGATCTTTCCGTCTTTTTGGCCGAAGTGAAACAGTTCACCCATCAGCTTGTCCTGCTGATACTGCATGGTGCGCTCATAAATCAGTGTGCCGCGCGCGGCGTCGCTCGTCGCGAGCTGATACGCCTTCACCGAGGCCAGATTCAGCCCATTCCACTCAAACTCAACCAGCACCGGCGCGCGCGATCCGGCTTCCTTGCCCGGCAACTCCCGCGCCGATTTCACGCGGCCCTGCTCGTCGTATTGAAACGCGAAGTAATAGGGCCGCTCCCACACAAAGGGATGAAAGAACCGGTTACCCGCCACACCCACGGCGATCTGTTTGCCGGTGAGCCGCTCCACCATTTGCGGATCAACCAGGGGATTATTGGGAAGCAGCACATTGGCCTCTTTGATCAGCGCGTCGGGGTCGGTTGGCAGCGTGCGCGGGGCGTCGCCGGCATCCACGGCGATGGCATGCGGAATTTTCGCGGCGTAGGCAAAAGTAATTGGCTTCTCGCTGGTTGCCTGCTGCGCTTTCTCAAACGAAGGTACGATGGACCGCAGCCGCTCGCCATCCCAGTTGAATTTCACCGCGAGCTTGCTTGACGCCGCAATGCGATCGATGTGCGGCGCAAAGCCGAGGCTGCTGGGGCAGTAAAAAACGGATTTCGGCAACTTGCGGCCCGAGAGCCAATGCACGTCGCCCTCCTCCTCGGCGAGGACGGCGGCGGGCCCTGGCTTTTGCACTGAGCCCACCAGCCGCGCCACTCGCGCGCGCTGCTCCAGGTCGGCATCGAGAGTGTTGGAAACTTCCAGATAGCGCCGCAAGCGCTCAACACCGGACTTGGCGTCTCGCGTGGCCAGCGCGCTCAGGCCGCCGTAGTAGAGAATCGATGGGTCGCCATCGTCAGCCAGCAGGCCTTGCGCCGCCAGTTCCAAAGTCTGGCGGAACCGCCCCGCGCCCCAGGCCTCGGTCAACTTCTTCCGGAAACCCTCGCGGCTATCCACCAGTTGGAATGTCAACTCATTACGCAAACTCTTGCCCGCATCGCGCTCGCGGTCCACGGCCAGCAAATCATAGCTGTCCAGCGTGCGCAACGCTTTGGCAATCTCAGTGCGCGCGCCCAGGATACTGGCCTTGGTGAGCATCACCGGCAGAGATTCGGCGTCCATACGTTCGGCCTCGGTGATCTTGCTCATCGCTTCCTCAAGCTTGTTCTGCTGCTTGTAACGGTCGGCAATGTTGCGTGTCTGCTCGATCACGTCGAGTTCTCCCGCGCTCAATTGCTTGCGGCGATTCTGGCGATCCACGGCATTCTGCCGCGAGTGCTGAGCCCAAGCCACCGCGACATCCTGGCCGAGTAACGCGTTGGACGGTTGCCTGGAGTTGGCCAACCGCAGTTCACCCCAGGCCCGGCGGAACTCACTCCGGCCCAGTCGCTCTTTGCCGGATTTCCAATGCGTTTCCAAACTCGACTGCAGAGCTTGACGCTGAATCTTGGCCAAGTCCGGGAACGACGCGGAATGTTTTTCAAATTCGCGATACGCCAGCAGAAAGGCGTCCCACTGCCCACCCGCCGACAACGCCTTGAGGATGGCGATACGTTGGTCGAGCCAGGAGCGGCTCGCCGCCAATTGCTCGCGGGCCCGCTTTTGCTCGGCTTGGTCCGGATACGCCTTGGCCGATAGCTCCGCAAATCGCAAGCCTTCGGTTAGGGACTTAGCGCTATCGGTGCCGCTCTCGAAGCGGGCGAGGCGCAGTTGCATGAAGTCCAGAATTCGGCGCTCAACCGATGCCATCGCCGGGTTGGCGCCAAACGCCGCCACCGCCGCCGCCGTCAATTCCAGTTGCGCCGGAAAGACACCGGCTTTGCCGCCGAGGAGCCCGAGCGCGGTCTCGTCCATGCATAGGTCGGCCAGTTCGCGCACGCCGCCCGCCAGGAACGCAACGAACTCGCCGGACGGCACCGTCATCGGGGTCTTATCCTGCGGCGTCTTCTTATAAGTGATCGCCGACTCTTTCCACGCTTCAGCCGGGGGAGACGCTGTCTTCTTCGAGAGCCCGTTGGGATAGAGATATTGCAGCGGCGGATAATGAGCCGCCACGCCGCTGGCTGAGTCGGCAATGAGCGTAGTGCCGAGTTTGACATTGCCGAGCTTATTCACCGGAGTCGACGATTCCGGCTTATCGCCCAGCACCAACGCGCGATCTTTGCCGTTCACCGCGACGCTGACGGCGGGCGAGAATTGCAGCGCGTTCTGCGTCCGCTGCACCAGCAACCCTTGCGCGAGGGCCAAAGGGGCGAAGAGCAAAGCGGGCCAAAAAGCGATGCCAACACGGAAAAGCATAATAGGCGTACCAGCAGGTCAGGAATTACCCTCAGTCTATCTCGCCTGGATTTGGGAAGCAATCCAGAGCCCCCAAAGGCGGCTATGGAATGGCTGGCGGCGGCGGTCCGGAAATCGAAAGCCCTGGTACTTTTTCTTCCCTCGCCTAGGCGGCATTGGTACTTCTTTGAGCAGACGTTCAGTACCCGCCGAAACCCGTCCCAGGTCCCATTGGTCCATTCGAGACCGGTTCCTAAGCTGGATTCACGATGATGAATGACTTCTTCAGCAAATCGACCTTAGCGAAAGCGGCGATTTCCCTGATCACCGTGCTGGCGCCGAATGCCTGGGGCACCCCGGTTTACGAAGTCTGGAATCTCCACGACTATAGCGGAGACTTGGCCTCGCTCGAAGGCTGGGGCATGAAAGTCGAGAACTTTTTCGGACAAGGCTTGTATAACTTCAACTTCAACAATCCGGGCGGCGCCAAGCTGGAGGCCAATCTGGCCACCAACCAATTCCACCTGCTGGCGCAGCTGAGCGGCGCGGCGATTGGCGCCAACGGCGCCTCCAGCACAAACACGGGCACGTACACACTGAATGTCCTGTACTCCGGCTTGACGACGGGGACCGGCGGGAACGGCTTGGCAGCCGGATACTCTGTCGGCGGCTCAGTGATGTTGGGCACCCTCACGGCTCCGAGCGGCGAGGTTTACCATCTCGCCACCGGTGACGGCGCGGGCGCGTCGTTCACGTTGGCCAACAGCGGCACGGGACTGGAAGGCCATGGCGTGATGCGGTTTTGCTCCGACGCCAATTGCGAGAGTCTGGTGGCCGATTCGCAAGCCGTGCTGGCATTGGGAGCGGCTTGTGCGGCTGGCTCCGATTGCAGCGGCCTGCCGGGCGGCAGCTATCGCAACATCGGTGACGCGCCGCAGCAGGTTTTCAGCATCGCCCTGCCGCCAGACGGTCTTGATAACAGCAGCAGTGGCAACCCGGAAGTTCCCGAGCCGGCCACTTACGCCATGCTGGGCGCCGGTCTGACCGCTCTCGCACTTTTCCGAAGCCGGCACGCGGTGTAGAAACAGAATTAGTCAGTTAGGAGAATCACAAAAATGGATACCGGACTTTACGGCAGCTTGGCTGCCTGCTTTGTAGCAATAGTTTTCTGGCGCAAGATCAGGCGGGGATAGAGGATCAATACCGTGCGGGAACTCTTAGCCATTCGCGCGCATTGATTAGCGCCCTACAGCAGCCTCGGCCTCTGCGATCCGTAACAGTTCGTCCAGATCGGGGCGTAGGAAGAGTCTTCCTTTCAAGATCACGGCATGAATCTTCGTAAGGTTTCGTATGTCTCGCAGTGGATTGTCATTCAGCAGGACCAGACTCGCCACAGAATCCTTCTTTATCGTGCCAATCCCACGTCCATCGCGAAAGAACGCCGCCGGATTACTCGTCGCCGCGCGTAAGGCATCGCGAGGCGTCAAGCCGGCCTTCACCAGCCATTCCATTTCCTCGTGGAGGCTGAAACCGGCGTGAGTGTAGGGTGAACCGACATCGGTGCCGGCCAGAATGCGAACTCCCCGCTGGCTGGCGAGCGCCAGTGCTTTCTCAATGGCCGCATACTCACGCTTCCGATATGCGATGTACGCCGGCGTTCGATTGGCTGTGACAAGTCCGGCGCTCGGCTTCCAGCGGTCCTGTTCCCACTTGGGGCTGAAGCGGATGAGCGGGTCCGGTTGCTTACTCAAGCCGTCAATAAACGTAACCGACCGCAGGGTAACAAGTGTTGGCGTCAGATGCGTGCCGTGGCGGACGAACGCGGCGAACTCGTCTTGAGCGCGCCCATTTGAGTACCGGTCCAAAATCCGGTTACCCGCCTTGGCAATTGCTTCCGTGACGGCCGGGAAGTTGCTGTTGGTTCGCATCGCCTCTGCTATGGCGGTAGGCACTGTCCGGGCTTTGACAACTTCCTCTTCAGCTCCGGATCCGCCTTCCAAGGCCGCGCCGTGTTCCAGACTCGCCTGACCCGCTTCCACTGCTTCACGAATCAGAACATCCCACGGCACATGACCTGTGTACGGCAGCCCAACGCGCTTCGCCTCATCCGCCAAGGCGAAGTAGGATTCTCGGGAAAGACCGTCGTAGGCCTTCACGAAATCAGCACCGGCGTCCCTCAATTGACGGACCGCCGCGCGTGCCTCCGCCGCATTACGCACCACGATCGCCGAACGTGAGGTAGTGGCAGGGCCGTCAACCAGCGAACCGGCGACCACCAGTTGCGGTCCGATCACCGTGACTGCCGCCGTTTGTTTCCGCCACAGAAAGACGTTCTCCATTCTTCCGTGCATGTTGCGAGCGCCGAGTACGCCATTGGCAACGAACATGGCAAACTCGCGCTTCGGATGCGCGGTATGAACGTGCATATCCCAGAGTTCCGGGACCAGGAACTTTTTCGTACCGTCCACGATCGCCGCCCCCGGCGGGACCTTGACGGCCTGTGCCGCCGAAACACTGAGGATCCTCCCGTCCTTGACTATGACGGTCATGTCCTCGCTGACACGGTCGAGATCCGGGTCAACGACCGAGACGTGAGTGATCGCCAGTGCCGGCGCTTCCGGCTGCTGCGCGAATCCCGGTCCAAGTCCGAGGACAAGTCCGGTCACACCGAAGAATAGTCGCCCTTGTGCCCGTAAGACCCTTGGCGATGCCGGCATGACTCTCACCAGTAGACACCAGATCACGGAGATTGTTCCCGTCCTGCCGCATCAGGGAGCTATCGGAGCTGCAGCACCGGAAGGTCCTGAGGCCCTCGCACCTGTTCTCCAGCGGTCCGCAGCTTGGAAGTAAGTGACCGAGTTACAAAAACATTCATGCCCATATCGGACAAGGATTTCTCAAAGCTGGAAATGTGCTCCGTGAACTTCCTTGTCCCCATACCGGCACTACGCAAAGCGCTGGTGATATCTGCGGCGATTCGGGTCGCGACCGCTGGCTTCAGATCCCGCCCCGCCAGTCGCCCAGCCAGTTCTCGCGCGAACGCCGTCAGGGCCGGGCGTTTCGGCTGATGCATCGATTCGGGGACGGCTAATATCCGGGCTACCAATTCATCTTGCTTCGCCTCGCGATCAGGATTCCGTAGCGACATTGAGCGCTGCTAGCGAAGTCCGGTAGCTGACCGTGAGGACGGTCTCCGCAACAAGTACTCTGGATGACGATGGATCCTTCGCCTCCCGCTGTTTACGAACTGGTTCTGACGGGATCCCCCTTTGAGCTGGCCCTACCCGATATCTGCGCTCATTGCGGGGCCGAGGCCAAAAAGCGGCTGCACTGGGAGCGGGTCATTGAAGAGTACAACGACGGGCACACCACGACAGTGGTCGCGGCGCACGCGCCGTTTTGTGTCGCGTGTCTTGTTCAGCATGAGCGCGAAGTGAAACGCATGCCGAAGCTGGAAAGCATCCTGCAGTGTTTTCGTTCGGAGATGATGATACCGGCTGTGTTCACCGGCGGCGGGACAATGTTTTTCTTTTACATACTCCTGCCGAAGCTGCCACGCGCCAATTTGACCTCCCTGGCCTTGTTTGGCGGGCTGATCGCTTTTTTCGGGTGGATCTCCTGGGCAAGTTTCCGGGCCGCCTGGGACGCCACGCGTCACCATACGGTGCCGGCGCTGACGACGATCACCAGATCGTTTGGCTTCGGTTTGAATGTCGCGGCTCCGTTTGAGGGAGAACGCCATCGCTACACTCTGACGAATGAACGCTTCTATGCGGCGTTGCAGGCGGCGAACGAGAACCGGCGCTGGCATCGCTCCGGAGAGCAGGCTCAGGCGGCGGCCAGCAAGCGGATGCTCCTGTATGTGGTGGCGGGAGTTGCGATGGCTGGCGTGTTGCTATGGGATTGGATGCGCACTAAATAGAGCTCACCGCAAGACGGGCGACTTTCGAGGCAGCATCGGGCGTACCGAGGCGGCTGGCGTTGGCGCGCATGGCCGCGACGCGCCCAGGTTGCTCGATCAACGAGCGGACCTTGTAGCCCAGCGTGTGGAGGTTATTGCACCAGACTCCGGCGCCTTCTTCCAGCAGGTGGATGGCGTTGCGCTCCTCTTGCCCCGGAATAGGATTGACGACAACCCAGCCCAATCCTTTGATGAGAGATTCGGCCGTGGTCAAGCCGCCGGGCTTACCCATCATCAAGTCAGCTGCCGACATCAGTTCGTCCATCTCGGTGGTGAAGCCGATGACGCGGAGGAGTGGCGAGTCGATTTTTTCGAGAGCGGTTTTGAGCGCGGCGCTCTTGCCGCAGACGGCGACTATTTGAGCATCGACGCGGGCCTTCACGAGCCGCTCCACCATCTGCGCCGCGTTGCCTGCACCGAAGCCGCCGGCTGAGAGCAGCAGGGCGGGCAGGTCTTCCCGCCAACCGTGTTTGCGCCGCATCGCCACGCGATCCTTTTGAAGGTTGAAAACGGGGTGGGTGGGAATGCCCGTCACCGAGATGTCCGCAGGCCGAATGCCGAGCGCGTGGAGGTGGGCGTTGGCTTCGGCGGTGGCGACGCAGTAGTGATCGGAAGGCGTGGCGAGCCAGAGCCCGTGCACATCGAAATCAGTGACCACGGTCACGAT
>JAYTKJ010000903.1:0-6463 GCA_043730365.1 Acidobacteriota bacterium | reverse complement strand
TTCTGGAGTGATGTCGATGACCGAAACAGGGCGCGCCATGCCTAAGCATGCCACGCCCTTGGAATTATTGCAAGCTATTTTAGTTACACAACACTAGCTTGTGGCCATAAACGATGTCGGGAACAATATCGACGCCGGAGGTTTCTTCGGCATGCAGGTTGGTGACGACGCCCGACGCCGCGATCACGAACAATAGTAGGCCGCTGTTGCGCATAGCCTCCAGTTTCTCACTCTGCCGGTTGTTGTTGTGTGCAGCAATGCAAGGTGCCGAGCCCTAGCACAAAATCGCGGCAGTAGATGGGAATCACCCGCCGCTTGGGAAACAGATCCTGCAGCAGAGTGAGAGCTTCGGCGTCACAAGGGTCATTGAAAACCGGGACCAAGGCGATGCCGTTCGCAATATAGAAATTGGCGTAGCTGGCCGGCAGCCGTTGGCCATCAAAGTAGACGGGCGCAGGCATCGGCAACTCGGCAACGCGCAGCCCGGGCTGGCGACGCAGGATTCGCAGGTTCTCCCGCAGAGGCGCGAAATTCTCTTCTGTCTCGAGCCGCTCCACCACCGTGACCACTTTGCGGCGACTGACGAATCGCGCGATATCGTCAACGTGTCCATGGGTATCGTCTCCCGCGATGCCACGCTTGAGCCAAATCACTCGCTGGATACCAAGAAAATGCGCGAAGATCGCTTCGAGCTCCAGACGTCCGAGACCTGGATTGCGCTCCTGAATCGGGCTCAGCAGACACTCTTCGGTGCTCAGCATCAGGCCATCGCCGTTCACATCGATGCTGCCGCCCTCCAGGACGATATCATCCAACTTGACTTGCGGGAGGCTCAGCGCTTTCGCCACAAAATCGGGCACCGCGTTGTCCCGCTTGTGATTGGGATACTTGGCCCAGCCGTTGAACTTCCAGTTGGAGATAGTTACGCGTTGGGCCGTGTCACGGACAAAAATAGGTGCAAAGTCACGCGTCCAACTACGATCAGTTGGGCAAACATAGAAATCCACAGCTTCCATATTGACGCCGGCCTTCTTGAAAACACGCTGCGCTTCAGCCCGCGTGCTCTTGTCCGGTACCAGCACGCGCACACGCTCCACCGTGGAGAGCCAGCGGGCGATTTCTCCGTAGACCCAACGAATGGGCTCGAACTTACCAGGCCAATCCGACACTTCGTGCGGCCAGGCGAGCCAGGTAGCCTCGTGCGGCTCCCACTCGGCGGGCATGCGGTAACCGGTGCGCGTCACGGCTCGTCGATCCAACGCCGGGTGATGTCTCCGTAAGCGTCGACGCGGCGGTCGCGAAAGAACGGCCAGTTGCGCCGTACATATTCGGTATGCGCCGGATCGCACTCCACCACCAGAATCTCTTCCTTTCCCGTAGACGCTTGCTTGATGATCTCGCCTTGCGGCCCGGCCACAAAGGATGAGCCCCAGAACTCGATGCCCGCTCCACTTTCAGTCATCTCGCGTTCAAGGCCGACGCGGTTCGCCGCAGCCACGTAGATGCCATTAGCCACCGCGTGACCGCGCTGCACTGTCATCCACGCGTCACGCTGTTTGGCGCCCTCGGTTTTCTTTTCGTTCGGATGCCATCCAATGGCCGTGGGATAAAAAATAACGTCGGCCCCGCGTAGCGCCGTCAGCCGCGCCGCCTCCGGGTACCATTGGTCCCAACAGATCAGTACGCCAACATTGGCATATTTTGTTTGAAACGTTTTGAAGCCTAAATCGCCCGGAACGAAATAATATTTCTCGTAGTAGTGCGGGTCATCCGGGATATGCATCTTGCGATAGATGCCCGCGATCGCCCCACCGGCATCGATCACCGCGGCGCTGTTGTGGTTGACCCCGGGAGCCCGGCGCTCGAAGACCGGCGCCACGATGACGACGTCGAGTTCGCGCGCCAGTTCCGAGAGTAACTCCGTCGACGGCCCCGGGATCGGCTCAGCCAGATCGTGCCGCCGGTAGTCTTCTTCCTGGCAGAAATATTGCGCCGCGAAAAGCTCCTGCAAGCAGATCACCTGCGCGCCTTTCTTAGCCGCCTGACGAACCCGCGCCGCCGCTTTAGCGCGGTTGGCCGCAGCGTCCGTCGAACAGCTCATTTGCACGAGCCCCACGCGAAATTTTTGCCCGCGCGAAGCCCCCGATTGCGATGCCATAGTATCATTGTGCAACAGATGCTCCGGCGGCTCTTTTTCCAGCTAATATACCTCTCCGCATTTGCCGCTGCCGCAAGTGTGCCGACGCCCAAGGAGCATCTCGGCTACACGCCTGGCGACGACTACAAGCTGGCAGATTACGCGGACGTGACCGGCTACTTTCGCAAGCTGGCGGTGGCTAGCGATCGCATCCGCCTGGAAGAATTCGGCCGGAGCGCCAACGGCAAGCCGATGCTGATGGCCTACATTTCTTCGGCCGGGAATCTGAAGCATCTCGATCGATGGAAACAGATCAGCCGCACACTGGCCTTGGGGCGCGCCACTGCCGAGGAAGCGCAGACCCTGTCGCGCGCGGGCCGGGCGATCGTGTGGATTGACTCGGGGCTGCACGCCAGTGAAGTGGCGCCGGTGCAACACTCCTTCGATCTTGCCTATCGCATGATCACGCAGGAGGACGAAGAGACGCGGCTCATTCGCGACCGCGTCATTCTCCTCCAGATTCCCGTCATCAATCCGGACGGCCTCGACATGGTCGCGCACTGGTATCGCAACAATGTGGGCTCACCCTATGAACTCGCTCCGTTGCCTAGCCTCTATCAGAAGTACGCCGGTCACGACAATAATCGCGACTGGTTCATGATGAACCTGGAGGAGACGCGCCACGTCTCCCGCCTGCTTTTTGCCGAGTGGTTTCCGCAAATCGTCTATAACCAGCATCAGGCGCCCGCCTTCCCTGCCCGCATCTTTGTGCCGCCTTATGCTGAGCCGCTGAATCCGAATATTCCCGCGGCGGTGATGGAAGGCATCAACGGGATCGGGTCAGCCATCAAGGAGCGTTTCGCGCGCGAGGGCAAAACCGGCGTGATCTCCTACACCGGCTACGATGCGTGGTGGAACGGCGGGCTACGCTCGGTGCCGGCGTTTCACAACATGCACGGTATTCTCACCGAGACGGCGTTGTTCGGCTACGCCACGCCAGGACAATACAAACTCAAGGATCTTCCCGAGCGATTCTCCAACGGCATTTCCACCAAAGAGCCGAGCGTTTTCTATGAGCGCCCCTGGCTCGGAGGCAAGTGGGGCGTGCGCGACGCGATCGACTATATGCTCACCGCCGATTGGGCGATTCTGGAGTTGGCCGCCACCCGGTCCCAGCAGTATCTTTACAAATCCTGGGATATGGCGAACGCGGCGATTGACGCGGGCCGGTCAGGCAAGCCCTACGCCTACGTCGTGCCAGCTCAACAGTGGGATGCCAGCGCGGCGGTCGACCTGTTGCGCCGGCTCTCGCTCGGCGGCGTGGAAGTCCAGCGCGCGAGCGCGGCCTTCCAGGCCAATGGCAAGGACTACGCCGCAGGCACATACGTGGTCCCGGTCGCGCAGGCATTTCGCGCTTATCTGATTGACCTGCTGGAGCCGCAGAAGTATCCGGAACTTCGCACCGGTATCACTGGACCAACCAAGCGGCCCTACGATGTGGCTGGCTGGACGCTGCCCATGAGCATGGGAGTAACTGTGGACCGGGTAGATACACCGTTCCAGGCGTCGCTTGAGGCGGTGACGCGTTTTGAAACTCCGGCCTCGGCTGCGCAAGACCCTCGCCAAAACGCCTACTACTTTTCCCTGGCTGAGCGCCGCAAACCACGCGTGGCGCTCTATGAGCCTTACACCGGCAACATCGACACCGGGTGGACCGAGTATCTCTTGGATGAATTCAAGATAGCCCACAAGACCATTCACAATGCGGACTTTACCACCGGCGAATTGACCGGCCGCTTTGACTCGATCATCCTCGCTTCGCAGTCTGTGAATTCAATTCTGCATGGCACCCGGACCGGCGAAGCGGCGGGCCGTGACCGCTCGCCTGGCGACCAGCTCGCGCTGCAACGCCCCGAGTTCACGGGCGGCATTGGCGTGCAGGGCTTGGCAAAACTGGAAGCGTTCGTGCGCCAGGGCGGGACACTCATCGCCTTCGATGAGGCGGCGGGTCTGCCCGTGCAATTCTTTCCGCTGCCCGTGCGGCCGCTGCTCTCCGGCGCTGAGAATTCCAGTTACTACTCGCCCGGATCGATCATCCGCATTCAAGTGGACACTACCCATCCACTGGCGGCGGGCATGCCCAAAGAAGCCTTCGCTTTTACCACCGGCGGCCAGGCGTGGGACATATCGTTGTTCAAAGAGTTCAACGCAGGCGAACGCGAAGTCCGTTCGGTGGCGCGCTACGCGGGCAGCGACTTACTCGCCTCCGGTTGGATTTCCGGTGAGCGCGCGGTGCTCGGCAAACACATTCTGCTGGAGGCACGGCACGGCAAGGGCCGCGTGATCTTGTTTGGTTTCCGCCCGCAATTCCGGGGGCAGACCTCGGGTACCTTTAAGTTCATCCTCAACGCAATCTACTCATCGACCCCTGAAAGACCATGAAGAACACATTCCGACTCGGCATTTCCCCGGATTTTTACACGGAGGCCAAAGAGAGCCTCGATGGCGTTGTCGCGGCCAAACTGGCCGGCGTCGCTAATTTCGAAGTAGCGCCGATGCCGCCGGCAGCGGACCTGCTAGCAACGCCCGACGCGCTCAACCAGTTTGACGCGATCTTTGCGTTGGCGCTGCGCGTGACGCCCGAGAGCGTCAAGGGCGTGACGCGCCCGGCCATCATCGCGCGTTGGGGCGTCGGGTATGACCGCATCGATGTCGACGCCATCACCGGAGCCGGCATTGTGCTCGCCATCACGCCGAACGCCGTGAAGCGCCCAGTGTCGGAAGCCATCTTCTCGTTCATTCTGGCGCTGGCCAAAAACCTTCGCCAACAGGATCGAATTACCCGCGCCGGCGGTTGGCGCGGAGATCTGCCGCGGCTGGGCGTGAGCATCGCCGGCACGACCCTGGGCTCGATCGGCTGCGGCAACATCGGGCAAGAGATGTTCCGCATGTCGCAATCGATGGGCTTTGGCCGCCGCATCGCCTACGATCCGTTTGTGAAGCCGGAGCAGGTGGCGTCGCTTGGCGTGGAACTGGTGGACATGGATACCGTCTTTCGCGAGAGCGATTGGGTAACCGTGAACACGCTACTCAACAAAAGCACCGAAGGGCTGGTGCAGGAACGGCATTTCCGGTTGATGAAGCCAAGCGCCTTCTTCGTAAATACCGCGCGCGGCCCAATTGTGGATCATCCGGCGCTGGCGCGCGCGCTCAAGGAAAACTGGATCGCCGGCGCGGGCATTGATGTGTTCCCTGTGGAGCCTACGCCGAAGAACGATCCGCTTTTTGAACTCGACAACTGCATCGTCGCCCCGCACGCGATGGCGTGGACCACCGAACTGATGCGCGACAACGGGTACGAGGCTAGCGACAACGTGCTGGCAGTTTCCCGCGGAGAACTACCTGGCGGCATCGTCAATCGGGCCGTCCTCGATCACGCTGGCTTCCAAGCTAAACTCAAGCAGTACCGCGGCTGACTTCCGGATGTTTGGGGTCACGCTTTGGGTGTATAGTGACGGGCGTGGCCTCGAAAAACCTGCCAATAGCCGAATCCCTGGTTGCGGAGGGACAGCCGACGCAAGCAGCGAAACCGGTATTAGCACGCAACACCGGCGTCGACGCCTACCGCGGCTTCGTCATGTTTCTCATGATGGCCGAAGTGCTGCGCCTTTCAAAAGTCGCGAAGGCGATGCCGGAGAGTTGGTTCTGGGGCTTCCTGGCGTCGCAACAAACGCATGTGGACTGGGCCGGCTGCTCGCTGCACGATACGATCCAGCCGGGCTTCTCGTTCCTGGTGGGCGTCGCGCTACCGTACTCGATCGCCAGCCGGCTGGCCAAGGGCGGAGCTTTCTGGAGTATGTTTGGGCACGCGCTCTGGCGGTCTTTGGCCCTCGTGGCGCTGGGGGTTTTCCTGCGGTCGGGCAACAGCACCCAGACCAACTTTACCTTCGAAGACACGTTGTCGCAAATCGGGCTTGGCTATCCATTCCTGTTCCTGCTTGGATTCAAGCCCCCGCGTTGGCAATGGGGCGAATTGGCCGCGATCCTGACGGCCTACTGGCTGGCTTGGGCACTCTATCCGCTGCCAGGTGCGGGTCTCGATTATCAGGCCGTGGGAGTGCCGCAGGATTGGGCGCACCACTACACCGGACTGGCAGCGCACTGGAACAAGAACAGCAACCTGGGCAGTGCCTTCGATCAATGGTTCCTCAATCTTTTCCCCCGGCCCGCCGCTTTCGTTGCCAACCGTGGCGGCTACCTGACGCTGAGTTTCATTCCTACCTTGGGCACGATGATTCTTGGACTGGCGGCCGGGCGCTGGCTTCG
>JAYTKJ010000902.1:0-4571 GCA_043730365.1 Acidobacteriota bacterium | reverse complement strand
TGAAGCCCAACTTCTGACCTACCTACGATTGGGTGGTTGGAAGATCGGACTTCTCGTCAACTTCAACGTCCCGGTACTGCGCGACGGCATTGTACGGCGTGTGCTTGGACTCGTTGAGTAGCCCTGCAGTTTTATGACACAGTAGTACTAGTGCCTTGACCGCGTGGAGTATGGTCATTCGTTGAACCCCGTTACAACCGCTCCGTGACCGTCGCGGCTCAGCCACATGTGCGGTCCGTAACAGAGCCGCCTCGCGTCAGCGAGCGGGTTGAACGGCAAACAATCAGGCGGTTGCGGCACTAGCTGCGGCGCATCCCATATATAATGAGGCTGAACCACTCTCCATGGCAGCCCCGAAGTATTTCTGGTTGACCGCGCTGGCGTTGCCGGTTTGGGCGGCGGCCCCTCCTCAGTTTGAGAAGGACATTCTGCCGATCTTTGAAGCCAAATGCGTCAAGTGTCATGCGGGCTCGACGCCGCAGGCCTCGCTTGACGTTCGCTCGCGCGCTACGTTGATGAAGGGTGGCACGTCGGGTCCGGCGTTGTTGTCTGGTGAACCTGATCGAAGCACTTTGTTCTTCCGCGTGCGGTCCGGGCAGATGCCCCCGGGTGGACCCAAGCTGGAGGACGCCGAGATTGACGTGATTCGCCGATGGATCGAGGTCGGCGCTCCTGCCGCCAATCCCGAGGCCAAGCCCGCCACCGGACATATCTCAGAGCAAGACCGGCGGCACTGGGCCTTTCAGCCTCCAAAGCGCCCGAAAGTTCCACGCGTGCGCGCGGCTGCGAATCGAGTGACCAACCCGGTGGATGCCTTCATCCTGGCGAAGCTCGAGAGCAGGGGCCTCGCCATGAATCCGGAGGCCGATCGCGCGTCGCTGCTTCGCCGGGTTTCGTTTGACTTGACCGGGCTCCCGCCGTCGCCCGAAGCGCTGGACACTTTCCTCGGTGACCGGGGGCCCGATGCCTATGAGCGGGCCGTGGATCAGTTACTCAACAATGCGCGCTATGGCGAACGTTGGGCGCGGTATTGGCTGGACGTTGCCGGCTATGCGGATTCCGAAGGTGTGTTAGCGGCCGATGTCGTGCGGCCGAACGCCTGGCGCTACCGCGACTACGTCATTCGCGCGTTTAACAACGATAAGCCGTATGATCAGTTCGTTCGCGAGCAAATCGCCGGCGACGAGATAGCCGAGTATTGGAAGCATGACGCGCTGCCTCGCGACGTGGTGGACAAACTCGAAGCCACCGGCTTTCTGCGTACCGCTGTCGACGCGACGCGGGACGATTTCCTTCCCAAGGACTTCGCCGAGTATCAATGGCGCACTCTATTCGACACCGAGCAGATCATGGTGTCCTCGCTCATGGGGCTGACCATTCAGTGCTCCCGCTGTCACGATCATAAATATGAGCCGATCACGCAACGGGATTACTATTCCGTGCAAGCCATTCTGGCCAGCGCGATCCGTCCTACGGGGCCGGTGCTGCCCACCTACAAACGCATCGTCGTAGACGCGCCCAAGGCAGAGCAGCAGCGGGCCGAGGAGAACAACAAGCCGCTCGAGGCGGTGGACAAGGCACTGCGCGACTTGCAGAACGCCCGCCGGCAGCAGTTCCGCAATCAACATCCTAAGCGCGAAAAGGTCACCGACGAAGAGCTGCGCAGCGCGTTTCCGGACTATGCGAAGAAGGCCACGGACACGGCCAAAGAGTTGGAAGAAACCAACGCTAAGCTGATCCATCTGCCCACCATCCGGATGCTGAATGATCTGGACGCGACACCGCCACCCAGTTACGTGCTGCGGCGCGGCGACCCACTCAGCCCTGGCGAAACGGTGGAGCCGGGCGTTCCAGACGTGCTATCGGGCGCACCCAAAGCCTACGTCGCGCCCACGGTTGAAAAGGGCGCCAAGACTACCGGGCGTCGCTTGGCATTCGCCGAGTGGTTGACTCAACCGGGGCATCCGCTCACGGCGCGCGTGATCGTCAACCGCGTGTGGGCCGGGCACTTCGGCTCTGGCATCGTCGCCTCGCTTGATAACTTCGGCAAATCCGGTACGCCGCCCACGCATCCGGAGTTACTTGATTGGCTGGCCACCGAGTTTGTGCGTGAAGGTTGGAGCCTGAAGAAACTCCACAAGCTGATCGTGATGTCGTCGGCTTACCGTCAATCGGCGGGCGTGCGGCCAGAGGCGCTGGCGGCGGATCCGGACAACCAGTTGCTCTGGCGCATATCACCGCGCCGGCTTGAGGCGGAAGTTGTACGCGACGCGATTCTAGCGGCGGCCGGACAAATGGATCCGACAATGTTCGGCGAAGCGGTGGCAACCACCACCAAGCCTTCCGGTGAAGTGGTGCCAGAGAAAGAATTGGGGCCCGGCCGCCGCACTATCTATCAGGTTGTTCGCCGGTCAGCGCCGCAGAGCCTGCTCAATGCCTTTGACGCACCGGTGATGGAGATTAACTGCGTGCGCCGCACCAGGACTACCTCCGCCACCCAAGCGCTGGCACTCATGAACGGTGAGTTCATCACGGCCCAGGCGCAGCATTTCGCGCGCCGCGTGCTGGATCAACCCGGTGAAGATCGCGAGCGGATCAGGCATGCCTTCCGGATCGCACTCGCACGAGAGCCGAAGCCGGGCGAGGCTGACCGCTTGATGACGTTCGTCCGGAGGCAAGAATCTTACTATCGGGACCAGCCCGAGGCCGAGCGCCAACGGCGTGTTTATGCGGATTTGTGTCAAGCGCTCCTCGGAGCCAATGAATTTATTTATCTGGATTAGCAGTTACTATGAGCCACGTCGAGCATACTCCCATTCGGCAGCTACTTACCAGGCGCGACGTCTTCCGCAGCTTGAACGCGAGCCTCGCCGGCCTGGCGCTCAGTTCGTTACTCGAAGCCGCGCCTGCCGCTCGCTATGACGTGCTCCCCAAGACGCCGCATTTTGCACCGCGCGCGCGCCGGGTTATCCTGCTCTTCCAGAATGGCGGGCCGAGCCAGATGGATTTGTTCGACCCTAAGCCGGAATTGACGCGCCGGCACGGGCAGAAGCCGGGCGATGGTTACATCAATACGGTGGACATCAAGAAGACCGGCGCCTGGATGGGCAGCCCTTTCAAGTTTCAACGCCACGGCCAATGTGGCATGGAACTTTCCGAACTTCTACCAGGCCTGGCGCGCCACACCGATGACATCACGCTGATTCGGTCCATGGTGAGTGAGCACTCCAATCACGAGCAGGCGATCTGGTATTTCAACACCGGACTCACCACCCCGGGCCGCCCCGCGCTGGGGTCCTGGGTTACATACGGGCTCGGCACGGAAAATCAGAATCTGCCGGCGTTCGCCGCGATCACGCATCCCAAGGGGCTCCCGGTGGATGGCCCGCGTAACTTCTCCAGCGGCTGGATGCCGCCGGTCTATCAGGGCATGGCGATGCGAGCCGAAGGCACACCGGTCTTGAACCTGCAGCCCTCGGGCTCTGCTGCCGCCGCCACGGCGCGCCTAGAGCTGCTGCAGCAACTCAATCGCGAGCACATGCAATCGCGCACGGATCAGTTGGAGCTCGAAGCGCGCATTGCCAGCTATGAACTGGCCGCGCGCATGCAGATTGCGGCTTCCGATGCGCTGGATCTTTCGCGCGAGCCTCAGTCGATGCACGAGCTGTATGGCACCAGTGACCCCGACTCGGGAATCCATGCGCGGCAGTTACTGCTGGCGCGGCGTCTGGTGGAGCGCGGCGTGCGTTTCGTCCAGGTCCTGTTGAATGGCCAGCCGTGGGACACGCATCAGAAGAACGAAGCGGGCAATCGCGAGATCGCGCGGCAGACCGATGGTCCGGCGGCGGCGCTGCTCGCCGATCTCAAGCAACGCGGTCTGTTCGAAGACACGCTCGTCATCTGGGGCGGGGAATTCGGGCGGACGCCGATGGCTGAGGGCCAGGATGGCCGGGACCATCACAAATTTGGATTTTCCCTCTGGCTGGCAGGTGGCGGTGTGAAGCGCGGCCACACCTACGGGGCCAGCGACGACTTTGGATATCACGCTACGGAGAACCGCGTCACGATGGCGGATTTTCACGCGACGATTCTGCACTTACTCGGGCTGGATCATCAACGGCTGAGCTATCACCACGACACGCGCGACGAAAAGCTCACTGACGTTCGGCCCGCTCAGCTTGTACGCGGCATTTTGGCTTGAAGCGCGGGGCTTCACCAGCGTCAAAGGCGTGGTCTTGCTGAGAGCGCCGTTGGCGCCTGCGCGCGCCAGGTGGAAGCGGATGCCGTGACACAGTCTCAGCCTGGTCATCGATCCGGTTTTCAAGCGTGGTGGGAGCTGTCGCATTGAGGGAGACCGGATAGTCGCCCGGGAACGGTTGTTGTTAAAGCCACCATCGCGATCAAGGCGGTACATGACAATTGAAATTTATGCTTCATTGTTTAGGCTCCTCCTTGCCGCGGTCAGGCATACGCTTCGGCACTCGCGAGAAATTACCCTACTTTGCTCGGCAAAAGTGACCCAGCACCACACCAGGGGGGTGCGCTTTTGCCGCCGGGCAAGGCCGTTTGCT
>JAYTKJ010000901.1:0-2850 GCA_043730365.1 Acidobacteriota bacterium | reverse complement strand
GGCAAACTCTGGATCTTGTAGTGAACAAGCCGTTCACCTTTGTCATCCGCGCTATTGACTCGGATGTCGGCGACACGGTCAGTTTGAACTCGATCGGCCTTCCTACTGGGGCTACTATGACACCCGGGCTCCCAGCGGCTGGGAACCCGATACAAAGCGTGTTCAACTGGACTCCGGCGGCGGGCCAGATTGCAACGGTCGTCGTGATCTTTACCGCCACCGATAGCACCACCCGGCAGACCCAGTGCAACGTGATTCTTCAGGTACGCGGCGACCGCGATGGCGACGGTCTGCCCGACTTGTGGGAAACCAACGGCTACACTTACAACGGCGTGTTCGTGGACCTTCCGGCCATGGGCGCCAATCCGGACCACAAAGACATATTCGTCGAGATTGACTACATGGTGGGCCTGGCCCCCAAGGCAGCGGCGTTGGCCAAGGTGGTGGCAGCGTTTGCCGCCGTCCCGAACGCCCAATTTGCGGTTCCAAACCCAGACGGAGCCAATGGAATCACTCTCCACCTAACCGTAGGCAACTCCGTTCCGTTCCAGGCCAATCTCGGCGCCACCGCCGGAGGCGCTTACAATTGGGCTGCCTTCGAAACTCTGAAAGCCGCTAACTTCCAACCCCAATTGCAACTCGCCTATCACTATGCCTTGTTCGTCAACATCGGACCCACAACCGGGGGTGCCGCCAACAGCGGCATCTCGCGCGGGATTCCATCTAACGATTTCATTGTCGCCCTCGGCACTTGGCCCGGCGGCGGAACCGTTGATGAGCAGGCCGGCACATTCATGCACGAGTTCGGCCACAACCTGGGGTTAGGCCATGGCGGGCCTGTCAAAATTGCGGTTCCGGACGGACAAGTCAACGTGAACTACAAGCCAAATTACCTCAGCGTAATGAACTACAGTTTCCAAATGTCCGGCCTCCGGAAGGGAGTCAACTTTGGAACCTTTGATTATTCGAGGATGCAGTTGCCGGACCTCAACGAAGCGTCCCTCCTCAATGAGAACCTTGGCCTGAATAGCGCCTTGGCCAACGGCTTTGGCACCGTCTGGTATTGCGGCGCAGTTCGAACGATTGGCAACGTCGCCAACGGCCCCCTGGACTGGAACTGCGATACGATCTTCTCGGCAGCGGTGGCGGCTAACATCAATAAAGGCGCCGGTACTCTCCTGAAGTCTTACAACGACTGGGCGAACATTTCGTTCACTGGAGGGACCATTGGAGCTGGTGCGGTGGTGGAAGTGCCGCTAGCAAACACGCCAGTCGACGCACTCACGATCACTGATTCGCAAACTGACCCTCCGGCGCCGCCTTCGAGCCTCGCCGCCCGGTTAGCCGGTTCCACCGTACGTCTGGCCTGGAATCCGCTCGGACAAACGGGAGAGATCACCTACCGGATCTACCGCAAAACGGGAGCAGGCTCGTTCGCCTCTGTCGGCACGACAAGCTTGGCCACCTTTACAGAATCCCTGGCAACCGGGACCTATCAATATCAGGTAACCGGCACGAATGGTTTCTCGGTGGAAAGCGCGCCTTCTAATACGGTGACGGTTGTCGTACCATAACATCGGCCCAATTGGACGATTCGCGGAGTGGTGAGCTCTTGGTCCTCCGCTCCGCACTTGTTTGTTAGATGTCCCTCCCGACCCCAATCCGGCTCGTTATTGTAGTGCTGGGAAGCTCTGCCTTAATGACTGGCTCGGTCACGTATTCTTACGAGTTCCGCCGCGAACTAAAACTGGGATCGCGCGGGCCTGATGTCATCGAACTCCAAACCGCGCTTCAGGACCTCGGTTACCTTCGCACTCCTCCTGCAGAGGCGAAGGGCTTGTTTGGCACGGCCACGCGTGAGGCACTGATCCGCTTTCAACGCGAAAAGAAGGTGACACCAGATGGAGTCCTTTCCCAGGCTACGCGCAGCCTGCTCAGCTTGCGGCAGCTACAGAGACCCTCGACCGAGATCGATTTCAGTACCATTTGTCTTCTGCCCGCTCGAGTCTCCTACCTTGGGTTATTCGGCCATACCGAAATCCAGTTCGCGGGCGTGGTGGGCGGTCTGTGCCGCTTGCAGTTCGGCATGGAATCGGAGAACCCGGATTGGGATCGGAAGCTGGATCACGTTTGCCGGGTTCCACTCCGCAAGTTTATCTTCGGGCTCAATGATCAAATAGGAATCGACCTCACTGCGATCTCACGTTACTGCAGCGTCACGGAGTAGCGTTATTCAATTCCGGCAGTCACGGTGTTCATCCGTCGGTCTGGAACACCGGCGCGCTCGGCGTTGGGACCTTGCCGCCGCAAGACAATGCGGCCATCAATCCATAGCTCGGGAGACTTCACTGCGGCGGGCGCCTGACAACAAACCGGCTTGGCACTCAGGGCGGGTATAGGAGAGCATGAAAAACCGGGGGCTGATGTAGCAGAGTTTATGACGCCGCTTGAAACAATCGGGTCCTGGTAACCCACGATACTTCGCAGCAGTTTTTCCGGCGTCAGGACGACGTTGAATCCCGACTTCGATTGCGAATGAAGCAGAAGACTATGAACGGCATAATATGCTGTAACCGGATTAATGAGTACCGCTACGCCGAGGGTGACGGCAAGGCTCTCCAGGGCCTTGCCCGCGGGCATACGCCGCCGGTACACGCTCAATCCAAAACTAAGAGCCGCTCCGCAGACCGCGAATATCGCAATTTCCGGATAAAAGAGTAATATGCCAGCCCCCGCCACTCCGCGTAGAATGGCGTCGGACCTGGGGGCGCGATCCGCAGGTACCGCAAAAAGAAGCATGACGCAAGAAATTCCTGGAATCTGCGGAAGAAAATTTATGATTGCGGGTTC
>JAYTKJ010000900.1:0-12767 GCA_043730365.1 Acidobacteriota bacterium | reverse complement strand
GCGTAGATCTCTTCTGCCGATTGTGTTCTGGACAACTGCGGCGTCATGTCAACGACTCAGAATACCGCTCTACGGCGAACTCCGAAAGCTCTTCAATTTAATGACTCAGTAGTACTAAGGGACCGCGCAAGAGACTGCGGCGGTTTCTCTTTTGGCATACCAATCGGCGTTGATCTGCGCGAACTGAGCCCATCTTTCCGGGAGATCTTCCTGCAGGTAAATGGCGGATACGGGGCAAACAGGCACGCAGCAGCCGCAGTCAATGCAATCGTCCGGGAAGATGTAGAGTTGATCGGCAGACGCAAAGTCCACTTCGTCCCGGGTGGGATGAATGACGTCAACAGGGCAGGCGTCGACACAGGCAGTGTCTTTGACTCCGATGCATGGTTCCGCAATTACATAGGCCATGGAACAACAGTAAGAGCAATCAGCTTGGAGCGCGATGACTTTTGTCACGGCAACGGAGGGATTAGGCCTCGAGTTCCGCCCGCAGCTGTGCCTCATTGGGAATGGTGAGCGCACGGCGGCGCATGACGATCAATCCTTGGCCGTGCAGACGACCCAGATTTCGGGAAATGAGTTCCCTCACGGTGCCGAGCCGAGCCGCAAGTTCCTCGTTGTTTTCGTCCAAGGAAATCTCGATACCAGCCTCACCGCGAATGCCCCGCTCGTCGGCCAAGCGTAAGAGGTGGGCGATCAAACGTTCGCGAACCGTGGCGAAGGACAGTTGTTCGACCAGCTGCCGCAGGTGCCTCAGCCGGTGTCCGAGCACCCGGATTACTTTGAGGGCGAGGTGCGGGTGGATCAAGCAGAGATTGCGGAAGTGCTCGCCGCGCACCCGCAGTAACACGGCAGCGTTCATCGTGATCGCCGTCGTCGAATAGGGTCCTCCGTCAAATAGCGAAACTTCACCCAGGGAGCTTCCCGGGCGCTCGATCGAGATCAACTGATGGCGTCCGCTGGCAGCCATCTTCACAATCTTCACGTCGCCTTCCCTGACAATCAGCAGATCTCCTCCCTGGTCTCCTTCGGAAAAGACGACTTGGTTGGCCTCGTAGCGGCTGGTGGTGACACTCTCGACGATGGACCCGAGTTCTCGCTCGGACAACTCATTGAACAGCGGAACTCGACGAAGAGTTTCGAGAAGCTGCTGACGGGGCGTTGGCATAACTCCTGTTACGGGAGCCGCACAGTTATCTCGTTCGGCCCGTCCTGATTGCGCGAAACCGTGAATTCCTCGCGCCCCGTTTTTTCGCCCGCCGTTACCGTCGCGATGAAATCGCCCAGAAACGCGCGGGTTGAGTACGTGCCTTCCTCGCCGGTTTCAGCCTCGGCATTGGTGCGCCACTCTTTGAACACGAGGCGCTCCCAGGTGTTTGCCTGCGGGCGCCGAGACCAGTCACGGCGGAACAGCCCGGCGCCTTGATTGCCCAACCAATGCGCGCCATCCCAGAAGCCCCACATCAGGAAGGCTCGCACCGACGGATGCGAAAACGCGGCGGTGAGGTAGTCCGCCATATACTCGGCTTGCTGGGCTTCGTCGCGCGGTCCGCCGAAAACGATATCGAATTCGGTGATCTCGATGGGCAGCCCGAACCGGCCATACTCATCCCAGATTTCGAGCACCTTCCCGATGGGCGTAAGTGGGGCGCTCATGTGACCCTGATCGCCTAAAACGGTGACAGGAGCGCCGTTATCCAGCAACTCCCTCACCACTGCGTAGGCGCCGGCCTTATGCGCATCGTTGGCCCCGGCGCGATTGTTGGAGATGATGTAATCGTTGTAAGCCAAGGCTACGTCGGGATCGGTTTCACGGGTCCATTGGAACGTGCGCCACAGCAGATCGCGCCCGTTGTCGCGGAGGACCTCGGTGTTGGTATAGGCCTCGTTGATGACGTCCCAGACCGGAACGCGTCCGCGAGTTCGCGTCACGTAATCCCGCACGTGGCGCTCAATGGCGTCGCGCATGGGCTGGCCTCGCAGGTTGCGCACGGACGCCGGCAAATAGTTGTAGCTGGGCCAAAAAAGATTGTGCCCACGCACCGGAATGCCGCGCTCGGCGCACCAGGTGAGCATGCGGTCCGCAGTGGCAAAGTCATTGCCATTCGACCAGTCCCACTTGAGCTGATTCTCCAGCACGGCATGGTTGAAGAGCCTCTGAAACTGCGCACGGTACTCGTCGCCGTCCTTGGTGCTCGCAAACAGCGGCCCGCTGGCGATTGCCGTGCCGAACAAAAAAGCGGCGCGCTGCTGCTCGATCTTCACTTTGGCGCCGGGCACCGGATTGCCGGCGGCGTCGACCACACGCACCACCAGCGGGCCCATACGCAGGCGGCTAATCCGTTCAGCGGCGGACTCGCGCCAGGAATCATCGCGCGCCTGACCGCCATAGACATCGAAGTTGATGGCCGGCGGCGGCTCGGTGGTGGAGCCGAAGTCTTCCAAGCGTATGCCGGCCAACTCCACCACGCCTTCGTCATAGCCGGTGCGGATGCGTACCGCCGAATCGCCGGCGGCATAAGCTGACGATGGATAGGGAAGCGCCATTTCTTTCCATTCGTTCGAGAGGCGATAGAGGTAGGAGGCGGACTTACTGAACGGATCGCGATTCAACTCATGGACCAATTCAATGCGGCTGCTTGAAGACGAACGCGCCCATATACGGAACCGGAGGTAGTGGCCGTTTGCGATCGCCGCGGGAATCGTGACGGAAAGCTGGCTTGACCAAGGCGTGGCCGGCGTGGCGGCGGGAGTGGAGGCGCGGAGTGCGGTGGTGAAGCCGCCGGGCATGCCCTCGGCGGAAATGGTTTCAAGCGTGCGGCTGTAGGTCCAGCGTGCGCCCGCGATCAGGTCGTCCTGAGCGCGCAGAGTTAGCTGGCAGGCCAAACCAACCAAGACGATGATCGATTTCATCATCATTCCTCCAGTGGGAGGAGTTCGGCCACTCGAATCTCCGCCTGTGGATCGGCGAGAGCTACCGGGTGAGGATGATTCTTTGTCACCTTCGGGATCCGCCTTATCCCGCTATTTCTTCACGGGGGGAGGCAGGTGCAGACCCTGGCGGATGTGCTCGTACACCTCAGCCATGCCGCAGTTAGCGTCCACCGTTAGCAGCATGCCCTTGCGCTGGAATAGCTCCAGCAGGGGCGAAGTCTTTTCGTGATATTCCTGCAGCCGCACCCGCAGCGCGGTGGGGTTGTCATCGGCTCGTTTGGTGAAGCCGGAGCCTTGGCCAACGGCGGCGCGCGACATCACGCGCTGGAAAACAACTTCGTCGGGGATGTCCAGATACACGGCGTGGTCCAGGTTCCAGCCCTCGAACAG
Organism: Acidobacteriota bacterium; assembly: GCA_043730365.1. GTDB lineage: Bacteria > Acidobacteriota > Terriglobia > Bryobacterales > Bryobacteraceae > VFZP01. The sequence goes on along the minus strand of JAYTKJ010000900.1, from coordinate 9,443 downwards.
GTATTCGGCCTGCGAGCGGGTGCGGGGGAAGCCGTCCAGCACGAAACCGAAATTCCAGTCGTGCTCTTCGAGCCGCTTGGCCACCACCTCTTCTACAATCTCGTCCGGGACCAAACGCCCTTCATTCATAATCCGCGTGATCTTGGCGGCCAGCTTGGTGTGATGCATCATGTGCCACCGGAAGATGTCGCCAATCGAGATATGAACGAAGTCGTAATCCTTACACAGCAGCTCGGCCTGTGTACCCTTGCCCGCGCCTTGGGGGCCGACAATCACAATTTTGGTGTACATCACCCCTAAACAAGAAAAGCAGGCCAGCGAGCCTGCCCATGTTGCCTTTCGAACTTGCATTGTATCCTAAAAGCTTGGGCGAACGAGCCCGGGCACGCGGCGGTTGAAATCAAATCGAGTCAGGCAGGTAGTTTTTGTCAAACCTTTCATTGGCGTTTAAGAGCTTTTTTTCTCTGTTGTTTAGCGGCAAGCTTCCCGAAGACGTGCAGATCGCGTTGAACCTTACGAGGCGGATCGTTACGCCCGGCAACGCTAACCCTGCCGAAACGGCGGCAGCCCCCAAACCCGCGCCGGTAGTGGAAGCGGCAAAAGCCGCCGACGGCGCCGTGCAGATTCTGGCGATTCTGCAACGCGAGGCGCGGCTGATCGATTTTCTGGAAGAGGACATCACGCCTTACACTGACGAGCAAGTGGGCGCGGCGGTGCGCGACATCCACAAGAACTCGCGCGCGGCGCTGCAGCGGCATGTGGCGCTGCGGCCCGTCGTCGACGGCGTGGAAGGCACCAATACAAATTTGGCCAGCGCCGGCCTCGACGCCAAAGACACCACGCGGCTTCGCATCGTGGGTAACGTTCCTGCCGACGGCAAAGTGGATGCCGGTGTACTACGGCATCGCGGCTGGCGCGTAGACAAGGTGGATCTGCCGGCGACGCCGATGGGGAAGAAGGCGGCGATTCTGGCGCCGGCCGAGATCGAAGTCGAGTAGGACGCCGATCAATGGCGAGACATTTCGTCGGCATTGACCTGGGCACAACCAACTCGGCGCTGGCTTATGCGCGCGAAGGCGAGGCGGAAGACGCTGCGTTTCCTCCGGTTCACGTGCTCGACATTCCGCAGCCAGTAGCTGAGGGGCGCGTGGAGGCGCGGCGCACGCTCCCTTCGTTTCTCTATCTGAGCGAGCCGGCCATCACTGGGGCTCATGCGCGCGAGCAGGGCGCACTCACCCCCACCAAACTAATTCACTCGGCCAAGAGCTGGCTGTCGAATCCGCAGGTGGACCGCACGGCGAAGATTCTGCCGTTTGACGCCCAGGAGTCGGGCCGCGTGATGAGCCCGGTCGAAGCTTCGGCGCGTTATATCCAGACCATGCGCGAGGCGTGGGAGAAGTCGACGGGGCTGGCGCTGGCCGATCATGAGACTGTACTTACGGTGCCGGCGTCATTCGACGAAGAGGCGCGCGAACTCACCGTGGAAGCGGCCAAGCTCGCCGGCATTGAGCGGCTGACGCTGCTCGAAGAACCGGCGGCGGCGTTCTACTCGTGGATCGCCAATCACTTGGCGCAATCGCGCAAGGATCTCTTTGACGGGCAACTGGTGCTGGTGTGCGACGTGGGCGGCGGCACCAGTGACTTCACGCTGATCAAGGTGAGCCGCACGGGCGACAAGATTGACTTCACCCGCACTGCGGTGGGCCGGCATCTGCTGCTCGGCGGCGACAACCTTGACCTCACGCTAGCGTGGCTGGCCGAGTCCAAGCTCACCAACGCGCAACTGACGATGCGCCAACGCACGGCGCTGCGGCGGCAATGCTCGGCGGCCAAAGAGAAAATGCTGGCCGACGCGACGGTGGAATCGGCGCCGATCACGGTCCTCGGCAGCGGATCGTCGCTCATCGGCGGCTCAATGCGCACCGAGATCACGCGCGCCGAAGCGTTGGAGCTGGCGATGGAAGGCTTTGTGCCGTTCTGCGAGGCGACAGACCGGCCCACCAGCGAAGAGATGAGTCCGTTCCGCGAAGTGGGCCTGCCGTATGAAACAGACCCCGCCATCACGCGTCACCTGGCGGCGTTTCTCGCCGACGCCGGCGGCGCCAAGCCCGATGCGATTCTGTTCAACGGCGGCTTCTTCATTCCCGATCTGTTGCGCGATCGGGTGACCGAAGTGATGGCGCATTGGCACGGCAAGCGGCCACAGGTGTTTGAGAATCGCGATCTCGATCTGGCGGTCGCCGTGGGCGCTGCTTACTACAGCTATGTACGGAGCACGGGCGCCGGGCTCATCGTGCAAGGCGGATTGCCGCGCTCCTACTATGTGGAACTGGACAGCGGCAAAGACAAGATCCGCGCCGTAACGGTGATGCCGCGCGGCACTGAAGAGGGCTCGCAGTTGGAGCTCGATCTGGACGGCTTGCAACTGGTGGCCAACCGCCCGGTGGCGTTCAAACTCTACTCGTCGCTCACGCGCATGGAAGACACTCTCGGCACGGTGGTGGAATTCGATCGGACGGACGTTGCCGAAGGGCGGCTGCATCAACACGCGCCGCTGCACGCCGTGATTCGCTTCGGCAAACCGGGCGCCGAGCGGAGCGTGCCGGTGAAGCTGGTTTCCAAGCTCACCGAAGTAGGTACGCTGCAGTTGTGGGCCGATTCCAAAGTCAGTGAGAATCGCTGGCGGCTCCAGTTTGAGCTGCGGAAGCAGGCGACGGCCGAGACAACGGCGCGGCCAGCGGCGATGCTGAGTGAAGAGGCAGTGACGGCGGCCGTGGGGTTGATTCGCGACACCTTCGAGCGCTTTACGCTGGAGCCCGAGCAACTGCCGGCGAAGCTGGAGCAGACACTGGGACTGGGGCGCAGTTCCTGGCCGCTGAGTGCGATCCGCAAATTCGCCGACGTGTTTTTAGAGCTGGCTGACAACCGCAAGCGTGGCGCGCAGTATGAATTGCGCTGGTTAAATCTGGCGGGCCTCTGCCTGCGTCCGGGCTTCGGTTATCCCGGTGACGACTACCGAATCGAGCAGGCGCGCCGCATCTTTGCCGGCGGCCTCACTTTTGCCAACGCTGTGCAGAACGAGAGTGAGTGGTGGATCTTCTGGGGCCGCGTAGCCGGCGGAATGACGCGCAACCAACAGACGGATATCTATCAGCGCCTCTCGTCCACTCTCCTGCCCAAGCGCGGCGAGCGCGGGCGGGTGAACTCCAGCCTGCTGCGCGAAATGTGGCGATGCGCAGCGAGCCTGGAATTGCTGCCAGCCGGCACACGCAGCGAATTGGGCGAAGTGCTGGTGAAGCGAGTAGTAGCCGGAGAGGGACGGGAAGCGGAGCTGTGGTGCCTGGGGCGGTTTGGCGCACGCGAACTTTTCTACGGACCTACGAATCTGGTGCTTTCCGCAGCTACGGTGTCGCGTTGGGTGGAGGCGCTGGGCAAGACGCCTATCGCTGCCGAGGCGCTGGCATCCATGGCGCGACGAACCGGCGATGCGTATCGGGACTTACCGCCGACGGCGGTGGCGGTGGCGCGGAAAACGATCGAGCTGCATAAGGATAGCGTCAAGCTGGCCGCGCTCCTCGATGGCAAAGCCGGGCGCGACAGCGAGTCCTTGAGCCGCATCTTTGGCGAAGAACTACCCAGCGGACTGCAAGTTTCGGCGGCGGGAGGGGAGGAGCAGCCGGGGTGACCGAGCTGGAGTTGGTCCGGTGGATTCGCGCACGCGGCAAGGGCATCGGCGATGATTGCGCGGTGCTGCCGGGCGGGCGCGGGAACGATCTGCTGGTGACCACGGACATGTTGATCGAGGCCGTGCACTTCCGGCGAACCGATCCGCCGGCGCTAGTCGGCCACAAGGCGCTGGCGCGGGGCTTGAGCGATATTGCGGCGATGGGCGGCCAGCCGCGCTGGTGCCTGCTGTCGCTGGCACTGCCAGAGTGGGCGACGCCGGCGTGGATCAGGCAGTTCTTCGCCGGGCTCCTCGCGTTGGCCAAACAGCATCGCACTACGCTGGTGGGCGGCGATACGTCACACGCGCGGCAGGCCACGGCCGATATCGTAGTGATCGGCGAAGTGCCGCACGGCGAGGAATTGCGGCGCGATGGAGCGCGGCCGGGCGATGGCATCTACGTGAGCGGCAGGCTGGGCGGCGCGGGCGCGCGCAATTACGCTCCAGTGAAGATCGAACCGCGGCTGGGCTTGGGCCGATTCCTGCGATCGCGCGCCACGGCGTGCATGGATCTCACGGATGGATTGTCGCTCGATCTGCATCGCCTGTGCCTGGAATCGCGGGCAGCGGCCGTGATTGACCGGCCCTTGCCCGTAGCGGCGGGGGCGACGCTGGAACAGGCTCTGCATGCCGGCGAAGACTACGAGCTACTCTTCACGGCGCGATGCGAACCGCCGAGGTCTCATCGCGGTGTGCCACTCACGCGGATCGGCTCGATCGTAAGAGGACCGGCTGGGCGCATCCAACTCTTTGGAGACCGGCACACGCCCCGAGGATATGATCATTTGAGCGGCAGGCGATGAATCCGCAAGCTCTCAGTCTCACCGTGCTGACCGGCATGATTGCGCCGGCCGTGCTGATCTCGGCCTGTGGACCGCTGCTGCTTTCCACCACCATTCGCTTTGGCCGCATCGTGGACCGGGCGCGGATCCTGTCCGAGCGGCTCGAACAGTTGGTACACGGGAAAAGCGACGAAGCGCATGTCGAAGAGAAAATCGAGATTTACTACGATCAACTGTCGCGATTGGCACGTCGAGCCAAGATGCTGCAGCGCGGCATGATGTCGATCTATCTGGCGCTCACCAGCTTCATCGCCTCCAGTGTCGCGATCGGGTTGATGGCGTTCCTCGGGCTGAAGGGTGCGGACTGGGTGCCGGTGTGGATCGGCATCTTCGGAACGCTCTGCTTGCTTTACGGAAGTCTGGTGCTGATACTGGAGTCCCGGATGGGCCTCGAGTCTCTCACCATCGAAATGGACTTCATCCGCAAGATCGGCAAGCGCCAATTAGACGCGCGATAATCGCCACTCAAGCGGGCCATTTACACTAGTGTTTGAGAACCTTCACTACGTAGTAGCTGACCGACTGAGGGACTTCCTTGAACCAGTGCGGCGTACCAGCCGGCACCACCACCACATCGCCCTTGGTGAGCTGATGAGACTGCCCGCCCTTGATGTCCGTGCCCAAATGCTGACCGGGCTTGGTGTTCTTCCCGCCCACCATCGTGCCGCCGGTCACGAACGTGGCTGAGCCGTCGACCACGTAAAACACGTCAGTCTCTTTGTCATGAACCTCAACCTGGCCGCCCTTTTCCCGGTGGCTGCCCGAAACCAGCAAATTGGGAGCCGTGACCAATGGCCCGCCCTTGGCAAGCGCGGCAGTGACTTTGTCATGCGGGACATAGGTCACCCCACCATCTTGCGCAGTGAGCAGGCAGGCGGCGGTCAACAAGGTAGCAAAGGATGTGATGAGTAGTTTCATATGGCACCAATTATCATACGCCTTCATAAGGCTCACTGACACTTGTGATCCTTCCAAAGCACCATCTTGGCGGCCGGCGTGACCGTGTGATCGAGATTGGCCACTTCGTACATTAGGATAATGTCGAGGTCCTGAAGAACTTCAGAATGCCTGCTCGCCCACTCGCGGCAGAGATAGGCGCCGAAGTACTTCCTATAGGCGGCAGAGTCGGTTCTGGTGATTGTCCAAAGATAGCGCCGCCAACGGCGATTGATATAGGTAACCGCCACCGAATCGGGCTTGTCCCAGCTCACCGGCTCGCCGTTACGAAAGACATCCACGATGCGCCCGTCGGCCAGCCGTCCGGGCACGACAAACCAGCCGCCTTCCCGGACCGGCGCGGGCGCAAACATGATCCAGTATTGATCGATTCGCAGAGTGTAGCCGATAGGATTGAGCACCGACGGGAAGACACGTCTAAAGACCGGCAACACCGTGCGGATGTTCCAGCACGTCACATAGATCAGGCAAACGGCGGCCAGTCTTTGAAGATTTCGAGGCCAGCGCAGTTGGGGATTCCACCCTGCCCCAACCGGCAACCGGACCGACAGCGCGTGAAAACGGGACTGCCAAGCGGCATTCATTTCGAGTGGCACGCCGAGCCGGTCCCACAGCCACCCGGGCAGGAGTGAGAACCAGCCGAGCGCCATGATCGAAGCAAACATGAAGAGCTTCATGACCACCACAAAACCGGCGTGCAGACCAATGAGCGAAATGATCGCGAAGACCCGCAGGGGCGCCCACGGTACGAACAGCAGGAGCGGAAACACTCCTTCCAAAACCATAGTGCCGATGGTGAATACGCGCATCACAGCGGGAAATTCCCGGATCCAGAGGCCAATCTGCGTGGTGTAAACCTCCCAATGGAGCACGTACCAGACCGCATCATAGGTTTTGCGCCATGGATCGCCGGTCTTGAGCACGGCGGCAAAGAAGAAGATGGAGGCCATCTGCACCGTCAAGGCCACGCTGCCGGCAGTCAGTATCCAGGGCCGCACCGCCGCCGAGCCCCGGCGCACGGCGTCAACGGACCAAATCGCACCCAGCGGCAGAAAGAGCGACCAGAACAGCAACACGCGCTGCACCATGTCGCCGCCATCAAGCGCCGTTTCATTCCGGTTCTGGATGGACACGGCCAGTACCCAGCAGACGAGCGTAGCCGTCCAGGTGCGATACCCAATGGCCAAGGCCAGCCCGGCCAAGGTACACACAGTAACCAGCAGGACTTGCCACCAGAGCGCGTCGCTGATCAGGTGTACCGACCAGAGCCAATGATTGGTGAACTCGCCGAGCAGAGCCGAGCGCGGCAAGACGCCGGCATCGCTATAGAGGGAGCGCAGATCCGAGGCGCGATGCAGGACATCGCCGGCGGTAAAGAGCCCGAGGCCGATGCGAAAAAAAGCGAGCGAGCGGAGATCCAGCGACAGAACGCTCCCCCACCGTGGCGGCCGTGCGGATGGCTCGATACTGGTGGTCATGCAAACGAGATAAACTGTAGCGCAGAAGGTAAAACCATGTCCAATCGCCGAACATTCCTCCAAACCGTTTCCACGCTGCCGGTGATCGGCAGCCTGGTCCCCGCCTCGCTCGCCGCCGCAGCGGTAACCAAGCGCGACTACTTCAAGGACTTGAACGTCGGCACCTTCATCAATGCCGCCGGCACCTACACCACGCTCACCGCCTCGCTGATGCATCCGGAGGTGGTAGCGGCGATCGAGTACGCCTCCAAACATTTTGTGCGGCTTACGGAGTTGCATGACGCGGCGGGCAAGCGCATCGCCGAATTGATTGGCGCCGAGGCGGCGATGATTTCCTCGGGCGCAGCCGGCGCGCTCACCTGCGGCACGGCGGCCTGCATGGCTGGGACTAATCAGGAGTTCATCCGGCAACTGCCGGACACGCGCGGCATGAAGACCGAGGTGATCATCCAGAAATCGCACCGATACGGCTACGATCACGCGGTGCGGAACTGCGGCACCAAGTTCGTGGAAGTGGAGACGGCCGAGGAACTCGAGCGCGCCATCAATCCGAACACGGTGATGATGCTGTTTTTCAACTCCAACGAGAAGGTTGGCAAGATCGGCGCCGCCGAGTTTGTAGCGCTGGGCAAGAAGCATCGCATTCCGACGATGAACGACGCCGCAGCCGACGTGCCGCCGCTCGAGAACCTGACCAAGTTCGTCAAGATCGGTTTCGACCTGGTGGTATTCTCCGGCGGCAAAGGCATTCGGGGGCCGCAAAGCGCGGGGCTGCTGGTGGGCCGCAAGGATCTGATCGAGGCCGCGCGGCAGAACACGTCGCCGTATTCGGACTCGGTGGGCCGCGGGCTCAAAGTCAACAAAGAAGAGCTGCTGGGCATGATGGTGGCGATCGAGCAGTACTTCAAGAAAGATCATCAGGCCGAGTGGGCCGATTGGGAGAAGCGCTGCCGGCGAGTGATGGATTCGGTGGCTGGGATTAAGTCCGTGAAGACGGAGATCCAGGTGCCGCCCATCTCCAATCACGTGCCGCATGTCCATGTCACCTGGGATCAAAGCGCGGTAAAGATCACGCCGCCCGAGGTGGTGAAGCAGCTTCGCGAAGGTTCACCCTCGATCGAGATCACGCCCGGTTCCACGGACCGGTTGATCATTGCGGTGTGGATGCTGCAAGCTGGCGAGGCCGAAGTGGTGGCGCGGCGGGTCCGCGAGATCCTGGAGAAGGCCTCGGCTTGAGGGGGCGGCGTCCAGCATTCATGACGCTGGCGAGTTTCCTCCTGCTGGCAGCGGCTGGTTGCGGAGGCAGCGGAAGTTCTCCGTCCGCGGCAGGCGGGGCGGGCAGCCCGGAGGCTCAGCAATCCGGCACGGGGTCCAAGCCTCGCGAACTGGAAACGTACATGGTGCTGCTGGACCTGGGCGTCTACGAAGGCAAGATCTCTCCGGCGTTTGAGAAGTATGTCAAAACCGGCGACGCTTCGGGGCTGCGCCAGATCGTGGCGGCCGGTATAGAAGTGCCGGAGTTGGACGACCGGAAGAAGCGGCTGGAAGCCGCGCAGAAACTGGCCCCGGCGATCATGGAAGCCAAGTGCCTGGTGAGGCTCCCCGGTGTGGAGCCCTATCAACTGGGCGCAGGCGAACTGGTCTCCTACCTCTATAGCGCTTCGGACTGGCTGCGCGAAACCCTCACGTCCAAGGACATCTCCGACATCACGCTGGACTACCCGCTCGGGGAGCACGCCGAGATTATCCGTCCGGTGGATGCCGCCGAGATTCGAGTCAACATCCGCAACATCCCCGCGCCCGAGGATGCCAACATCAAGAGGCAATTGGCCGCTCTGCTCAGCCTCATGGACGACGCCGCCAGGAACCCCCGGCACGCCATCGCCATGGTGATGAAGTAAACCGGGAAAGTGTCGAATTGTGTCGGGTCGTCCGGCGCTGCCCAGCACGTAGATGGCTGCGCGGAGGCGGACGGCGGGCGTGGAATCGGGTCCGCTGAGCGATTCTTCGAGGGCGTCAAGCGCCTGGAGGTGGAGCTCACGAACGCGGTCGGCGGTGGCGGCGGTGAGGATGGCGTGGAGGCGTTCATACTCAGCGCGGAACGGGGAGTTTTCCTCCTTGAGCCAAACATAGATGGTAGAGCGGTGGATCGACGATTTTCGCGCGGCGTGGGCGACGGTGGATCCGGCGTGGAGATGGTTGAGGACTTCGAGTTGTGTTGGGGTGAGGGCGTGGTCAAGAGCCATGGCGATTCTGATTCTGGCGGGCGGACGTTTGAGCGCGGCAGAATGGATTGCTGTATGTGGATGAGGGGATTGGAGAAAATTTATTTCGCGAAGTAGCGAATGCATAAGTTCTCATCGCCCGCTTCCGGCGCGGAGGCCGGGGCGAGGAGGAAGGCTGACCCGGAAGCGGCGTGAGAACGAGCGTTGAACTGAAACC
>JAYTKJ010000899.1:0-16751 GCA_043730365.1 Acidobacteriota bacterium | reverse complement strand
ACTGATTGAGCGCGACCGGATGCGAGTAGACGCGCCGCACCGCCTTGGAGCGGACGCCGGGCGGGGCAATCAGATTGTGAACGATCCGTACGGCCGTTTCTCCTACGATCGGCAAGTCAAACCGCAGGAGGTGATCGTAGTTCTCATGCACAGAGCCGTGCAGGGTGTTCTCCACCGGAAGCATGGCGGCGTCCACCTCTCCGTCGGCCAGAGACCGAAAGACGCGCTCGAACTGAGGCACTGGAATGGCCTTGGCCTTTTCGCCGAGCATTTGGAGAATTGCCATGTGACTGAAAGCGCCAAGCTCACCTTGAAACGCAACAGTAAGGTGATCATCGGACCGGGGGCGGGGCATTTTGAACCTATACTTTTCTAGCGGATTCCGGATCCCATCGGTAGGCCGCCGGGTTGGCGATTCCGAGCAGGTCAACCACGCGATCAATGGTGTGGTCGACAATGTCTTCGATGGATTTGGGTTGATGATAGAAGGCCGGGACCGGTGGCATGACAATGGCGCCCATTTCAGCCAGGCTAACCATGCTGCGCAAATGGCCGAGGTGGAAAGGCGTTTCCCGCACCATCAGGATCAGGCGGCGGTGCTCCTTGAGCATCACATCGGCGGCTCTGACCAGGAGATTCGAGCTGATTCCGTTGGCGATGGCGGACATCGTATGAATCGAGCATGGGGCAATGACCATGGCATTGGTTTGGAAGGAACCACTGGCCAGCCGGCTGCCGATGTCTTCAATGGGATAGGCATGGTCCGCCAACTGCTTGATGCCAGCCGCCAAGAGGCCGGTCTCTACGAAGGCGGTCTTCTCGCCGCCGCGGGTTAGCACCAGATGTGACTCGACGCCTTCGGTGCGGTGTAACCGCTCAAGCAGCCTAATGCCGTAGATAGACCCGCTTGCTCCAGAGATTCCCACTACTATTCTCAAAATTCACCACCAAAAAATAAACCTGTTCCGATATCAGAACAGATTCCCCGTGTGAGCGTTGCCATCGACTCCCTTTTCCCTGTATAATTCTCGCCTAGGAAGTTGGGCTTCCGGTCGCAAGGTCAGTTAGGGCTATCTTGCCGCCGGAGCCCTCCGCAAACATAACATGGAGGACCCGGGTCAACGGCTGAAGAGGGTCCGCGAACGTCTCGGCCTGAAATATCGCGAAGTTGAGCAAGCCAGTCTCAGTATCGCACGCAGGCGCGGCAACGACGAATTCGCGGTTGTGCTGAGCCGTCTCGCCGACATTGAGAACAAGGGCACGGTGCCTACTATGTATCGGCTGTACTCGCTTTGTGCGATCTACAGGCTCGACATGGTAGACGTGCTCGGCTGGTTCGGCGTGGACCTGACCGCGCTACCTGCCGACGCGGCCGCGATCGAACTGAGCGAAACGCATCCGGTAGCTTTCAACAACCTCGGGGCTGGGCTGGTGCAGATGCCGTTGGGACTCGATCCCGGGCTTGATCTTCGCCACACCACCCACGTCAGCCGCTTTGTGCAGAAGTGGGGCGCGCTACCCGTGGTTCTACTCAACGACTTGGACGTGCCTCATCTGCAATATGGGTTCATCGGAACCGACGACTGGTCTATGGATCCGGTCATCCCTCCCGGTTCGTTTGTCCTGATCGACGAGCGTCAGCGGAAGCCGGATCCCCGGACTGGCTGGGTGAGTGAATATGAACGGCCCGTCTACTTTTTCGAGCATCGGAGCGGGTTTTGCTGTGCCTGGTGTTCGGTGGAAGGGGACCGGACCGTACTCCTGCAGCATCCTTCTTCACACTTACCACCGATGATTTTCGACAAACCGGGCGAGGTGGAAAACCTGGGCCGGGTAACGGGGATTGCTATGCGTCTCGATCGAGGTCTGAAACGCCGCGGCGGGCCCTGAAAGTCTCGAACAGGGTTTCCAGGTCACTCTGAAACAAAGCCCGATCCGCCGCTCGCACCGCTGTAGGCACGTAGTTCCGGTAGGGCGCCAAACGACGCCATACATCCAGCAGTTTTTCCTGGTCTCCGCCGAGACTGTGAAGATATTCGTCCAGATCAGCCTTCTGCCGCTGCAGGTCAAATCCCAGCCACTCGGCAAAGATGGACTCGTGGCTCTCGCGCATCGCCCGATCAGCCGCATCAACTCCATACGTCTGAGCAAACCCGTGGTGTTCATACTGTCCGGAATTCTCGTTCCGCAACGATGAGAGATACACCAAACGACCGAACGTCGTGGGGATCTGCGACAACGTGTGTCGCCACAGATCGTCCGGCGCGCCGCGGCGAAACGGAGAGGTGGGACTGGATCGTATCAACTTCGCGACTCCGATAGCGGCCCGACCAACGAGGCCACCAATGATCATTGTAGAGCACTTCGGAACCGCCGAGCATGACGAACTTGGGGGAGGGGACCCGCTCGTTGAGAGAGGGCAAGAATTTCTGTTCCGATTTACGAAAATCTGACAATTGTTTTCGGTTCTGAACGCAAAAGCCTCTACGCTTCAATACGTTGGCGGGCATTGCAGCGCCAAACTTCAAACGAACCGGAGAACACAGATTATGAAAAAGCTAATGACGATCTTCCTGCTGATGGCCAGCCTGAGCGCGGTAGCGAACGTGGCTATGGCCAGCCTTTCCCCGTGGCCGCAATGCTATCCCTGCCCAGTCAAGGCAAACTAGTTCCTCAAGACCGACGATCAAACTGTAAGTTCAAAATGGGCTGGCTTCAAATCAAACGGCCAGCCCAAAACTTTTTTGGCCACGTCTAGTATTTCTTAATAAACGGGTGGAACCCTGAGTCTTCCAAGACTGCCTTATACTTGGTGGTCTCATCAGGGGTATGGATTGGGCCAACCAGCACGCGGACGATCCCCGGGGTGGGACTGTCGCCAAGCAGTGCCGGCAGCTCCTTGCGGAGCAGGAATTCGCAGCTCACCTCAGCCATGCCTCGATCAATGGCGGCCACTTGCCAATAGGTATTCCCCTTCAGCAGTTCCGTTGGAACCTGAGTTAGCTGGTGACCGGCCGGTGTCGAGGGGGCTGGTTTTTCCAACTGGGCCGTCACTGCGACGGGCTTACCGGCGGCCGGAGCGGACGGTATCGCGCCGGCTGGCGAGGGAACCGTTGATGAGGCGGTCTCTACCATTATCAGTTGCTCCACAGCGGGCCTGCTCGCGGGCACCGGGAGTTGAACCGCAGCCCGCTGGCGAACCGGAGCGGCAGCAGCAGCAACCGGATCGGGCGCCTGCGGGTTGCGTGCAACCCGACCTGCTAGATAGGCCATTGTCGAGGCAAAGCCCAGCAGTAGAAAAGCGATGAAGCCCAGCGCGGCCAACTGGCGCTGCCCCACTGAAAATTCGCCAACAGGCTTTTCAGGAACGGTCTCGGAATGAATAAAAGAAGAAGTGGTCATAGACTACACCCTCAATGAGGTAATCGGGCGACCTCGGTTAAGACTGTAGTGACGGTTGGAAAATACCTTAGAGGAATCGGACCAGCCCCAGGTAGACGACCGGCATGGCGAAAAGGCTGGAGTCCATACGATCAAGCCAGCCGCCATGGCCAGGCAGAAGGTTGCCGCTGTCTTTCCGCCCGGCGCCGCGTTTGAGAGCGGATTCAGCCAGATCGCCCAGTTGACCGGCAATGTTGGCGGCGAGCGCCAGCAAGAGCACCTGAGGCAAACTACGCTCCGGCGCGAAGTGGCCAAGAAACAGCCATCCGAACAGCAGCGACCCGGCGACCGACCACGCTGCCCCTTCCCAAGTCTTAGCCGGTGAAAGCACCGGCGCCATTTTGTGCCGCCCCGTCGCACGCCCGCCCAGATAGGCGAAGCTGTCGGCAATCCAATTCAAAGCCAGCGCAAACAGGAGCCAGTGCGGAGCGAGGTCGCGCAGAGCAATTCCGCAGCGCCACGTGGCAAAGCAATACACCAGACCCAGGCTCAGGGCCGCACTATCGGGCAACACACTGCCGGGGCCCTCGTTGCGCATGGCCACCGCCATCCCGCTCAGCACGGCGGCAATCAGCGCCAGAAAACCCTGATCGAGCGGACAGAGCAGGATGACCAGGCCGCCGGCCAGCCCGATCAAGGGCTGCGAACTGGCCCCGTGATCGTGCGCCAAGCGCTGAAATTCGAGAAAACAACCGCAGGCCACCAACGCCGTGAGCAGCAGAAAGAGCCAAGCCGGGGCGTAGAGGATGGTGAAGACAGCGGCTGGCGCCATCACCAGGGCCGTCAGGATCCGGCGGATCATTTAGGGGCCAAGGCCCCGGCGATGACGGCGTCGCGGTCGGCTGCCGAACCATCGTTTACACCTCCAAACCGGCGATCGCGCTTTTGGAAATCGAGCAAGGCGCGCAGGAAATGCGGGCGATCGAAATCTGGCCAAAGCGTCTCGGTCACGTACAACTCGGCATAGGCGATCTGCCAAAGCAGGAAGTTGGAGATACGCATTTCCCCGGAAGTGCGAATGAGAAGGTCAGGGTCAGGCAGGCCGGCGGTGGAGAGCTCGGCGGCCAGGCTATCCTCATCCACTTGCAGCGTAGCGAGGGTGCCCCGGAGGCGCGCCCGGTCCAAAAGGCGATTGACGGCGTCCACCAGATCGGTGCGTCCGCTGTAGTTGATGGCCAGGTTGAGGCGCAGGCCGGTGTTATGCGATGTCAGTGCGATGGTAGCCTCCAGGTCTTCGCGCACCGCCGGACTTAGTGCATCCCAGCGCCCAATGGCGTTCAACCGGATGCCGTTGTTCTGAAGGCGGGGGAGTTCGCGCTGTAGATAAAGGCGCAGCAACCGCCAAAGCGTGTCGACTTCAGCCGGAGGCCGTTTCCAATTTTCAGTCGAAAAGGCGTAGAGCGTTAGCGCCTGGATGCCTAGCTGCGCCGCCGTCTCAACGATCATGCGCACCGGATCGATGCCCGCCTTGTGTCCGGCGACGCGTGGCAGGCCACGTTGGCGGGCCCAACGGCCATTGCCATCCATGATGACAGCGATATGAGCGGGGAGACGGGCGGGGTCCAGTGACACGGCCAGATCCCACGCCGGATCGCCGGCCGCCAGGACGTCAAGTAAAGCCTTCATGCCGGGGGAATCATTCTATCCTACAATGCGGCGGGTAGTCTTCGCTATCCTTATCCAGATGGAAGACCTGCGAATCCGGCGCGCCCATTCGTCCGAGGCGGCTACCATTGCCGCTTTCAACGCGGCCATGGCGCGCGAGACCGAGCATCTTGAGCTGGACCCGGTACGGCTGCTGGCCGGCGTAGAGGCCGTGCTGGCCGACGCGGCCAAGGGCTTTTACATTGTGGCGGAGTCAGGCGCCGGCCAGGTGGTGGGCCAACTGATGATCACCTATGAATGGAGCGACTGGCGCAACGGTGTCTTCTGGTGGATCCAGAGCGTGTACGTGGACGCACCGGCACGTGGGGCCGGCGTCTATAAGAAGTTGTATGAGCATATCCGCTCTGCCGCCACCGAAGCCGGCAACGTTTGCGGGTTGCGGCTCTACGTGGAACGCGACAACTCGCGCGCGCAGGAGGTCTATCGGCGGCAGGGCATGCAGGCGACCGCGTATCAGATGTTTGAGGTGGACTTTGTGATCGGGCGTTAGGCGGACGCCCTTTTGTCGTTCCTGGTTGTACTATTTGAATGTGTTGGATCTCCTCGAAAACCCGCCTAAGCCGAACGCAAGACTGCTGGCTGCCGCCAAGGCGCTGCCATTGCGGTCATGAACCTTCCTGTCTGGCACGAAGAGGCGATCAACAAGAAGCACGATCGGGAAGCGTTCGACTGCGGAGAAGAAGCGCTGAACGAATTCCTGCGCCGTTACGCCCGCAAGAGCCACGGATCGGGCGGGGCTAAAACATTCCTGGCGATCGACGACGCCGACAACAACACCATTCTTGGCTTCTACAGCCTATGCCCCGCTTCGGTGGAATATGCCCGCACTCCTGAGATAGTGCGGCGCGGGCAGGGTCGCTATGACGTTCCGGGTTTCCGTTTGGCCCGATTGGCCGTGGACCGCAAGGTACAGGGGCAGGGACTCGGCGCACAGCTTCTGCTTGCGGCGGGCCGGCGGTGCCTGCTGGTTTCGATCGAAGCCGGCGGCGTCGTGCTGGTAACCGATGCCAAGAGTGAGAGGGTGGCAAGATGGTACGCCAGCTTTGGCGCCGTGCCCCTATTGGATGCGCCATTATCGCTTCTGTTGCCGCTGGCGACCGTCGAAGCCGCGCTGAAGGCTGCCGGCAAATACTGAAAGCCGCCGCTAATTGGACCGGTAGTTGGTGAACTGCATGTCGATGCCGAAGTCCTGACTGCGTAACAGCGCCATCACTTCCTGCAGCACATCGCGATCCTTGGCACTGACGCGGATCAGTTCCCCATTGATCGCGGCCTGTACCTTTTTCTTGCTGTCCTTGATGGCTTTGACTATGTCGCGCGCCTTCTCGATCGGGATCCCCTGCTGCAGCTTGATCTCCTGGCGCACGGTGGAACCGCCGGCGGGCAGGATCGCCTGCTTGTCGAGGGCTTTGAGCGGGACCTTGCGCTTGAGGAGCTTGGATTCGAGCACGTCAACCACGGCCTTGAGTTTAAACTCGTCGACGCTGGTGATGAGGATCTGCTTCTCTTTTTCGTTGAGTTGGATGTCGGACTTGGAATCCTTCAGATCGTAGCGCTGGATGACTTCTTTCATCGCCTGCTGGACGGCATTCAGGACTTCGGGCATGGCTACTTCGGATACTACGTCGAAACTATTGTCGGGCATTCCAACATAGTATAGCGGCAATGAGAATCAACGGTTTGAGAACGTTTGAAGGCCGTTTTGAGATGGTCTGAGGACTTTGCGGCGCCCGATCCGCAACCCTGTTGCAGCAGCCCAACTGCACATCACAGGAGACTATATGCAACGAACGATTTTTCTGCTCTTCACCGCCGCTATCTTCGGAGGCGCGGCGGCTCACGCTCAGATGACCCCAGGCCTGCTTGACCGGATCGGCGTCCCGGAGAAAGCGGTGGCGCCGCGCAACCCGACGCTAACTGGCACGTGGATGCTGGAACTCCGGCGTCCGGGACAATCGGTGGTTACGCCGGGGTTGGTCACCTACCTCGCCGAGGGAACCTGCATCGGGCCCACGGCCGACGGCAATACCAGTCCTTCGCAGGGCGTGTGGGTCCGCGTGACGGACGGCAAGTTCCTTCAGACGATGTACATTTTCAACTACGACGAGAAACGGGTTCTTACTACCATCAGTAAGGTCAGGATCACGGTACAACTGAGCGACGACGGCCTCACCTCCAAGGGAACCACCGAAGCGGTAGTGATGGACAAAGATGGCAAGGAGATGGCCACGATTCCGGGAGGGTCATACCGAGGGGTGCGGCTGGCTGCCGAGAAGCCCGCCGATTTCGAAGCCTTCCTATTGGCGAACTAAACGGTCTCATCGGAAGTTCTCGACGACGTACAAATCGCCCGATGCCGAATCGATCCGGGAGTAAACGATCGTGCCGCCATCGGGCGAGACGGCCAATGACGGGGTGGTGTGGTGAACTCTTCCGGGGAGATCGGCCAGTTTGCGGGCCTTTCGAGTTTGCACTTCGAAGTCCCAAAGTTCCGACGGCCGGGGACCGTCAAACAGCGAATCGTCGGGCTGGCGGATGAAATAGATGCGCCCGCGCGCGATGCCCCAATGACCAAAGAACCGGGGCCGGGGATTGCTGAGCACGGTTTCCTCGACACCGCCCGCCACCGGAACCCGGCGGATTTCCGGCGCAGGCGCTTGCGAGGCGTAGTAAAGATAGCCATCCTCGGCCTCATGTGCTCCCAGTCCACCTTCCTTGGTGATCTGGGCCGGATTCTTTCCGTCGCGATCGGTCCGCCAGATCTGAAAGCGGCCGCCGCTACGGGTGGATGAGAAGTAGATCCACCGGTCATCGCGAGAAAAGGTAGGTACCGCGTCGAGCGCCGGGCCGGCGATGAAGGGCTCGGCTTTGCCGCCGGCCGAGGGAACCGAATAGATGTCCTGGCTGCCCTTCGGCGTGATGGTATCGAAAATTATCGTGCGCCCATCAAGAGACCAGTCTGTTAGTCCGGCGAAGGCGCCGCCAAACGACGTCAAGGCGCGGGGCTGGCTGCCATCCGCTTCACAGGTCCAGATCTCGTAGCTGCCGGTGCGGTCCGAGAAGAACGAGAGTCTGCGGCCATCCCGGGAAAAAATGGGACCCTCGTCCCTGCGCGTGGAGGAGAGCAAGAGCGAGGGGGGCGCCGAGGGAACGCCGCTAGCCGAAAACGTCAGCTTCCACAGGTTGCGGTTCTCACTGAGCACGGCAAAGCTCAGCCTCCCATTGCGGGAAATGGTCGGATACTGACCCTGGTCGCCGCCCGCTACGGTTTCCGAGACCCCTCCTTCGACCGGGATGCGCCACAACGCCACTACGCCCTGCCGGGTCGCCGAGTAGACAATGGATTTGGAATCGGGGGCCCAGGCGAGCCCCTGCATGGGAAGCTTGTCGTGCGTTAGTTGGCGAGGTTCGCCCGTGGTCTTGCCATCCGGCGAAGCTGGCGCCACGTAGATATCCATCGATGCGCGCGTATCCCTCCCCAGAAAGGCCAAATAGCGTCCATCAGGCGAGTAGACTGGATTGGCAGACCCACTATGGACGCCCTCTGGCGCTGGCGTCAACGCTTCCTCCGCACCGGACTCGAGGGACAGCCGAATCAAATGAGTCTGCATTCCGACGCCGGCGGTTGTCACAGCCAGCGAGCGCCCGTCGGGCGAGAAAGCGGCTACGCACCCGGTGGACGCCAGCGTAATTGGCAGCGTGTCCCGCACTTTTCGCTCGGAGCTGCCGTCGCTGGCGATCGTGTAGACGGCGGCTCGCCTCGGCCCTTGCCTCACAAACGCCAGACTGCGGCCATCGGGAGACCACACAGGGCACGCTACGTCGTCGGCCTGTTTCGGGGTAAGCGGACGGGCGGCGGTCAGGGGCTTGTTCTCGGCCGGCAAATCCAGGACGTACAAATTCGCGGGCGCGCCCGGCGTGCCACCATCCCAGGTGAAAGCCAAGCGAGACCCGTCGGGTGACAGCGCGGGGTAGGATTCGACGCCAGGTCGGGTGCTCGCTGCCCATTTCCGTGTGGGAGGCTGGGACCGGCCCGCTCTGATGATGGCCAGTGAGGCGATCACCACGAGGCTTGACAAAGCGAGCGCGGGGATAAGCCATCCATACTTGGCTCGTTTGACCGAAGGTGGCGCGGGAGCAGGCGCGTCGGGCACCTCTTTCACCTCGGGCAAGAAAGAGTAGCCGGCGCCCGTGTGGGTGAAGATGATCTTCTGCCCAGCTTCCTTTTCTCCCAGAAGCTTACGAAGCAGGAACACGTTCTGAGAGAGGTTGGACTCCTCCACCACGGCGCCGGGCCAGATTGCTTTGAAGAACTGTTCCTTGGTTACCACTTGACCCGGGCGTTGAACCAGGAGCAACAGCATGTCGAAGACCTTGGCCGTCATCGGCACCGGTTCGCCGCTTCTGACAACGGTACGGGCGCGGGAATCGAGCCGAAAGGCGAGAAATTCGTAGATCATGAATGGGCTGTTTGTCTCTTAAGTGTAATGCCGCGGCTGTATCCTGTGCTGAAGTGCAATAAACCACCTCCCGAGGCTATTTCGAAGATGACAGCTCCCCGGCGACACTGGTATTTTACGTTTGTACGCTCAGAGTTGGGCCTGCCTAAGATGAAAAAATATTCCTTTTTGTGTGCTCTTGTAACAGGTTTTCTTTTCGGTCAGACACCGGCTCCGCCCCTTCCTCTTGAGCAGGCAATCCAAGAAGCCATCCAGAACAATCTCGATCTCGTGGCTGAGCGTTTCAGCTTGAGTGTGGCCGAAGCCAGACAGCTCACGGCGGCGTTACGGCCTAATCCGGTCTTGACGATCCAAGGGGCAACACTGGACCTCCTTGGCGCCGGCTTCAATGCGAACAGTCCCGTAGGCCCCAATCAGCTTAATGCCCATACGGACTTCATCTTTGAACGGGGGCGCAAGCGGTTCGAGCGCATCGCGTTGGCCTCGGAAGATCGCCGTTTGGTGGAGTTGCAGATTCGCGAAGTGACGCGCCGCCTGATTCTGGACGTTCAGGCAGGGTTCGTGGATGTCCAACAGGCGCGGGCGGCGGTAACGCTGGCCCAGGACAACTTACGGACGCTGCGCGGCATTGTAGAGGTGAATGAGAACCGGGTGCGTGTTGGTGACCTGGCGCAAGTGGAACTCGATCGTTCGCGCGTAGCGCTGTTGCAGTATGAGACCGCCGTCGAGCAAGCCAAGCTGCAAGTGGAGCAGGCTAAGACCAGGCTGCAGCGTCTGATCGGCCGCAAGAGCACGACGCTGGATTTCGACGTGGAAGGCGAGATGCGGCGAGATGGCAAGGACGAAACGGTGGATGCGATCATGCGGCGTGCCGTCGAGAAGCGTCCCGATCTGGCGGCAGTACGGCAAACCCAGGACCGCTCACGCGCAGATCTACGTCTGCAACTCGCCAACGGCAAAGTAGACTACGTGATCGGCACCGAATATTCGTATCAGCGGGCCTACGGTATTGGTGGCAGCTCACTCGGACTATCCATAAGCATGCCTCTGCCCGTCTACAACAAAAATCAGGGCGAGATTGCGCGCGCTACGCGCGAAGGCCGCCAGCAGGAAGCTCGCGTTGCGGCGCTCGAAGGGTCGATCTCGACCGAGGTGGAAATCGCGCACCGTCAATACCAAACCTCCGAACGGCTGCTGAAGAATATCGAGAGCCTCCTTCTCAGCCGCGCCAAGACCGTGCGTGACGTAACCGAGTATTCCTACCGGCGCGGGGAAGCGACGCTGATCGAGTTTCTGGACGCGCAGCGCGCCTTCAACGATTCGGTGCAAAGTTTTAACGAGGCGCGGGCCAACTTCGCGCGCAGCCTGTTTTTGATTGACTCCGTGGCGGGGGATTCGATTGCCGCGGTGCAAAAGTGAGAGGAACAATGATCGTGAAATTCGCAGCGGCTGGACTGCTGATTAGTTTACTGGTGGGGTGTTCGGGCGACAAGAAAGTAACTGCTTCATCGCCCAGTCCGGCTTCGGTGGCCGTGACGCCGGCCGAGCCGCAAATCGTCACGACATCGGAAACGGTCACGCTGCCGCCCGGCGCGCCGCAACTGGCCAAGCTACACATCGAGCAAGTGAAAGTGGAAGATGTGGAAACCGACGAGGTGACGGCGCCGGGAAACCTGGAAACTAACCCTAATCGTCTGGCTCACGCTACATTGCCGGTGGCCGGCCGTATCTCTTCGGTATCGGCCAAACTGGGTGACGCGGTGAACGAGGGGCAGCCGCTGTTGTCGGTCGAGAGCCCCGATGTAGACGCCGCCGAATTGGCGTTTCGGCAGGCCGAGACAACGGTTTCTCAGTCGAAAGCCACTGAGATCAAGGCGCAAGCGGACCTCGATCGCCTGGCCGATCTGTTCGCTCATCAGGCCGTGGCTCAGAAGGAAGTACTCTCCGCGCAGAATAGCTTGACGCTCGCCAAGACTTCCGTGATCGCGGCCGACGCCGGTTTGCAGCAATCGGTACGGCGGCTGCAATTGCTGGGCCTCAAGCCCGGCAACTTCGGGCAAAAGGTGGTGGTGACGGCGCCGCTCTCCGGCAAGGTGCTGGCGCTCAGCGTGGTGGCCGGCGAATATCGCAACGATCTTTCGGCGCCATTGCTCACGATCGCCGATTTGCGCACACTGTGGGTCGCGTCAAACGTGCCGGAGAGCTATATCCGCTACTGCCGCGTGGGTGGCGCGGTGCAGATTGAACTCGTGGCTTTTCCCGGCGAGATTTTCCGCGCGCGGGTAACTCACATCGCCGACACCGTGGATGCCGAGACCCGCACGGTGAAGGTGCATGCGGAGCTGGACAACTCCTCGGGCCGCTTCCGGCCGGAAATGTATGGGCGCATCAAGTATGGCCAAATGACCGAAAAGCTGCCGGTGGTGCCGGAGTCTGCCATCCTCGAGTTCAACGGCAAGTCGGCGGCCTACGTCGAAGAAAAGCCGGGCTATTTTGTGCGGCGATTCCTGACCATCGGCAAGCACCAGGACCAACGCGTGGTGGTGCGCGAGGGCCTGCGAGCCGGTGAAAGGGTGGTCACCTCCGGGGCCATCTATCTTAAGGGCGGGATCTAGAGACCACCCTGCATGATTCGAAAATTAATTGACTTTGCTCTTCACCAACAACTTTTCCTGATCTTGCTTTTGGTGCTGTTTGCCGGCGCCGGCGTCGTCTCCTACCGGACGCTGCCGATCGAGGCCTTTCCCGACGTCACCGACGTGCAGGTGCCGATCATCACCCTCTTCCCCGGTCACGCGCCGGAGGAAGTGGAAAAGCAGGTCACGGTGCCGATCGAGATCGCGCTGGCCGGTGTGCCTCACGCGATCCGCATGTTCTCGCACACGCAGTTTGGATTGTCGTTCATCTACGTGACCTTCGACGATCAGATTGACCACTACCTCGCGCGCCAGCAAGTGCTTGAAAAGATCCACGCCGCCGAACTGCCCGAGGGCGTAACCCCGGAGCTGGGCGCGCTCACCAGCCCGGTGGGCGAGATCTATCGCGTCCATTTGAAGAGCAAAGAACTCAGCCCGATGGCGCTGCGGAGTCTGCAGGACTGGGTGGTGTCGCGGCAGCTCAAAATGGTGCCGGGCGTGGCCGATGTGGTCAATCGCGGCGGCTTCGTCAAGCAGTATCAGGTGTTGCCGGACGTGACCAGGATGAGGTCGCACAACGTCAATTTTCGTCAGCTGTTCGATTCACTGCATCGCGGTAACGCCAACGCCGGCGGCGGCTTCATGGAGCAAGGCGAGCAGCAGTACATCATCCGTGGGGTGGGCCTGCTGCGGTCGATCGTGGACATTGAGAATGTCGTGGTGTCGGCCCGCGGCGGCATCCCCGTGCTCGTCAAGGACGTCGCGACGGTGGATATCGGCTCGGTGCCTCGCCAAGGGTTGGTGGGGCGCGACGATCAGGACGACATCGTTACGGGCATCATCCTGATGCGCAAGGGTGAGAACCCGTCCCTGGTGCTTGATGGTGTCAAGGCGAAACTCGAGGCGCTCAACAGCAACACGCTGCCCAAGGGCGTGACGGTGGAGCCTTACTACGATCGTGCCTGGCTTATCGCGCGTACGCTCAAGACGGTGTTCAGCAACCTGCTCGAAGGCGCTTTGCTGGTGACGGTGGTGCTGTACATTTTCCTGGGGCATCTGCGGGCCGCCGGCATCGTGGCGATCGTGATCCCCTTGGCTTTGCTGAGCACCTTTATCGGCCTCAAGTTGCGCGGTATTCCCGCCAACCTGCTCTCGCTGGGCGCGATGGATTTCGGCATCATCGTGGACGGCGCGGTGATTGTGGTAGAGAACGTGTTCCGGCGTCTCTCGGAGCAAAAGCGCAGCGAAGACCCCATGGCCCTGAAGCGCCTGATTGGCGAGGCGACGCTGCAGGTGGGCCGTCCCACGTTCTTCTCGATGTTGATCATCATCCTGGCGCACTTGCCCATCTTCACGCTGGAACGGCATGAGGGGCGCATTTTCGCTCCGATGGCCTACACCGTGGTGTCGGCACTGATTGGCTCGCTGTTGTTTTCGCTGACGCTGGTGCCGCTACTCTGCTTCTATCTACTGCGCGGGCCTCTGCCGCACGACGACAATTTTCTGGTTCGCTTTCTCAAACGGCTTTACCGGCTCTCGCTGGCGGCCGCTTTGAAACACCGGGTGCTGGTGGTGGCGCTGGCGCTGGGGGCGCTGGCGGTCAGCGTTGCGGTGGTGCCGCAATTGGGGACTGAATTTCTGCCCGAACTCAACGAAGGGACCATCTGGGTCAATTTCACGCTGCCGGCGGGCATTTCCTTGAGCGAGGTTCAGTCCACGTTGAACAAGGTTCGCGCCCGGCTGCATGAGTTCCCCGAGGTGAAGTCCGTGATTTCGCAAGCCGGCCGTCCGGAAGATGGCACCGACCCCAAACCCATCAACATGGTGGAAGTGTTTGTCGATCTCAAGCCACCGGAAGAGTGGACGCGCAAGATCGAGAAGGAAGAGCTGATCCTCGAAATGGAGAAAGCGCTCGATGCCATGCCAGGGATCAAGCCGACTTTCACACAGCCGATCCGCGATCAGGTGCTTGAGAGCATTTCCCAGATTGACGGTCAGATCGTGATCAAGATGTTCGGCCAGGATACCGTGGTGCTGCGCGAGCGGGCCAACGCAGTGCTGGACGAGATATCGGTTGTACCCGGGGTGGCTCGGGCCTTCGTAGACCGCGCTGGGCAGGTTCCCCAACTCAACATTGAGATCGATCGGGTCAGAGCGGGCCGCTACGGCCTCAACGTGGACGATATCGACGATCTCATCGAAACCGCGCTGGGCGGCAAGGCCGCCACCGAAATCTGGGAGGGTGAGCAACACTATGGCGTTGTGGTGCGTCTGCGCGAAAACGAACGACAGAACGTAGACCGCCTCAAGGGCCTGCTGATCGATACGCCCGGCGGCGGCCATGTCCCGCTTGAGGAACTGGCCTCGATCAACGTGAGCGAGGGCGCCATGAACATCAGCCGCGAGGCCGGTTTGCGCGTAGCCTCGATCGGCGTCTTCATTCGCGGCCGCGATATGGGCAGCATTGTGGCCGACATGCAGGCGCTGGTGGCCAAGAAGATCAAGCTGCCTACCGGTTACTACCTCGAGTGGGGCGGGGAATTCGAAAACCAGGAGCGGGCGATGAAGCGGTTGGGCATTATTCTACCCGTCAGCATTCTGATGATTTTCGTGTTGCTGTTTGAAGCGTTCAAATCCGTTAAGAGCGCGGCTTTAATTCTGGCCAACGTGCCGCTCGCGTTTATCGGCGGCATCGCGGCGCTCTATTTCACCGGCATTCACCTCAGTGTGTCGGCGGCGATCGGATTTATCGCGTTGTTCGGGCAGGCGGTGCTGAACGGCGTGGTGATGGTGAGCTACTTCAACGAATTGCGAGATGAGGGTTTCAGCCCGCGCGAGGCGGTGCTGGAGGGCGCGGTGGTGCGGTTGCGCACCGTCCTGATGACGTCGCTGCTGGCGATGCTGGGGTTGCTGCCGATGGCGCTCTCGCATGGGATCGGCAGCGAAGTCCAGAAGCCGCTGGCCACGGTGATCATTGGCGGCCTGATCTCGGCGATGCTGTTGACGCTGATCGTGCTGCCCGTGCTATACACCATGGTGGAGAAAAAGCGCCCGGTGGAAGAGATCCTGCTCTGAGCCTTTTGCTTTCCTGTTGACACGCCACAGGAGTGTCTGTTATTCTCCTGTGCAATGGCAACAGGAACAACCAGGAAGGCGGCGGGCGCGGAAAAGACCGACGTGCTGCAAGGCACGCTCGATCTGATGGTTCTCCAAACTCTGGATGGCATGGGTCCGCTGCACGGTTATGGGATCGCCCGCCGCATTGAGCAGGTCAGCGACCACGCGATCCGGCTGAACCAGGGCACAATCTATGCGGCGCTCCTGCGCCTTCAGCAACGCCGGTGGATCTCGGCGGTCTGGGGCGTTTCCGAGAACAACCGCAAGGCCAAATTTTATTCCATCACTGGCTCAGGCCGGAAGCAGCTTGCCGAGGAGACCGCTTCCTGGGCGAGAATTTCGGCGGTCATGGCGCGCCTATTGAAGCCCGCCGGTCAGGAGTAGCAGCGCGATGCGAATCCGCTTTTTTGTACTGCTCGCTAAGCTCCGCGCGATGTTGTTAGGACGAGGCCGGGACGACCGTGAGTTCGCGGAGGAGCTGGAAAGTCATCTTGACCTGGCGACTGAGGAGAACTTGCGCCGAGGCTTGCCGCCGGACGAGGCCGAGAGATTGGCGAGGCTAACGGTGGGTGGCGCGACGCTGCTGCGCGAAGAACACCGCGAGCAACTCGGCTTCTCTGCGCTGGACGACCTTTGACGCGACCTAACACTGGGCTGGCGCAATCTGTTGAGGAACCCCGGATTCGCCGTGGCCTCGGTGGTGACGCTTGCGCTTGGCTTGGGAGCCAACACGGTCATCTTCGGATTGATCAACATCGTGTTTCTCCGGCCGCTGCCCTATCCGGAACCGGATCGTCTGGTTAATGTATGGCGGTCACAGGTTGCGGAGCCTGACGATCGCAGTATCACGTCAGCGCCGAACTTTTTTGACTGGGAGCGCGAGAACCACGTCTTCGAACAGATGGCTTTGTTTGACTCGGCCGGTAAGGGGTATAACCTCTCGGCAGATGGCGAACCGGAGCGCGTGCCCGGCCTGCGTGTTTCCGCCAGTTTGTTCGCGGTGCTGGGAGTGCAGCCCTACCTCGGGCGCACGTTTACTCGCGACGAAGAGACGAAGGGCCGTCATCGGGTGGTGATGCTCAGCTATCCGCTTTGGCAACGGCGCTACGGTGGCAACCGGTCCGTAGTCGGGCAACCGGTGCGTATTGACGGGCAGACTTACACGGTGGTGGGCGTGATGCCGGCAGGATTCGGGTTCGAGTTTTTCTCGGGCCGCAACCAGCTTTGGGTTCCGGCCGGGTTCGACGAAGCGGATCGCGAACGAGGGTCGAATTCGTTTGGTGTTTGCGCGCGGCTCAAGGCCGGGGCGACGCTCGAGCAGGCGCGGAAGGAGATGGATCTCATTGGACGGCGAATAGCGGCGACATTTCCCGACACCAATGGCGGGGAAACTGTCGCGGTCACTCCCATGGCCGAACTGGGCTTGAGGGAT
>JAYTKJ010000898.1:0-2643 GCA_043730365.1 Acidobacteriota bacterium | reverse complement strand
TTCACCGTCGAGAATCGCACCTTCGGCTGGCTGCAACTGCTGAACCAGGGCCGGCATGTCTGGTGCATCGCCGTGAGTGATGCGCACCGGATTTTTGGCAATGGCGTGGGATCGTGGCGCACCTACGTACCCAGTTCCACTGACGACCCCGCAGCGCTACGCCACGAAGAACTCATCCGCAACTCGAAAGCAGGCCGCATGATGGTCACCAACGGCCCGTTCCTTGAGGTAGCCACCGCCGATGGACAATCCATCGGATATTCGGTGATCTCGGCGGGTGGTCTTTCGCTGCGCGTCAAAGTGCAAACGGCCAACTGGATGGATATCGACCGGGTGCAGATTCTCGTCAACGGGAGACAGCCAGCCGAGTATAACTTCACGCGCCAGTCGCACCCGGCGATGTTCGCCAAAGGCCGCATGCAGTTTGATCAGACCATCAGCGTCAAGCTGCAACGCGATGCTCACCTGATCGTAGTTGCCACGGGTGAGAAGAGCACGCTTGAAAAGGGCTGGGGCCGCAGTTGGGAATCCGCCATGCACCCGATCGCCTACACCAATCCCATCTATGTGGATGTGGACGGCAAGGGATTCCAGGCCTCCGGCGATACCTTGGGCCATCCGATCCTGACGGTGGTGAAAGGCGCGGGAGAGCTTTGAGCACTTAGCTCAAGGCGCACGCGGGTAGCGGGGCCACCTCGGCTGACCGGTGCAAACCGAGTGCTTCGGCATAGGATCGGTAGAGATTCTCAAAGACGCCGCTCCACGACCGCGCTTCGGAGTTGCGGCGCGCGCCGGCGCGCAGGCCGGTGAGGACAGCGGGGCTTCCGGCGAGTGCGACGGCTTTGCGAACGAACGCTTCATCGCTGGCGGCAATCCAGCCGGAGACACCGTTCTCGACAAGGTACTTCGGCCCCCCTGATGCAGTAACCAGAGTCGGAGTGCCGCAAGCCTGCGCCTCCAGAACCACGTTCCCGAAAGTATCGGTGTGAGAGGGGAACAACATCGCGTCCATGGAAGCGTAGGCTTGGGCGAGTGCCTCGCCGGTGAGCACGCCGGTGAACGACGCGGTGGGCAGAGCCTCGGTCAAGTCTGCCCTTTCAAAGCCGTCACCAACGATAAGAAATCGGAAGTTCCCGCTACCCTCCTGCCGTAGCTTCCGATCGACCTCGATAAGCAGACGCACATTCTTCTCCGGAGTCAGCCGGCCAACGTAACCGAATACGAGGCCGCCGTCGCTTCGCCTGCGGCGGGCCGGGTGGAAGAGTTCGGTGTCGATGCCTCGTGCCATGGCGTGCACGGGGCGGCCAGTACGCCGGGCGAGTACCAGCGCAAGTTCCGGGTTGGGGGCCAGGATGAGGCGTGGAATGCGGTAGTAGAGGGCGGCGAGGTCAAAGATGGCTCGCTCGGTCCACGCCACCGACTGCTCGCGCCAACGCCGCGGCCAAAATCTGACGGCTTGATTCAAACGCCGCGCGGCGAACTCATGCACGTTGGTATGCCACGAAGCCACCAGCGGCAGACGGAGAAGACGAGACAGGAGCACGCCCATAATGCCGCAATCGCCTGGTCCGGTGACGTGAATCAGGTCGGGTTGGAAAGTCATCAACTCGCGGCGCAACGCCGGCAAGAGCCTGGCAAACAAGGGATCAAAGAAGAGGTCCTGATCGGCGGGGACTTGAAAGGCGCTGCGGCGAAATTCGCAGACGCGGACCGAACCGTTGTCAAAGCGGCTAGAATCCTCACCGGCCCGGACGCATAGCAGCGGCAGACTCCGCTGACGGGCGAAGGCGGTGAGATGGCGCATCGTGTTGGCAACACCATTGACTTCATGAAAGCAGTCGGCAAACAAAGCGACCCGTATGGCTCGGCTCATGACCCGCTCTCCTCTCGGAGGGAAAAGGCCGCGCGGACGGCTTGCCTCACCGGTTCGTGGCCTAGGAGATGGATCAACTTGATGAACGCGGACACGAGTGCCGGTGGACGCTCGCCCCAATACTCCCGCAGGCAGCGATCAACCCCGTGCTTGTCGGTAAAGAATACTCGCTCATCCCAACGCGCCCAGCCCAGACCATGGTCAGGATCGTCGCGCAGGATTTCCCAGATATGGTGAATCACGCGCAGCGAGTGCCGCTGAAAATGATGTGGCAGCAGCAATATCTCGCTGTGGCGCTCTTTTCTCACTTCAGCGGCGAAGCTGGCGAAATCCGTGGTGTCCGTGAGATTCAAACAAGAGTTCGGCTCCAGTCCATGACGGTCTCCGCCACTGACAACCAGGAGGCCAAGTTGATGCGCGCAATCGAAGGTGAGTTGGTTTTCCGGCGCAGGTCGAAAGCCGTTCCATTCAAGCGCATCCAAACTCATTTGAGCAGCGTCAAGGAATGCTGCGAGTATCGATTGGTGGCGCGCCTGACCGATGCCTTTTTCGTCCCAAAAAGGATGGTTCAGGACAATCAGCGTGCCCTCGGCGGCTCGTAACTCGGCGAGGCGTTTGAGTAACTGACCCTCGTCAGCCAGCCTGGCTGCTTCGGCGAGGCTCGACCACATTTCCTGGGCAGCGTCGACCGGGAGGTTGTGAACACCCACATGAAAGAATGTGCCCCGGAACGGCAAAGTCCACTCGACTGAAATGGGCACGTGCCCAGC
>JAYTKJ010000897.1:0-2870 GCA_043730365.1 Acidobacteriota bacterium | reverse complement strand
AGCAGGATGTGCGAGTAGATCAGGCTGTTGTACTCCTGCCAAAGGAATCCGCCCACGCCCGGAGTGCCGGTCAGCATTTCCGCTGCCACGATCACCAGCCAGGCTAGGCCGAGGCTCAGACGGTAGCCGGAGAACATGTACGGCAGCGTCGCCGGAATCCACACTTTAGTCAGGCGCTTCCAGGGCGACAGGCGCAGTACCTTGGCCACGTTGAGGTAGTCCTGTGGGATCGCTCGCACACCCTGCATCGTGTTGATCACCGTGGGCCACATTGAGCAAATAGCAATGGTGAACAACGCGGCGGGTTCGGACTGCCGGAAGATCACCAACCCGAGCGGGAGCCAAGCCAGCGGCGAGATTGGCCGCAGCACCTGAATCGTGGGATCGAACATCTTATAGAAGAGGTTCGAAGCTCCGAGGAGGAACCCGAGAGGCGTGCCAATCAGCACGGCCAGCAGAAAGCCCTTGGCCACGCGAAAGAGGCTGTAGGAGGCCATGCGCAGAATGCCCTGGTCCATCTCGCCCCGCTTTTCCCACGGCTGCAAGACGTAGATTTTGCTTTCCTGCCAGGTCTTCACCGGGGAAGGCAGATCAGGCGCGACGGTGGCGCTGGCGATCGCCCACAGCAGCCCTACCATCACCACGCCCACCATCGCCAATGCCATATTGCTCAAGGTCTTCATGATTTCGGGTTCCTCCTCGTCGATCGATCTGCGCTAGGCGCTAATGCTATGGACGGAAAAACTGCGCGCGTACCGCTCTGGATCCTTCGGGTCGAAGACGCCGTCCGCCAGCTTGACCGGTTGCATGTCGGTAGCCGTCACCTTGACGCCCAGCTCTTTCATCGCCTCCGAGTAGATGTCCACGCGCATCACCTTCTCCACGATCTGCTTGTAGTTGGGTGCCGTCTTCACCATGCCCCAACGGCGAAACTGACTGAGCCACCAGGCGCCGTAAGTGCGGCTGGGGAAGTTGCAGTTGCGCTGGGAGAAGATCATGTAGTTGGGATCCTGTTCCTTCACGCCGGTGCCGTAGTCATACTTGCCCAGGAGGCGGTCGAGAATGACCTCCTTCGGACAGTTGATGTAAGTGGGGCGGGAAATGACTTCCGCCGCGGAGGGACGGTTTTCCATCTTGTCCAGGTACTCGCTGGCCAGCTGCAGTGCTTTGAGCGCCGCCTTGACCGTCTTCGGGTTCTTCGTCGCGAAGTCTTCGGTGAAGGCGCACACTTTCTCCGGATGGTCGGGCCACATCTTCTGAGTCGTGATGACCGTGTAACCGATACCGTCGGCGATAGCCCGCGCGTTCCAGGGTTCGCCGACGCAGAAGCCGTCCATCTTGTCGATCTTCATGTTGGCCACCATTTGCGGCGGAGGGATCGTGATCAGATTCACGTCCTTGTCGGGATTGATTCCGCCGGAGGCGAGCCAATACCGCATCCACATGGCGTGCGTACCCGGAGGAAACGTCATCGCAAAGGTCAGCGGGTCGCCCGCCGCTTTAGCCTTGTCGACCAGCGGCTTCAAGTCTTTGGCGGACTTAACCTGGCCCTTGAATTTGTTGGCCAGGGTAATGGCTTGGCCGTTGCGATTGAGCATCCACGGGATCACCATCGGTTTCACCGGCGAGCCCAGCAAGCCCATCGTCGAGGCAAACGGCATCCCGATGAGCATGTGTGTGGCGTGGTTCTCGCCCAGCGTCAGCTTGTCGCGAATAACCGCCCACGAGGCCTCCTTGGAGACGATCGAGTTGATGCCGAATTTCTTGAAGAAACCCAGCTCATGAGCCATGACGATGGGCGCATTGTCGGTGAGCGCAATAATGCCGAAGCGCATATCGGGCGATTCGGGCGCGTCGCTGGCATAGGCCGTGCCCACCCATCCGGCCGGCAAGCCGGTCAGCAGCGTCTTCAAAGCGGTACGTCGCGAAGGATTATTGATTGTCGTTTCCATAGTGTTCGTGTTATCTCCGTGCCGAGGGTTCCACCCGAACGGCGCATTGTTTGTAGTTCGGTTCTCTCGAGATCGGGTCAAAAGCATCTTGGGTGACCTCGTTTACGTTGGTCTCGAAAAAATGAAAGGGCATGAAAACCTGGCCCGGCGCGGTAATTTCGGTAACTCGCAATTCGACGCCGCGGACGGCGCCTCGCCGCGAGTGAATGTCCACGCGGTCGTGCGAGTGCAGTGAAAGTGTGCGGGCGTCAACCGGGTTCATCTCCAGCCAGGCGTGAGGGGCCATGCGTTCGAGAATGGCCACTTGCGCTGTCTTGGTGCGCGTGTGCCAATGCTCAACGGTGCGGCCCGTGTTGAGGATCATCGGGAAGCGCTCATTCGGCTGATCGGGAAATGGCTCGCACTCCACCGGAAACAGCTTCGCCTTCCCGTCCTCGAACTGGAACCGTCCGTGGGCGTAGAGGCGCGAGACGGCGTTGCCGGTGGTCCCTTCCGGATACGGCCACTGCAATCCGCCTTCGGCTTCGATCGCCTCAAACGTCATGCCGGAGTAGTCACACAGCCGGCCCTTCGAAACTCGGCGCCATTCGTTGAACGCATCCACCGGCTGCTGCCAACCGGGAAAGAGTTCTTCTCGACAACCGAGGCGCTCGGCCACAGCCAGAATAATGTCAAAGTCGGGCCGCGCCTCGCCGGGCGGGCGGACAGCAGCGTTGGCCTTGCCCACTCGCCGCTCTGAATTTGTGTACGTGCCTTCCTTCTCGCCCCAGATGGCGGCGGGCAAAACGAGGTGCGCCAGCTCCGTGGTGGGCGTGGGGTGGAACCCGTCTTGCACCACCAGAAAATCCAAGTTCTTGAAGGCCGTGCGCAACTGCTCCTGGTTGGGGTAGGAGACCATCGGATTGGTGCCGATAGATC
>JAYTKJ010000896.1:0-3320 GCA_043730365.1 Acidobacteriota bacterium | reverse complement strand
GAAACGGACCCTGCTGGGAATCGCCGAGTTCACCAAGAGTAATGCGGTGGAGCAGTTCTGCCGGGATGCGTTGGCCCAACATGCCAAGCTGTTCCGGCTATGGCATAAGTTCTGCGATGGCCGAATTGACCGGGCCGAAACGATGCGGCGATCGGTATTGATTCAGCAACGGATTGCGGAGATCGCGGCGCAAAATCTGAGCAGCGGCAACGGTGAGGTGCGCAACCTGGCGCTGGCTCTGTTTGAGCACCATGACCGGCTTTACACGTTTCTGGAAATCGCGGGCGTCGAACCGACGAACAATAGCGCGGAGCGAGCGCTCCGGATTGCGGTGCAGATGCGCAAGGTGTTCTTCGGCAACCGTAGTGCGGCGGGAGAACTCGCCATCGCCCGGTTGCTGGCCATCAGCGAAACCTGCGGCAAACAGGATCGAAATGTGCTGGCGTACCTGTCCGGCGCCATCCTCAGTTATCGCCGCAGGCAAGCAATCGCTTCGGTGTTGCCGCGCGGGTAGCGCTACCCACCTGAACTGTTACCTCCAGTCTCCAGTCGTACTTATGATCGCGCAGATCCTTCGCCAGCGCCTCCAGGAGTTCCGGGTGTGAAGGAGGATTGGTGGAGCGGAAGTCATCCACGGGATCGACAATGCCCCGCCCGAAGAAGTAGCCCCAGATCCGGTTGGACGTGGCTTCGGCAAAGTAGGGATGCGCCACGATCCATTGCGCGAGTTTCATCCGCGGGTCTCCGCACTCGGCGACCGGCAGCGGCTTGCCATCGAGGTACGCTGGCGTGACCTTCTCTTTGGCGCGCGGGTGGATCACCGACATATCGCGGCTCTTGTCGGGATGATTGTCGCCCAGCGTATCGACGACGAGCCCCGAAGCCCGCAGTTCGGTGACGCCGCCGAAGAAGGCAGTCAGGCCCCAAAACTGACTATGGCTCTAGGTTTCGAACGGATGATTGTGGCACTGCGCGCAGTCGACCATGAAACGCGGATCAACTCCGGCATAAGCACTTCCGGAGCCACCTTCTCCGAGACGTAATAGAAGTTGCGGGCCGGGGCGCTGCGGCCTTGCGCCGCCATGTGCTCGATGGCCATTTTGTCGAACGGCTTGTTGGCAATCAGGCTCGTCACAATCCACTCTTCGTAGGCCTTCAACGCGGCGGTGTTGTTGGAAGTAACAAACGTCGCGCGGAACAGGTCGCCGAAACGGAAGCCCCAGTAATCGACCAACTCGGGCGAGGCCAGCAGTGCTTCGATGACTTCATCGCGCTTGTTCGGCGATCGCAACGGCAAGAAGCGAGTGGCCTCGATCACCAAGTCCAACGCCCAGGGTTACAGCATGGTTTTGTGGGACCGTGCGATGGCGGCGGTGGCAGCCGACTTTCCCGACATCGCGACCGAGTCCCTGCTGGTGGACGCGGCGGCGATGAATTTTGTGCGCCGCCCGCAAAGCTTCGATGTAGTGGTTGCTTCTAACCTCTTTGGCGATATCTTGAGCGACTTGTCGGCCATGGTGTGCGGCAGCATCGGCTTGGCCGCCAGCGCCAACCTGGATCCGTCGCGCCGCCATCCGTCGATGTTTGAACCGGTGCATGGCACGGCTCCCGACGTCTTCGAGAAAGGGCTAGCCAATCCACTGGCCGCGTTCTTCTCGGCGGCGATGATGCTGGACCATCTGGCGGGCCGGCAGACGCAGACGGCAGAACTTGGGTGGATCGAGTACTACGAGTCAGGTCGCTAAGGCGGTTATCTCCGAACTTCGCTCAAGGGTCTGACCAAACCAATCGATAAGGCCTCATGGGCGGATGGCGCATTGCATCGGGCAATGCGCGCATTTTCAGACCGCCTGCGAGGAGATTTATGGCAGTTGACATATTGATCGTAGATGACTCGGCAGCCATCCGAAAAATTCTGCAGCGAGTACTTCTCCAGACGGAAGTGCCGATCGGAAAAATAGTAGAGGCGGGTGATGGGGTAGAGGCGTTGGCAGCGCTTAAAATAAACAAAATCGGTCTGATCCTCTCCGACATCAACATGCCGAACATGGACGGGTTGCAACTGCTGAGCGAACTCAAGTCCAGTCCAGAACATAGAAACGTTCCCGTCTTGATGATCACCACCGAGGGTGCCCAGGCCAAAGTGCTGGAAGCGGTCAACCTGGGCGCGATCGGCTATGTGCGGAAGCCTTTTACGGCCGATCAAATCAAAGAAAAACTCGTCGGACTGCTCTCGTAGGGAATAGCAAGGAACATGCCCATAACAAATAGCGAAGAAATGCATAGGAAGTTGGTACAGGAGATCTGCGCTGCCACCCAGAATGTCCTGTCTACTATGATGGGGCTGGCGTCCGAGCCTGGCCAGCCTGCGGCGGACTCGAACGGGCCGGGCCCGCTTGATGGAGTGTCGGCGATGGTGGGGATCGTTGGGCCGTGGGCCGGGACGGGGGCCGTCAGTTGCGACGAAAAGATGGCTTGCCGCTTGGCGGGCGCCATGCTGATGAGCGAATACACCGAAGTGGACGATGATGTGGTAGACGCGATGGGTGAAGTGGCCAACATGATCATCGGGAATATCAAGACCAACCTGGAAGAGGAACTGGGTCCCTTGGCGCTCGGAGTGCCCACGGTCACCTTCGGCAAGAACATCACCACCCGCTCTAGCGCCAAGCATAGGTGGACGCTGGTGCCGTTCACGTGCGAGGGATCCCAGTTGTTCGTGCAAGTACTGCTGATGGAGAGCGTCGAGCTCTCACCGGCGCGCTCCGCGCCGGTTCGCACACTGGTGGAAGCTGGCGTTTGAATTGCGCGGGTCAAGGCGTGGTAGTCTTCCTAGAGCGTAGCGGACTTCGCCGCACACTTCTCTATGGATGCACTCAACGTCGCCTGGTGGATCTGGGTTGTAGCCGGTCTCGGCCTGATGGCTCTGGAAGCCTTCGTGCCGGCCGGCTTTTACCTTTTCTTTCTCGGTTTGGCGGCGATCGGCACCGGGACCCTGACTTGGCTGGGCGTGATTGGCACGTTGTTCAATCAGGGGCTGGCGGCCTTGTTCTGCATGGGCGTCGTGCTGGCGCTCCGTAAACCCGTGATTGCCAAGTTCAAACTTGCCCCTCAGACCGGCCCGGTGGACTCGCTGATTGGCGAGACTGCCATTGCCAAGGAGTCTATTGCTGCCGGGGCCGTGGGCCGCGTGGAGTTGCGAGGCTCAAGCTGGTCTGCCCGGAACGTGGGGCAGGCAGACATTGCCATCGAAGCGCGCTGCCGTGTTGAGCGGGTAGACGGGCTGACCCTGGAAATACGCGCTTAGACTTTAGAAAGAA
>JAYTKJ010000895.1:0-14184 GCA_043730365.1 Acidobacteriota bacterium | reverse complement strand
CGGGCCGGTCATCCAATAAAACGACAGGACGCATTTTTGTTTTATCGTCGCCCGTCAGTTTCGTGCGGCCCATGGTGAACTCGCCGGCCTCGCCGGGCGTCATCACTACAACCAGTGCTACTTGTCGCTCTACGCCGGCGCCGGCGTGCAGGGCGGGCGCATTCTGGGGCGAACCGACGCCGATGGCGCCAAGGTTATCGAGACCGGTTGGAAGTACAAAAAGCACCAACCGAAGACCGAGAATCTCTACGCCACTATTTACTCGGCGCTGGGGATCGACTGGCGCAAAGAGATCATCAACACGCCGTCCAAGCGCGCCTATCGCTATGTCGATATCCTCGGCGCCACCGAGTTCGCCATTGATGATGAGATTGCGGATCTGTTCGCCTGATGCGCTTCGCCCTGCTCCTGGTTCCGTTGCTCCTCGCCGCGCAGGATCCGCCGGCTCCGCCCGGCATGGCCCGCATTCCGGCCGGCGAGTTCACCATGGGCCGCACGAAACTGACGGGCGACGATAAAACAAAAATGCGTCCTGTCGTTTTATTGGATGACCGGCCCGCGCACCAGGTCAAGCTCGATGCCTACTGGCTCGACAAGACCGAGGTCACCAACCAACAGTACGCCGCTTTTGTCCGCGCCACTTCGCGCAAGCCTCCGTATCACTGGCAGGATCCGCAGCCCATCCCGCCGGACTTCCCCATTTACAACGTCAACTGGGATGACGCCAACTCATACTGCGCCTGGGCTGGCAAGCGTCTCCCCACCGAAGCTGAATGGGAGCGCGCCGCGCGCGGCGGCAAAGAGGGGTTGAGTTTCCCCGACGGCGACAAGCTGGACGAGAAGCAAGCGCTCTTCGGCGTGGAGACCGGGCCGGGCCGTGTCGGGCAGTTCCCGCCCAACGGCTTCGGCCTATTCGATATGGCAGGCGGCGTCAGCGAGTGGACCGCCGATTGGTTTGAGCGCGACCATTACGCCCACAGCGAGCCTGTCAATCCACGCGGCCCCGCGCAAGGAGTCTACAAGGTGATCCGCGGTGGTGCATGGTCAGACTCGGCGCCCCGCTGCACGGTCTTCTTTCGCAACTGGGTGCGCCGGAACCAAAAAACGCCCAATCTCGGCTTCCGCTGCGCCAAATGAATCCCCGGTTGCTGAGATAATGGTCAGGATATCTCCATGATGGGCCTTATCCGCACCTTCCTCGCCACCGTGCTGCCTGGCATCATGAAGCCCTTGCGGGTGCTATGGAACGAGATCATCGCCTTCTTCTTTTTCGTAATGGCTGTCATCGCCGTCCCCGCCACCTATCGCGCCGTGCGCGATTTCAATGGTGAGCTTGAGGTGCTCGGACGCATCTTCCTCACCGGCACGTTCGCGCTGGTAATGGGCGGCTACGGTGTCTACTCGTTCTTCCGCGCGCGCAAGATCGGCAAAACCTGATCCTATGAGCGCGGCCGACGAGCGTCCGGGCGAGTTCCCTTTCACGCGCGGCATCTATCCGGACATGTATCGGAGCCGCCTCTGGACCATGCGCCAGTACGCCGGCTTCGGCACCGCCGAGGAAAGTAACGCCCGCTATCGATACTTACTCTCGCAGGGAATCACCGGCCTCTCGGTAGCGTTCGATCTCCCCACGCAGATGGGCATGGATTCAGACCATGCGCTGGCCCGCGGCGAAGTGGGGCGTGTGGGCGTGGCCATCTGCTCGGTGGCCGACATGGAGCGTTTGTTTCAAGGCATTCGGCTCGAAGACGTCACGACGTCGATGACCATCAATTCCACGGCTGCGATCTTACTCGCCTTCTACGTTCTCGTTGCGCGCCGGCAGGGCGCCGACACCAGCAAGATCTCCGGCACCATTCAGAACGACATCCTGAAGGAGTACATCGCCCGAGGCACTTACATCTATCCGCCGCGCCCGGCTATGCGCATCATCACGGACGTGTTTGCGTGGACCGCCCGCGAGTTGCCGCAATGGAACAGCATTTCGATCTCCGGTTATCACATCCGCGAGGCCGGTTCCACCGCCGCGCAGGAACTTGCTTTCACGCTCGGCAACGCCATCGCCTACATCGAAGCGGCGCTGGCCGCCGGACTGGCCGTGGATGATTTTGCGCCGCGGCTGTCGTTCTTCTTCAACGCTTCGTCGACGTTCCTTGAAGAGATCGCCAAGTTTCGCGCCGCCCGCCGGCTGTACGCCACGTTGATGCGTGAACGCCTCGGCGCGCGCAACCCCAAGTCCTGGTTGCTGCGCTTCCACACGCAGACCTCCGGCGCCTCGCTCACCGCGCAGCAGCCGGACAACAACCTGGTGCGCGTGGCCATTCAGGCACTGGCGGCGGTGCTGGGCGGCACGCAATCGTTGCATACCAATTCGCGCGATGAGGCGCTCGGACTTCCCACCGAGGAATCGGCTGGCCTCGCGTTGCGCACGCAGCAGATCATCGGCTATGAGACGGGCGTGACCTCGGTGGCTGACCCGCTCGGCGGCAGTGAGCACATTGAGCGCGAGACCGATCGCCTCGAAGCCGAAGCGCTGGCCTATCTGAAAGCGATTGACGGCATGGGCGGCATGCTGCCAGCCATCGAGAACGCCTACCCACAGCGCGAAATCGAAAACGCAGCCTACGAGTATCAGCGCCGTGTCGAATCAGGCCGTCAGATCGTCGTCGGCGTGAACCGCTTCGTCAACGCGACGGAGGCCGCCCCGATCCCCACGTTCTCGATTGACCCCGCTTTGGAGGCAGCGCAAGTGAACCGCCTGCGTGAACTTCGAGCCACTCGCGACGCCGGGCGCGCGGAGCAGTCGCTCGACACGTTGGAGGCCGCCGCGCGAGGTTCGGACAACCTGATGCCCGCGATTCTAGCCGCTGCCGAGGCGCACTCGACGGTGGGCGAGATGAGTGACCGCTTGCGCCGAGTCTTCGGCGAGTACCGGGAAACTGCGTAGACCTACGCCGGAACGCGCTCCCTGGCATGTTGCAGCGTCGGCAGAGCTTTGATCGCTTTACCAGCCTTCCGCTCGGCCAATCGCAATTCGTAGAGGCTTTGCAGGTTGAGCCAGAACTGGGCGCTCGTGCCGAAGAAATGAGCCAGTCTCAAAGCCGTGTCTCCGGTGATGGAACGCTGGCCGTTCAGGATGCCCGTGATTCGGTTGGTGGGCACCCCGAGATTGCGCGCCAATTCGGTCGCACTCATGCCCAGTTCTTTCAGCTCTTCGGCGACATGAGTCCCCGGATGAATCGCGGTCACTGCCATTGCATCCTCCTAGTGATAGTCGACAATTTCCACGTTTGACGGCCCCGGAGCTCCGGTCGGCCACTCAAAACAGACTCGCCATTGGTCGTTGATTCGAATACTGAACTGACCCTTGCGATTCCCAGCCAAGGCTTCAAAACGGTTGCCGGGCAAGACGGCCAGATCTCTCAGTGTAGCCGCCGCCGCCAGCCGGTCTAGTTTCAGCCGGGCGGAGCTTTCGATCCCGGAAAACGCCGGTGTTCGTCGTCCAAGTGCGAACTCTCTGGTGCGCTTGTCGCGGTAACTGCCGATCAAGCTCAAGGATACTTGTCCTTATGAGTTACGTCAAGCATAAAGGCCAAGCGACTCCGTAGTCCCCGTGCAACGCGAATGCTTTAAGTGTTCCAATCTGTGCCGAACCACGGCCTCAGCGTCATCGCGCGCGACATCGCGGTCATAGGCCGGATCCGTCAAAGCCATTTTGCCTCGCCCAGGAGAACAAGCCTCCGACGGTCCTGAGGGAAAGCCCACTTCACATTAGCGCCGCGCTGGCACACCCAGCCTTTCCAGAGAGCTAAGGAACATAGTGAAAGTGAATTAGAAAGACCTTGTCCCCGGGACCGTGCTTTGCTACCTTCAGCAAATCCTTCACACTCAGGAAGCCTGACTCCGTTGCCAGCTCATGAGTAATGTCCCGAATCGTGATCTGCTCAATGGAATCCACTTGGATCTGACCTTCCTCCATCGGGTAACGGTTCCCGGCCTTAACGTGCGGACTCTTCCAGATACGAACACTGCAGGTGATGAAACCCCTACGCACACCTTCCCGAAGGCGCTTGGTGAAAAGCATGGCGGATTCCGTCTTATCCGAAGGGGTTCCCGTCCGGGCGCCACGTTCCGTCGGCCGTTCCGTACGGACTGGCGACGACTACAACATAGCCGTCGGGGTCCCGCAGCCAGCACTCCCAATGATTCGGCCCGCCGTCCCCATCAGGAGGGTTTCGGTGCTTGGCCATCACGATTTCAACATTCATTTCGTGGGCGCGCCGCAAGGTCGTCTCGAAGTCGTCAACTTCGAACCACAGCAATACGCCGTTCCCATACGGCCGGTCGTCGCGATTTGCGATCGGACCGTGATGATGTTCAACCTCAAAGCTGTGCAGTTGAAGGATCAACTGCCCGTTTGAAACCAGTTGCTCGTAGGCCGAGCCTCCATGATTGCTGGAGCAGCCAAGCAACCGGCGATACCATCGGCTGCTTGCTTCAACATCGGTGACTGCGATCAGAGGTTGAGGGCGCACTTCCCCAAACTAACAACGAAACATGGCCCGCGCAACTCGTTGCTCCCGCCAAACTCCCACAACGATTCAAACCCACTTTCGCCGTCCACAAGTTCCGCGGATTTTTCTTCTCCAACCGCCTCAGTCACTTACACGTTTTGAACCAGCTCTTCTTTTATTGCGCTATCCCATAGTCTAGGTGGGCGCAAAATACCTGCCCAGAGGAAGAGACACCTAGTGAACTTGAACGAATGTCCCATCTGCAGGCACGTCGAAAGGAGTCTGATTGACCATGCCATCTCTGAAGGACGACCTGATTCGTACCTTGCAAACCACTTCGCGGCCGACGCCGATTCGGTCCGCTGGCACAAAGAAAACTGCCTTACCGGAATTGGTGGTCCAGCCGCCACCGGCAGCGAAGTAGCGCAGCAGGAACAGTTGCGTGAGCTACGTGAGGCCGCCCGCAAGATCGCCTCCGATGCCGCTGGAAACGAAAAGCACTGGCGCACCTCGCTCTCCGCGTTGGCGGCCGTGAGTCGATTCGTCGCGCAGGAAGCCAAGCTGCGCGACCGCAAACGCCCGCCCAAGCCGCGCCTGGCCGACACCGTCGAATGGCAGCAACTCAAGAGCCGGATTCTCGGTGCTTTGGACCGGTTTCCCGAAGCGCGCCAGGCTCTCACGGAGGCCTTGCAGGATGATCAGCCGTGATCTTTTGAACGCCGTCGACCCCGTTGGCTGGACTCGCCGCACGCTTGGCTTCGAACCAGACTCGAACCAGCAGATCATTCTGGCCTCGACGCACAAGCGCATCCTGCTGAATTGCTCGCGCCAGTGGGGCAAGAGCACGGTTACGGCGGCGAAGGCCGTGCACCGTGCGCTCGAGTTCCCCGAGCGGCTCATCATCGCGATGAGCCCTTCGGCGCGGCAGACCGGAGAACTTATGCGGAAGCTGGAGACATTTCTCCGTCAATGCGGCGTCCGGATCAAGGGCGATGGCAGTAACGAGATGTCGATCCTGCTACCCAACGGTTCGCGAATCATAGGATTGCCCGGCGGCGAGAGCACCATCCGCGGCTTCTCGGCGGTGAATCTGCTCATCGTTGACGAAGCCGCGCGGGTGCCAGACGAAAGCTACCGGGCCGCGCGCCCCATGCTCGCCGTCGCCAACGGAGACCTGCTGCTGTTGTCTACGCCCTACGGTAAACGCGGCTTCTTTTACGAGGAATGGATCGGCCAGTCTGACTGGCTCCGCATCCAGGTCCGTGCCGAAGACTGCCCGCGCATTCCCCAGGAATTTCTCGCCGACGAGCGGCGTAGTCTCGGCGACATGTGGTTTCGCCAGGAGTACGGCTGCGAGTTCATCGACAACGAAACGCAGCTCTTCAGCCGCGACACTATCAACCGCGCGCTCGACAAGGAAATCGAGCCGCTGTTCTAAGCGAAAGACTAACAAATGGATCAGAGCAACTTCTATCTCGGCGTCGACCTCGGCCAGCGCCATGACCCAACCGCCCTCGCCGCCGTG
Organism: Acidobacteriota bacterium; assembly: GCA_043730365.1. Taxonomy (GTDB): domain Bacteria; phylum Acidobacteriota; class Terriglobia; order Bryobacterales; family Bryobacteraceae; genus VFZP01. The sequence continues at coordinate 8,145 of JAYTKJ010000895.1, read as the reverse complement.
GAACGCATCATCCAGCGCGGGCCGGAGGTGGACCGGGCCACGTTTCAACCCGTCACTCAGGCTTTCTACCGCGTGCGCGGACTGCGCCGCTTGAAACTGGGCACGCCGTATCCGGAGATTGTCGATGAGGTGGTCAACGTCGCGCGCACCGTGGCCGCGCAGGGGCCCACGACGCTGGTGGTGGACGCCACGGGCGTCGGCGCGCCCGTCGTCGATCTGCTGCGCAGCCAATTGGACTCCGGCATTCCACTGGTTCCCGTCATCTTCACGGCCGGTGACACCGTCCGTTGCGAGAATGGCCTCTATCGCGTTCCCAAAAAGGATCTGGTCCACGGCCTGATCGTGCTGTTTGAAGACCACCGCCTGCGCCTGCTTGAAGACCATCCGGAAGCGCGCGCATTGGTCAAGGAGCTCTCCAACATGCGCGTCAAGATTTCAGGTGAATCGCACGCCTCCTATGAGGCCTGGCGTCAGGGCCAGCATGATGACCTCGTCTTCGCGTTAGCGCTGGCCTGCTGGCGCGGGCGTTGGTCTGAGCCCAAAACACTCGGCAGCCCCAAACCGCTTATCCTTTGGTGAGCATCCTCTTCAGCAACGACTTCTTGGGAGATTGCACGCCAAGCAGATCGATGTAGGGCTGTGCCGCCGGGTCCTTTTCCTCATACGGCGTAGTCTCGGTGATCGACGCATCGGCCTCGCGCACGCGGCAAAAATGATCGACCTCATACCAACTGTCGGTCAACGCCCGTTCCACGCCCACGCGATTCTGCCATGTCATGCGACCGTCAATGATATCGAGGTAGTGTCGAAAGGGCACGGGCTCGGCGGGCTTGGCCGCACGCGCCGCCACGCCCAACGCTGGCCCGTGGTCGCGCAGCATCGTCCGGCTCCAGGAATCGAGTTTGGAGCGCAGCAGCTCAAGCATCCGCTCACGCGCCGCCTGCGTGGTCTCGGCCGACTGCCGCAGAAGTTTCGCCGATAGCGGCACCTCGTAGCCCATCGTCTCGAACCAAAGGTTCTGCCGCTCGAGCACCGGCACTTCCTGCATGGCCTCGGAAAGTCGGCTTAGTTCGAAAGGAGGCTCACCCGGCGAAGCCGGCTCGGGCCGCAGCGCCGCGAGGAACTCGCGATGCACCACGGGTTGGAACCGTTGGATGCCGCCGTTCTTTAGCTCCAGGAGCAGATTTCGCAACTCCACTTCGCCCTGGCCATAGCGCGCCAGCAGCCAGCGCAGCGGCGGCACGAACTGCCGAACCATAAAACGCCATCCCTCGGGCTTGCCGTCGCGGCAGTCCGAAATCATTTCGTAAGAGGTGTAGATTGCCATTCAATACCTTGTGCCAGCGGCAGTTCGCGCGAATAGTTGATCGTTACCGTCTGCCTGCGCATGTAAGATTTCCACGCGTCGCTGCCGGACTCACGCCCGCCACCCGTATCCTTCTCGCCCCCGAAGGCCCCGCCGATCTCGGCTCCGCTGGTCCCGATGTTCACGTTGGCGATACCGCAATCGCTGCCGCGCGCCGACAGAAATGCCTCGGCGGTGTCGAGCCTGGTTGTGAAGATCGCCGACGACAATCCCTGCGGCACCGAGTTGTGCATCGTGATCGCCTCGTCCAGGGTATCGAACTCTATGATATGCGCCAGCGGTGCAAACACTTCCTCGCACACGATGGCCATGTCTGCGCGGGACCGCACCAGCGTGGGCTCCACGTAATTACCTTGCAACGCGTGCCCGCCCTGGATCACTTCGCCGCCCTCTCGCTCAATCCTGCGCAACGCGTCCTGCATGTGCTCCACAGCGGCGTGGTTGATGAGCGGCCCCATCAGGGTGGACGGATCCAGCGGATCGCCGATGCGCACCTGTGCATAGGCGGTCTTCAGCCGCTCGATCATCTCCGCCGCCACAGGCCGTTGGATCAGGATACGCCGGATCGAAGTGCATCGCTGTCCAGCCGTACCCACCGCGCCAAACACAATGGCGCGCACCGCAAGGTCCAAGTCGGCATCGGCCATCACGACGACACCGTTGTTACCGCCGAGCTCCAGCAGCGTGCGGCCAATCCGAGCGCCCACAACTTCAGCCACACGCCGGCCCATGCGCGTCGACCCCGTGGCGCTGATCAAAGACAATCGCCGGTCCGCGGCCATGCGCTCGCCGATCTCCGTTCCGCCGATTACCAGCGAGAACACGCCCTGCCAGCCGTGCCGCTCGAGGACCGCGTCCGCGATCTTTTGCACAGCCAGAGCCGTCAGCGGCGCCAGCGGCGAAGGCTTCCAGATTACGCAATCGCCACACACGGCCGCGAGCAACGCATTCCAACTCCACACGGCTACCGGGAAGTTGAAGGCCGTGATCACGCCGATCGCGCCCAGCGGATGCCACTGCTCATACATGCGATGGCCGGGCCGCTCACTATGCATGGTCAAGCCGTGCAACTGCCGCGACAGGCCAACGGCGAAGTCGGCAATGTCGATCATCTCCTGTACTTCGCCTTTGCCCTCGGCCAGAATCTTGCCCGTTTCCAGCGTGACCAGCTTGCCGAGTTCGTCCTTGTGCCGCCGCAGCTCCTCGCCAATCTCGCGCACGATGAGCCCGCGTTGCGGCGCCGGCAACAAGCGCCAGCGGGCGGCAGTCTCCACAGCCTTGATCGCAGCGGTCTCGTAGTCATCGACCGTGCTGACGGGCACGCGCCCGAGTACCTCGCCGGTGGCGGGATTGATCGACTCAATCATTGGGCCAGCCATTTGAATGCCTCCGTGCCAATCGCGAACTCACGCCCCGCTGCCCGCACTCGCCCGCCGATTCGCTCCACGATCTCGCGTTGGAACGAGGGCTCATGCCACGGCCCAAAGCCATGTACGGCGCTCACGCGCTCGGCCTGCACCCGCGTGGTGGCGCCATGACGCTTTACGGCGCGCACGTGAAAAGGATCGCCAATGACATGCTCGTCCGTCGCCTCCAGCGCCGCGTCGGCCAGCGCGTCAGGATCGCAGGGAAGAATCGGCGCGAGCGTAGCGAACACGCGAATGCCGGCGGCGCGCAGCGTGCGCATGGCGGCCACCCGCTCGGCAAGCGGCGCGCAATGAGGCTCATACCATCGACGCACGTCCTCGCGATTGGTGGTCAGCGAAAAGCTCACGCGCGCGCCGGGGATGCGCGCCAGCAGATCGATATCCCGCGTCACCAGCGGCCCTCGTGTCTGCACGGTGAACACGCGCGGCGGACGCGCCACCAACGCCGTCAGCACTTCCCGCATCAACCGCCGGTCCGCCTCGGCAGGTTGATACGGGTCCACCAGAGGGGAGCAATAGATCGCCTCACTGCCATCGGTTTTGACCAACTCCGCCGCGTTGCTCTTGAAGGTAGTGAACTGCCCCCAGCGCTGCCAGTCCTCGGGTTTCAACCCGCCCTGCACACGCATCGTCGGCACGTAACAGTAGGTGCAGCCGTACGTGCAGTTGCGCGCCGGCGTGAGCGAATGCGTGAATCCGGCCTCGGCTATGAAGCCCGACGTACGGCTCAGAATAGACCGCGCAGGTTGCTCGCGCACATGGAACCAGGACGTGGACACTCAGCTTCGATTGTAACGGCGTCAGGCGATGTCAGGAAGGACAAAGCGCCCACGCCCCGCAATCGCTTCGGCCGCCATATACCCGCCGCGCACCGCGCCCTCCATCGTGGCGGGCCATCCGGTGTCGATCCAATCGCCGGCAAAGAACAGCCGCGGCACACGCGAGGCAGCTCCGGGCCGCTCGAGGCCAGGCTTGGCCGAGAACGTCGCCCGCACCTCCTTCACCACGTGCGCCTTCTCGAGCCGCGCCTCGCGAACCAACGGCAGAAACTCGCCAAGCTCCCGCAGGGCCAAGTCGATCACATCCTGCCTCGGCATCTCCACCAGGCTCCGCGAAGCACTCACCACGACCTGCAGATATCGCCCGGCGTCCTTATTGAAGAACCACTGCATCGTGCGGTCCAGCAGCGTCGCGTGAGGAAGATCCGTCACCGCGCGGTCGAACCAAAGATGAATGCCCGTGATGGGCGAGTGGTCCCACCCTGCGAAGTTGAGCCCCGCCTCGGGAACCACGGCATTGATGCGCTCATAGGGCAGCGCGCAGATGTAGGCGTCGGCCGTCCACTTGCGCCCGCCTGCCGTCACGCCATCCGCTGCCATCCGCTCCACCGGCGTGCGGAGATGAATCCGCACATTCGGCATGCTGCCCCAAGCCGCTTCGCCATACAACTCGCCTAGCGGCACAGCGGGAATGCCCATCTCGTAGGAATCGCGCGAGGCCATGAAGGCGAGCGAGAAAACCTGGAAGCCGTGGCTTGCCGCCATACGGTCCAGCTCTTCATTGATCGCGCTCACCAGCACCTGATTCCAGAATCGCGAGATGGCGCGCTCCGGCTGCCCCTTCTCGCGCAGCCAATCCAGCATCGTAATGCGATCGAGGTCCGTGCGCGTACCGCGCTCCGTCATGATCGCCATCATCGCCCGCCCCACTGCCAGTTTCTCCGTGATCGAAAGAAAATCGAGCCCGGCAAAGCTCCCAGTGAAGTGCAGCGGTGCGGGCAGGTGGCCGCGCTCCAGCGTCGACACTCGCCCGCCCGGCTCAATGAAATGGAAGCTTCGATGAAACTGGATGGCGTCGCTGACGCCGAGGCGCGAATAGAAATCGAGAAGATTGACGCAGCAACGCACCAGCACGTGCTGGCAGTTGTCGATCACTTCGTCTTGGATTGGATAGGACGTGGCGCGCCCTCCGAGGAAGGCGCGCGATTCGAGCAGATCTACGTGATAGCCGGCTTGACCGAGGGCTGCGGCCGATGCAAGCCCCGCCAGTCCGCCGCCGGCAATCAGGACGCTACCAGATGCCAACGGGCAACCGGGCGCGCCGTCCGCCACCGCCGCCACCGTCGTAAGTGATGGCTAGCCAGATGACGACCAGCAGAAATAGGATGTAGGTTATGTCGCCCATTGAACACTCAGTATCGGCCTAAGATTTGAACACGACAAATCCACATTAGCTCCAGTACCCTGTCGAGACTCCCAGTACGATTGCCAGGAGACCGCCTACGAGCGGGAACGCGAGCAGCGCGGCCACGAGGCGCACTTGCCAGATCCAGCGGGTTAGAAATATGCACGCCGCTTGCGACGCCAGGATGCCGCCGTACACGCCGGCGTAGCCCGCATATCCGAAGCTGCACCAAGGGCACCCCTTGCCGCCATGCGCGTGCGCGTGGTGGATGTTGCAGAACTTGTCAGCCACGCCCCACAGCGATTGGCAACCGCATTGAAATACGGTGGCGCAGAAATTGATGAAGAAGAGGCTGGTCACGGTGCCGGCAATCAGAAAGATGACAACCGATGTGGTCCTCGACATCTTAGGCGTGGACTGCTTTCCGTCGCGCCAGTTGGCGGATCGCGTTCTCGATCAGCCGGAGTCCGATGTTGGCTTCGAGCGTGAGTAGCGATTCGGGGTGAAACTGCACCGCCTCAATCGGCAGTTCGCGATGACGCACGCCCATGATGATGCCGTCCTCGGATTCAGCCGTCACTTCCAGCACGGCCGGGAGTTTCCCGGGGATGGCATAGAGCGAATGATATCGGCCCACCTTGAAGCTGTCCGGCAGCCCCTCGAAGATGCCGAGGTTACGATGCGTGACCATCGAAGGCTTGCCGTGCATCGGATAGTCAAGCACGCCGAGTTCGCCGCCAAACGCTTCCACCACGCCCTGCAGACCGAGGCAGACGCCGAACATCGGCACACCGAGGCGCGCGCCGTAGCGCACCAATTCCGGCACGCCAAAATCGGCAGGCCGGCCGGGGCCGGGCGAAATGAGAATGAGATCGGGCGCCAGCTTTTCGATGAGCTCGAGCGGAAAGCCTGAACGATACGTCACCACGTCGGCGCCGGTTTGGCGCGCGTAGTTGGCCAGCGTGTGGATGAAGCAGTCTTCGTTGTCTACCAGCAGCATCTTCACGCCTTCGCCTTGGCGCACGCGGCGGGCGGGCTTGACCGGCGGCAACTTGGCCGCAGCCAAGTCACCAAGCACGCGGAAGAAGCCGGTGGCCTTGCTGCGCGTCTCGAGTTCTTCTGCGGCGGGAATCGAATCATAGAGAATCGTCGCGCCCACTGGATACTCGGCCAGGCCGTCCTTCAGGTGAATCGTGCGAATCAGGATGCCGGTGTTGATGTCGCCGGAGAGCGAGAGCATGCCCACCGCGCCGCCGTACCAGCCGCGCGCGTCCTTCTCTAGATTCTCGATAGTCTGCGCGGCCCACTTCTTCGGCGCGCCAATCACGGTAACGGCCCACATATGAGTGAGGAACGCATCGAGCGCGTCGTAGGGCGGCTCCAATTGGCTCTCCACATGATCCACCGTGTGAAAGACGCCCGCGTAGCTCTCAATCAGCCGCCGCGCGATTACCTGCACAGAGCCGGGTAGCGAGACGCGCGACTTGTCGTTGCGGTCCACGTCCGTGCACATGGTGAGCTCGGATTCTTCCTTGACTGAGCTGAGCAACTCACGAATCGCGTCGGCATCGCGCATCGGATCACCAGTACGGCGCGCCGTGCCGGAGATCGGGCAGGTCTCGATGCGGGTGCCTTCCACGCGCACAAACATTTCGGGCGAAGCGCCAATCAACGCCTCATTGCCGAGTTGCAGGAAAAATTCGTAGGGGCTGGGCGAGGCTTTCTGAATGCGCTGGAACAGCTCAGCCGAACTGCCCGAGTACGGCGCTTGGAACTTCTGGCGCAGCACCACCTCGTAGAAGTCGCCACGCTTCATGCCTTCGCGCAGCGTCTCCACTTTGGCCATGTACTCGGAGGGCTCATGATCGCAAGTGATGGGCCCGGAGGCGGCGGGCAGCGGCGCGGCAATGTCCGGCGTGTCGTGCGAGCGGCCCGCCGTGGAATCTTCACCACGGGCGAAGTCAAACTGATAGCGCTGAATCTGCTCCTTCTTGCGATCCATGAAGTAGATGTCGTCGCACAGATAGAGGTGCAGGTCTTTGGCGCCGCGGCGCGGGAGCTTGAGCTCGATAGGATCGAACTGAAAAATGAGGTCGTAGCCAAATGCGCCCACCAGCGCCAGACGCATTTCCTTGGGATGCTTGAACTCGTCGATGAGCGCGCGCAGAATCGAAAACGCCGAAGGCTGACGGCTCCGCTCCTCTTCGCTGAACAGCGCCGGCAACGGCTTCAAAAGACCCACCAAATCGCCATCGCGTTCGACGAGCGACTCCCAATGCGGATGCGCGGCCAGCACCGGATGCAGCAGACGGATGATCACGCGGCCGCGTTCGTTGAGCGGGCGAAAAGTGAGGTCGCGGCCTGAGCCGAAGATCTCCAGCGGCGGATCGATCGAGGCGATATCCCAGCGCGAGTATCGCCCCGGATATTCGTATCCGGACGAAAGGTAGATACCCCGGCGGTGGTCAAGATCGCGCAGCAGAGATCGCAGTCCTTTTTTGAACGGGACCTTGGAAGCGGTGCGGGTGACGGCAATGCCGGAGGGTGTTGAGTAGCTGAACAGCGCCATGGTGTGCCCCCGGAGAGAATCCTTAGGATAACAGGTACGATAGGGAAGGCATGAAGACGTACGAACGCCTGCCCGAGGTCGGTTCAGTCAACTTGCTTTTCGATCAAGCCATGTATTCCCTCCATGACGACTTGGCCCGCATCACGCAGGTGCTCGGTGATGCGGGCGTGCCGTATGAGTTGATCGGGGGCGTGGCCGTACTCGCACATATCCTTGGCCGCGACCGCAGCCGTTCGTTCGTAACGCGCGATATCGACTTGCTTGTTAGCCGCGACGATCTCGGCCGCCTCGTTGCCGCTGCGGAAGTGGCGGGATATCAGGCACGCAAGATCGTTGGCGGCTACATGGTTTTGCGGCCCGGCCAGAACGCCGGCGAGGCGGTTCATATCGTGTTTGCGGGGGAGCGCTCGAAATCGACGCAACCCCTCCCTCATCCAGAAGTCGCGCCGGTCTGGATGAGATTCTTCGAAATGCGAGTGCCCGTTGCGCCTCTCGCCGACTTAGTGCGGATGAAGCTGACGTCCTTTCGCGCCAAGGACCAACCGCATCTCGAGCTGCTTGACGAGACCGGCCTGATCACTGGCGCGTTGGAGGCACAA
>JAYTKJ010000894.1:0-13831 GCA_043730365.1 Acidobacteriota bacterium | reverse complement strand
CGAAACACTCTACTACCCCGGGAAGCCTACAACATGGTGCCGGGGCGTGACCCCCAATTCGGTTAAGCACCCAGTCTCACGCCGGGAGTGTACCAGTTTCTTCGCCGCGGCAAGAACACTTGACGGCGAAGCGAATCGAGGCTGAGTAGACGGCAAACAACCCTGGCGAGGCTCCCGGGTAACCAGCACCGAGGTCGCGCTCGGTAACGCCGCCGATTCTGCCCAGCTGCAAGCCGGCTGACTTGGCGAGCGCTTCGGCGCGGTCGCGAGCTTCGGCCAGCGCGTCCACCGTGAGTTGAGTGCGGGCGGCTTCGCGGGCCTTGTCGCTGCCCCCAATACCAGTGAAGTTGAAACCAGAGATTTCGATGCCCGTTTCACCGGCCAGGAGTGTGCGGCGCAGTTGTTCCAGTTTTTGGAAAGCGGGATTGCAGAATTGCCTCAAGGGTGGTGTTAAATGGCGCCGACATGGTAATCGTGATGGCGGCTTCTTCCGGTCTGAGTTGTTGAGACCGGGTGACTATCACTTCGATTTCGTCAGTGGAGTTTTGCGCTGACGCAAGCGAAGCCAATCCGGCCAACATCAACAAGAGCTAGAGTTTCATTCTTGCCCTTTCATGTTCAAAGACCATTTGACGGTGACTGGCAACGACAGAGACCGGGAGATTGTCGTAAGATGCCCACATGGCGAGGCGACGGCTCCCGTATGTAATTGCCCTCACGCTTATTCGCCTGGCGGCGCCGGCTCAGACGCTGCACTACCTCGGAGAATGGCGGCTGATCGAGGCCGGGCGCGTGCAGGCGCATCTGGGCGCGACCAGCGCGCACATGGCTCTACAAACCTCCGGACTGGCCGAACGCCTGTATCCGGTACGCAGCGACTACTCAGCCACCTATGACCGGTCCTTGTGCGCCTCCTCAACCATCGAAGACGCCAAGCAGAGCGGTAAACATCGCGAGGTCAAGGTCAGCTACGGCGGGGGCAAAGCTTCCAGGCTTGAACGGGATCTGAACCTGAACGGCACGGTACTGTCAACCAGGGAAGTAGCGACACCAGACTGCGTTCACGATCTGCTGGCGGCGCTCGAGAAGCTCCGGCGCACGGTCGTCGCACCTGGAAAGAGCATGACGCTCCCGATCAGCGACGGACGGCGCAGCGCGGCCGTGTTGATTGAGGCGCAGGAGAGGGAAACCATTCGCACTCCGGCCGGCGTCTTTACAACGATCCGGCATGAAGCTATGCTTTTCAACGGCGTGATTTTCCGGCGCAAGGCGCGCTTGTTTGTGTGGTTGACCGACGATGCGCGCCGGCTGCCGGTACAGATTCGGGTGCAGATGCCTTTCTACATCGGTACGGTTACGCTACAACTGGAGAAGGAGGAACCGGGTTGAAGACTACGCTGTTGATGGTGGCCGCCGCGATGGTGGCCGTGGGTCAGGAGGGCGCATCGCCGATCCTGAACAACCGGGACGCGCTCGAGCAATTCGGCCGGGTGACGCAGTTGATGGAGTCAACCGCGGCAACGGCTCCCGGGCTGGCGCGGGCCGCCGAGCCAGTGATTGAGAACGCCAGGCAGAGTGTTGCCGCTTTGCGGATTGCGGCCAGCCTGCAGGACGGCGGGATTCAGTACGAAATTCTCGCGAATGCCCGGGCCTATCTCGCGTTGTCGGACTCGGTGCCGAAGCCCTATCCATATCCGCAGGAAGGCCGGAAGCAGTTCGCCGAACTGCGTGAAGCTGTTGAACGCCTCGACGCCCATTTCCGAGGCCTGCTGGCAGCCAAGGAAATGCAGCTGCGGGGAGCCGACCGTGACAATCTCAAGCGCTACGCCGAGGCCAACCAAACGCAGGCCCCGCCTTCGGCTGGACGGGTCTTATTTCTAGGCGATTCTATTACCGACGGCTGGCGGCTGAACGAGTATTTTCCTGGCAAAGACTACGTAAATCGTGGGATCAGCGGGCAGATCACCGGTCAGATGCTGGGAAGGATGCTCGCCGACGTCGTTGCCAACAAGCCCGAGGCGATGGTGCTGCTGGGCGGCACCAATGACATCGCACGCGGCGTGTCGGCCGGCACGATCCAACAGAACATCAACATGATCGCCGACTTGGCCGAGAAGTATTCGATCAAACCGATTTTCGCGTCGATTCTCCCGATTCACGACTACAACAAGGACCAGAATCCGGCGTGGGAGATGAGCCGGCGGCGGCCGATGGAGTCAATCCGGGCCATGAACGACTGGATCAAGTCTTTCTGCGGCAAAAGGGGTTATACCTATTTGGACTACTTCACGCCGATGTTGGATGACGCCGGGTTTCTGAAGAAGGATATGGCCGAGGATGGGTTGCATCCCAACGCGGCAGGCTACAAGGTGATGGCGGCGCTCGTGCAGTCTGCGATAGACCGCACGCTGCCGGGGAGTCCCTCGTCACCAGCTTCGCCGGAGAAGAAGCGGCGTCGGTTGTTTGGGGGCCTGGGAAAGTAGAGGCCATGCTATGAGGCGATCCATCGTTGCGTTGGCAGTTCTGGTGGCGCTGAGCGTGGCGGCGGCTGCCCAACAGCTGAAGCTCAGCGTCCGGCAACTCGAGCAGTTCATCCGGTCTTCCATTGAACTCAAACACGATGACCGGAAGGTGGCCGCCTACTTGAAGAAGGTCACTCTCCGGGATCAGTTGGACAAGGGTATGGTGGAGGATCTGCAAGGCCTGGGCGCGGGCCCGCGTACTGTGGAGGCTCTGGAAGCGCTGGCAATCGCCTCCAAAACGCTGCCGTTGGCGCCGCCGGAGACTCCCAAGGCCGTGGCTCCGGTGATTCCGCCGCCCAGTGCAGCCGATCAGGAGCGCATCCTGGCTGAGGCGCGAGAGTATGCGCTCAACTACTCCAAGCAACTGCCGAACTTCATTTGTACCCAGGTGACGCGGCGCTATGCCGATCCCACAGGACTCGAGTTCTGGCAACGTCAGGATGTGCTGACGGCCAAGCTTTCGTTTTTCGAGAACAAGGAAGACTACAAGATCATCCTGGTGAACAGCAAACCTGTGGACTACCAGCCTGAGCAGGTGGGTGGAACCATTTCCCGTGGCGAGTTTGGTACGCTGCTCCTCGAGATTTTCCAGCCCGATACCGAGACTCAGTTCACGTGGTCACGCTGGGCTACCCTGCGCGGGCGACGCACGCATGTGTACGAGTACAAGGTAGTGAAGCCGCTGTTCTCAATTCAATACGAGGCGGAGTCGATTGTCGCGCCCTACTCGGGGCTGGTTTTCATTGACGCCCAGGACAAGACGATTTCCCGCATTCGCCGTAAGGCCGACAATCTGCCGCCGTCGTTCCCCGTGCAGGAAGTATTCCAGGAGCTTGACTACGATCAGATCTCGGTGGGCGAAGGGCACCAGTTCGTCCTGCCTTTGAAAGTAACAGTTCGCTCAAGAGCGGGCAAGATGTTGAGTAAAAACGAGATCGAGTTCAGGATGTACAGGAAGTTCGAAACCGGTTCAACGATCAAGTTCGATACGCCGGATCCGCTCCCGGAAGACAAGACCACCGAACAGCCGCCGAAGTAATCGGGAGGGTGAGGGCAGTATTACTGCTTTTGGATCGGGAACTCGTAGACGTAGAGCTGATGTTCACGTTTGAGGGCGACGACGGTCTCGATCCGGTTGGGATGCCAGCCCCGAATCGCGTAGTCATGCGAAACGACGCGAGCGCCCGGCTTGAGCTGCTTTTCCAGTTGCGGCCGCAGCATGTCGTTACTCTTAGTCAGCAGATACAGCGTCACGACATCGGCCCCGGAGAGGTCCACCTGCATCAGGTCTCCCTCGATCACCCGCACCTTGTCGTCCAACTTGAGCTCTTTTATGCGTTTGGTGGAGGCCTCGACTGACTCTTTCGATATCTCAATGCCTACAGCCTTGGCGGCAAATTTCTGGGCGGCCGCGATCAGCACCCGGCCATCGCCGGAGCCTAGATCAAAGACGGTCTCTCCGGGTTTGAGGCGCGCGGCCTCAAGCATCCGGTCAACCACATTCGGAGGAGTCGGGACCGAAGGCGCCAAGCGCGTGGCCCCCGGCTTGTCGGCAACGAGCTTTGGCAGCTTCTGGGCCGAAAGAACAACAGACAACGCCAAAAACGGAAGGAGTGCGTACTTCAAGACCCACCTCTGAAAACAGTATACGCCCAAATTGGGCCGTCTACTTAGGTTGGACCGTGGCAATCTGTTTCCCGTTTCGGATTTTCACGATCCGGGAGACCATGTCGGTAACCGCGAACCATAAATCCCTGGGCCGGGTGATCGTGAACTCCTGGCCTTTAAAGAACTTGACGGCGTTGCCGATCGCATCGCGCCAAGGGGTGGCTTGGGGGTTCAGAATGTAGTTCATGTAGAAGAGCGGAAAATCCAACTCGCCCATCTGGCGCAGATTGTCTTCCGGCACGTTGGACTCCAGCATCGCCTTGGGGCCGGCAAATACGAGGGCATCGGGATGCTTGTCGGTCCGGCCAGCCTCGGTTGTGATCAGGTTGGCCAGGAAATGCGTGTCTGAATGCTTTTCGGCCAACTGGGCCAAGCGCACGGTGCCAGGGTTCAGTGAAGTCAGCGATTCGCCCAGGTCATGGAAATTGATCCGGTCTGTATCGGACTGCCGATAGACCACTTTTTGCTCATTAAGGTTGAAGGCGACGACGCTGAATTTACCGATCTTGGGTTCGCGCGACAACTGGCGAAGGATGGAGACCAGCGCCATGGTGTCCAGAGGGCGAAGCGTCGAGGCTGTGGCCTTCTGCGGAGCGAAATTGACTAGGACCTTTATGTTGAGGGGAGGATCGGAGGCGTTGCGCTCGACTGGGGGTTCTTCGTGAAACTGCTCAGGACGCATGGGCTCAATCGCGTTGGCGGCAATCGACAGGGCCATCTGTTTGTCTTTGGCCGGAATCGCAGCCTCCAGCTTCCATGAGGAGGAACAGACGCGTTCGGCTCGGTCCCGGATCAGCCAGTCCACTTGGTAGTCACCCTCGCCAACGTCGAAAGCGCCTTGCAAAAACGCATCACCCTTGGCGTCTTCGGCAACGCTCGGAACCTTTATTTTCTGCAGGAAGTAATGCTGGTCTTGAGGATTCGACTTCGGGGCGACACGAAACAAGATGGTTAGCAGGTTCTCGCTACCCGCCAGTTCGCGCAACGGAACCGAGACGTCGTACCCGGCGTGGAACCGCATGTCAAAACCCAGGAATGCTTTCTCCTCGGGGGTCACCACACACGGCAGGTCCTTGCGCGGGTCCCCGGCTTCCAGCACCGCCAGATCGGTATTCTGCAGGCGGACAATACCGTCAGACCGTGGGATCAGGACTTGGCCCATCAGCCCAAACGCCATTCCTGTTGACCAAAACGCTACTCCGAAATGCCTCGCTCCATGCATCGTGGATCCAAATGCCTTTCTTCAGTTGAAAATTTAATCCACTCAGAGAATGCCACAACCGGTCGTCGAACCCAGCCGTTCACGCCCAGATCCCATTAACGGTATTATGACGTAAGCAATTGGAAGATCAAGAGCAAATCGCGGTCCAAACGAAATTCTGTCCACTTGTGAACGGCGGATAGGCCGATGCCGGGGTCGTACCAAAACCTAACAGCCGCTTGGGAGGCAGAGTTTGCGCGCAACCGGCGTTTGCACGGTGAGCGGATTCACTGTCGCGCCGGCTGTTCGGACTGCTGCCACCAGTTGTTCCAGATCACGGAACCCGAGGCTGCGGTGATTGGAGAGGGCATGAAGGCGCTGGACCCGGCCGTCGCAGACCGGATTCGCAGCCGCGCCCGCCAGTATGTTGTCGACCGTGAAGCGCTCGTCAGCCGGCAAGGGGAACCCGAGGCTTGGGGCAGTCTGCCGCCAGCCGGTTCGCGATTGGCCTGTCCGGCCCTGGAGGGTGGAGTGTGTCAAATCTACCCGCACCGGCCCCTGATCTGCCGGAAATTTGGAGTCCCCTTGTGGAATCCGGACCGTCCCGGACGAGTGTACGCCTGTGAGCTCAACTTTCGCGACGGGGAGGCGATCGAGGATCCGGACCTGATTCAGATTCAAACTGAGCTCCATGGACGGTGGAAGAGTCTACAGGCGGAGTACAATCTGCAGGGCGGACATCGGGATTTGGAACCGATCACAATTGCGCGTGCGATTTTGGAGGAGCTCGGCGCACTACTCTAATGACAGGAACGTCCCGATTAGATAATGAGAAAGAGACCACAATGATGACTACTCTTCCAATTCCGACTGTCAATGGGCAAGAGACGACGCCAGCGCGATTGCCGCTCGACGCTTTCCGGACCGTGGTAGAGCTGACGCCGCTGGTGTCGCTGGATTTTGTGGTGCGGGATCCGGCGGGGCGCGTCCTCCTGGGCTACCGCCGGAACCGGCCGGCCCAAGGATCCTGGTTCGTTCCCGGCGGACGGCTGGGGAAGAACGAAACGCGGCAGGAGGCGTTCGCGCGTCTAACCCGGCTTGAACTCGGGGTCGAACTGGACCTGGGCGCCGCTCGGTTCATCGGCGTGTTCGAGCACCTCTACGCGGACAATTTTTCGGGCGATCCACAATTTGGCACTCACTACGTGGTGCTGGCCTACATGATCGAAGCCAATCCGGCTGAACTGCGGCTTCCGGGAGACGATCAGCATAGCGGCTATCTCTGGATGTCCACGGATGAGATGCTAAGCCGCGACGACGTGCACGACTATACGAAGGCGTACTGTGCTAGTCTGCATCATTAAAGGGAAACACAACTCATGGCATCCCGTTCCGTTAACAAAGTGATTCTGGTGGGCAATCTCGGCAAGGATGCCGAGACCCGTTTTACGCCGGGTGGTGCGGCGCGCACGACTTTCTCGGTGGCTACTTCCCGGCGCTGGAAGGATCAGCAAACGGGCGAGTGGAAGGAAGAGACCGACTGGCACAATATCGTGCTCTGGCGGTCTGAGAACGTCGCCACCTACTTGACCAAGGGCAAGAAGGTTTACCTGGAAGGGCGGCTGCAAACCCGCTCGTATGACGACAAGGACGGCAACAAGCGCTATTCGACTGAGGTTGTAGCTGATGACGTGATTCTGCTCGGCGGACGCGAAGGCGAAGGCGCCGGCGGAAGCGGCGGCGAAGGCGGGTATGCCGGTGGTGGGTATCCCGAGGGCGGTGGATCGGCGGCTCCGGTCTCGATGCCACGGAGTGCGCAGCCGCCGAAACCTCGCCAAGCTCCGCCTGCGCCAGCGCCGGGTGGCGGGCCGGATCCGTTTGGTGATCAAGGCGTCAGCGACGACGACGTGCCGTTCTAGAGCGGTTTTTCGCGGCGTCTAAAGACTCCGAAAGAAAAATGCCTGCTCCACGGTGATGGGTATGCCCCGCTGCCCAACCAGTGCATCTTCACCAGCCCGCAGCCAGGGTACGGCACGGCTCAGGTCTACTTCGGGAATGACCGCAATCCCTGCTTTTTGCAGAAGCTGGACAATCTTGGCTCGCAGATTCTTGAGAGCCACCAGGACCTCCTCGCCGATCACCTCCTTCCACTCCTTCTCCCAATCAAACCGTCCACCATCAAGACTGAACATGTGGGGCTCGATATCCGGCTCCATGCGGGATCCGTTCTCGAATATCTCCATCTGGTCAAACTTGACCGCGGCGAATGGGGCAATGACCGAGATCCCCACCGCCCAGCCCATCCAGCCTTGGCCCACAAAGCGACACTCGATGCCGTCTTCATCCGGCTCGAGAGTGTCGGTTTCAAACTCGAAGCTCTCGCCGGTTGGGGACACGAAGAAGAGGTAGTACGAGCGCAATCCATCGTCCCAATCAGGAAGCTCCGCCTCCTCATCCGAACCCTCCTCCCAATCTTGGCCGGACCGGGGCTCGCGCTCATGCAAGATACGGGCGTCGGGAATGCGCGACAAGCTTGCCTTCAGTTTCGAATACTTATTCAAGAGTGCATCGTCATCATCCGAATCCCGGCTTTCCACCACCCCGGTTGGCCAAGCCAGCCGGAGGGCAGCGACAATGTGCTTCGGCAGGCCATCGTCCGGTGCCGGCCTTTTCGTCCTGACTGATCTGTGCGGGGTTCGCTTGCTCTTGGTGGCCACCGAAACACTATAGCGCCGGCAGCGGGTACTTGGGGCTTCTGTCGACGTGAGAACATGGGCGCATGTTCACTGCGATCGCTACACTTGTCACGATGGCTGCTGCGCCCCTGCCCGAGCTAATCGTATCTCCGGCGTGGCTCAAAGAGCGGTTGGCGGCATCCGGTGAGCGATTGGTGGTGATTGAGGCGAGTTGGACCCCGGCATCGCAAGCCGCGACCGACTACCACGCCGGCCACATTCCGGGCGCGATACATCTCAATACCGACGAACTTGAAAACGGCTACCCGCGCTGGAGGCTTCGTCCGGTTGCAGAACTGCACAACGTAATTGGTGGACTAGGCATTGGGCCGGATACAGCCGTTGTCGTCTACAGCCGGCAGTCGATTGCGGCCGCGCGGATCTGGTGGGTCTTGTACTTTGCCGGCGTCCGCGATGTTCGGTTGCTGAATGGCGGCTACGCGGCATGGAGGCGGGCCGGGCATCAGGGCGAAACAGTGACCAACACGCCGGTGCCGACGCAGTTTCACGCCGATGTGCGAAGTGAGGCGCTGGCTTCAACCGCCTACGTGCGTAACAGACTTGGCCAACGCTCGGCGGTGCTGGCCGACGTCCGCAGTCGCGAAGAATTTCTGGGCGACAAAAGCGGCTACGAATATCTCGATCGCAAAGGACGCGTCCCCGGCGCCGTGTATGGGGAGAATGCCGACGATGCCGCGGAGGTCTACCAGCATCGCGACGGCACACTGCGTAGCTTCGATGAGATCCGCCGGCTATGGCGGCCGCGCGGGCTGCTTAACGGCGGCGAAGTGATTTTCTACTGCGGCAGCGGATGGCGCTCGAGTCTTGCGTACTTGTACGCCGTCTCGATGGGGCTGGCCCGCGTTCGTAACTACTCCGATGGATGGTCAGGCTGGAGCACGGTGTATGAACCCGTGCCCGGCCACGTGGGTTCCACACCGGGTTGGCGGCAAACGGCCACAGCCAACCCTGTCGAAAGCGGCCCGCCCGCTGTTACTCGACCGCAGGTACGGCCAGATTCACCCGAAGGATCCCGGCGTCCGCCTCAGGCGCCGCCGGCACGCTGACGTAGGCTCCCGAATAGCCGTAAGAACCGTAGTAGCCGCGCACGGTGCTGGTGGACACCAGCCGATAATAGCCGAGACCGACGTTCGAGGCGCCGGTGGGAATGGCGCCCACGACCCCGCGGGCCGGAGTACCGGTGTTCATCTCCACGTAGAAGGTGGAGCCGGAGTTGTTGCTCACGAACGGTGTGAAGTAGGTGGCGCCCTTCACCTCATTGCCGATTTCATACGACAGCGCTTCGGCGGGAGTGACGGGGACGAACGTGTCGCCCAGATTTTCGCCGAGCGCGATGCCTGTGACCGGATGCGACGGCCGCACGAGCCGCCATTCAACCAACACCTCGCCAGCCGTGCGAGGCAGTGTCTGTTCAGCGCTCTGGCCGCCGCGGACGCTCATGACGCTGCGCTCATTGACGAAAATGGCCACCGGGTACGCCAGGCGGTTGGCGATTCGTAGCGTGAAGGTCTTCGATTGGGTGTTCACGGCGCGAAAGACCGCGTCAGTGTAGGTCCAGCCGCCGCTCAGCCGTGAGTAGAGCCGGGTAAAAATGGTTTGGCCGTTGCCCGGCAGGTTCTCGACCATCGCGGACCGGGCTTTTTGCGTATTGCGCCGGGCAAACTCGGCCCCGCCCGGGGTTGATCCAACGTAGAGCATGTATTCAGACACGTTGCTGCCTTCGTCCCAGGTAAACTCCACGCGCGAGGATTCCAGTTGCACGTTGACGACAGGTGTCAGGATGCGGGCGGCGCGCGCCCCACCGCCGGACGAGGCCAAGTAGGATTCGTCGCTGCTCTCCCATTTGTTCTCGATGAGCGACGAGAGACGGCTATAAACCGAACTGCCATCTTCAGGAAGATTCTCCACGGTGTAGCTGGCGACGTTGCTCAGCGTAACGTCGGCGTACTCGCCGCCACCCTTAGTCTTGCCGATCTGCAAGCGATAGGACGTGACTCCGACACCAGGGCTCCACTGGAACTTGACTGTCTTGGAGATGAATTTGTCGCCCGATTGTGGCAGCGCCATCTGGCCGGCGCGCAGGTCATTGACAAACGGCTCCAGCGAGGGCCAAGCCTTGGAAACACGGCCGTATTGATCCACTACCTCGTCGGCCAGGCACAGCAGAACTTCATCTTCGGCCTTGTTGGCCGAGAAGATCGGGCCCGACGATAGCGCTCCGATGATCTGGTTCTTGGCGTTGAGGAGAGGGGAACCGGAAGATCCGCCTTCGGTGCGACCCTGGCGCTGGTCAACCTGGTAGTAGCGGTCAGCCGGCGAGGTATAGACTCCGGTGCCATCGCTGACGGCGATACTCTCATCCGGGACGCGCGGACCAAAGCTGATGCGCTTGTAGCTGCCGGCCGGATGATGGATACCGGTGAGCTTGGTGCCCACGGCAGGTTCTTCGGTGGTGAGACCAAAGAAGTAGACCTCGCTCTTGGGAACGCCGAGCAGGCGGATCAGGCTATAGTCTCCCTTGGAGAACGTCTGGCTGATCAGATAGTTGGCCCCGAGCACGTTCTCCACTTGCCGCAATCCGCCGCCGCAGGATTCCGACTGATAGAAGAAGTTGGCTTGGACGCTGCGCGCCGACGCTTCGTCGTCGATGCAATGGTTGGCGGTCAAAAACAACGGTGTGCCGTTGCCACTGCGGGTGTTCACCAGGGCGCCGGAGCACAGGTAGAGCCCGTCTTTTTTGGCAAAGATAATGCGCGCGACGCCGGTGGCCGCGGCGCGATATTCGGGGAAGCAGGCGACGTCAAGGTGGCATCCGGCGATTTCCCGGCCATTGCCGCCCGCGGCGGCGGTGAGTGCTAGCGCCGAGGCTGGGGCCGTGGAGGGTCCCTTGGCGGCCAGTGAGAGGCCACCGCCGGTTGATTCGGTAACCATTTCTGAAGTAACTTCCCAAAGGTGGCCCACTTCTGCAATGCGGAAAGGCGCCACGTCCTGGCGCAGACCGTTACCAGCCAGATATTCCACCGTGACTCGTTCGGCCGAGACGGTGGCGGTCCAGAAATCTCCATCGCTATACAGCCCGTTGCCGGAGAATTCCTGCACTGATTGGCGACCGTTGCCACTGTATACCCACACCTTGCCCGTGCCTACGTGAAAGTCAGTAAAGTGGACGCGGACTTCGGAAGCTTCCGGTGACCGGACGGCCAGACGCCACACCTGGCGGCCGTCGGGCATCGCAGTCCAGGAGCCGGAATCCACTGCGTCAACCGGCATCGCGCGCACGCGCCCAACGCGCCGTGCCGTGCGAACGCTGCGTTCGGTTGATTCGCCGGACTTGTCGAGCTCACCGAGTTCGAGCTGCGGGGCTGGGCGTAGATCGGCGATGGCGCTTGCCGCGCTGACTTGAGCTTTGGCCAGATTGCGGCCGGCCTTGTCCACCGAGCCATCGTGCAGACGGCCCTCGATTGACACCGGCTTTGGCTCGTCGACCGACTGGGTCCAGGCGGCACCAT
Source organism: Acidobacteriota bacterium (assembly GCA_043730365.1). Classification (GTDB taxonomy): domain Bacteria; phylum Acidobacteriota; class Terriglobia; order Bryobacterales; family Bryobacteraceae; genus VFZP01. The sequence goes on along the minus strand of JAYTKJ010000894.1, from coordinate 2,175 downwards.
TTGCCAACAGCAGCAAAGTGACAATCGAGTAGGGACGCATAGCTATCCTCAGCTTAGGGAGAGTGTAGTCCCGGAGGAATCAGAGGTTCGCCTGAGTACTTTCTAAGATTTGCTCCTACAGGCCCGCTAGGTACTGGCAACCAAAGAGTACCGCCGCGGCGGATCGGTTATCATGAAGGTTCACCCTCATGACCTATGATGTCGCGATTATTGGTAGCGGCCCCGGCGGCTACTCGGCAGCGGTGCGCGCCGGGCAATACGGCCTGAAAGCCGTTATTATCGAGAAGGATCCGAAGCTGGGCGGGACGTGCCTGCACGTGGGCTGTGTGCCTACCAAATCCATGCTTCACAGTGCGGAAGTGTGGCACTACTTCCAGCATTCCGAAGAGCAGGGCATACACTGCGACGGAGCGCGGCTGGATCTGCCGCTGGTGCTGGACCGGAAGAACAAGATCGTCTCCAAGCACGCCAAGGGCGTCGAGTTCCTCATGAAGAAGAACAAGGTGGAGGTCATCTCCGGCTTTGGGGTTCTCAAAGGCGGCGGCAAGATTGAGGTGACCTCGGCTCACGGCGTGCAGACCATTGAGGCGAGGAATATTATTCTGGCCACGGGGTCCGAAGCGCGGATGCTGCCCGGGATGACTCCGGACGATACCATTCTCACCAACGTCGAGATCCTGCAGATGCCGGTGGTGCCCAAGTCCATGGCCGTGATTGGGGCCGGGGCGGTGGGCGTCGAGTTTGCGTCGATTTTCCAAAGGTTCGGCACGCAGTGCACGATCCTGGAGATGCTGCCGCGCTTGGTGCCGGTGGAGGACGAAGAGGTTTCCAAGGAACTGGAGCGGTCTTTCAAGAAGCAGGGCATTCGCTGTGAGACCGGCGCGCGTGTGGATTCGGTGCAGCGCGGCGGCGCCGGCGTGCTCCTCAACGTCACGCTGAACGGCGGCAAGCAGGAGTTGATCGAAGCGGAAAAATTATTGGTGGCCGTGGGTCGGCGTCCCAACACCGATCGAGTGGGTCTGGAGAATACGCGGGTGGAGACGGACCGCGGCTTTGTAAAGGTGAACGGCTTTCAGCAGACGGCCGAGCCCGGCGTTTATGCGATCGGCGACATCGTGGCCGGTACGCCTCAATTGGCGCACGTGGCGACCATGGAAGGCATGGTGGCGGTGGCGCACATCGCCGGCAAGCCCGCGCGGCCCATCAACAAGAACCGTATCCCGGGCGCGACCTACACCGAGCCCGGCATTGGCAGCGTCGGCATGACCGATGCGCAGGCGCGCGCGGCCGGCCACAAGGTGAAGATAGGCAAGTTTCCCTTCCTGGCCAACAGCAAGGCGTCGATTCTGGGCAGCCATGACGGCTTCGTTAAAGTGGTGTCGGACGAGAAGCACGGCGAGATTTTGGGTGTGCACATTATCGGACCTCATGCTTATGAGCTGATTGGCGAAGCGGTGACGGCTATGGAAGCCGAGGCGACCGTGGACACGATGGTGTCCACGATTCACGCACATCCAACTTTGTACGAGGCTTTGGGCGAGGCCTTCAACGCGGTATACGGCCAGGCGATCAACGCCTGATACAGACATGCGGCTCTGTGAATTCAGGGACCTCGGCCCGATGGGCTATGCCGATGCGCTGGCCGTTCAGGAGCACCTCGTCGTGCGGCGCAAGGCTGGCGAGATCAGTGATCAACTCCTGTTTGTCGAGCATCCGCACGTCGTCACCCTCGGCCGCAATGCCCGAGACGGCCATGTGCTGGCGACACCCGACGTCCTGGAGCGGGCTGGGATCGAGTTGCGGTCAACCAATCGGGGCGGGGACGTGACCTACCACGGTCCGGGCCAACTGGTGGGCTATCCAATTTTCGATTTGAAAGAGTGGCAGCGTGACGTGGTGGCGTATGTGCGAGCTCTTGAGGAATCCCTCATACAAGCGCTGGGGGAGTTTGGCGTGCGGGGCGAGCGCGTGGCCGGACTGACAGGTGTGTGGGTGGAAGGTAAGAAGTTGGCCGCCATCGGCGTACATCTCAGCCGGTGGGTCACCTCCCACGGCTTCGCGCTCAATGTGGACACTGACCTCGATTATTTTCGGTACATCGTTCCGTGCGGGCTGACACGCCCGGTGACTTCGCTGCGCGCCCTCGGGTGCGCGGCTACGCGCGCCCAGGTTGGC
>JAYTKJ010000893.1:0-3778 GCA_043730365.1 Acidobacteriota bacterium | reverse complement strand
GAGCGGCCTGCCGCTGGGCTTCACCGCTACCAATTCACTGGGCAACTACGGCTACCAGATTCAACGGCCCAACGTGGCGAACCTCGCAGGGGCAGCGGTGGACAATCCGACCCCGGACCGCTGGTTCAACCTGTCTTCCTTCGCGCAGCCCGGCACGTTTGAGATCGGCAACATGACGCGCTGGGCTCCGAATATCCGTTTCGGCCAGACACGCCACGCCGATCTGGCGATTCTCAAGAACTTCCGCTGGCATGAACATTGGAAGGCGCAGTTCCGCTTCGAGATGTTCAATATGACGAACACGCCGCAGTTCGGCCGCGCCAACACAACCGTGGGCTCGCCAGCGTTTGGCACAGTGACGGGCACCACCAACGTGGGGCCGCGCAACATCCAACTGGGTTTGCGAATTCAGTTCTAGGGCGCTTTCGTTGACCGGGCCGCGCGTAAGCAAACTGTCAGAACTTACGCTGTCACTTTGCAAATTGTTGGCGTAGAGCTTTGCACGCGGTTTGGCGTATGCGCGCCATGGCCAGAAGCCATCGCGGAAACAGACCGCCCTGCCAGGAAGTTCGCAAGACAGTCTCGCCACTCCCCAAAGGCCTGGAATCGGCACCTGCCCCAGAACCAGTTTGTTTTCCGAGCGATGTGAAAGGTTACTATGCCAGCATCGACCACTCCGTCCTGCTGGCCCTGGTTCGCGAACGCATTGACGATCCCATCTGATGGACCTCATCGGCCAATACCTTCATCGCACCGTGGACGACAACGGTCTCTACATCACCGTGAAGCGCGGCATCAGCCTGGGTTGCCCGCTCTCGCCGTGATGGCCGCAGCCCTGATTACTCGAGCACAACGGACTTACGCCTGTGCCCTTACCTCGAACCGCTCGATCGCCGCATGGAGGCCACGGGGCCTCACCTACGCCCGCTTCATGGACGATTGGGTGGTGCTCGCTTCCACGCGCTGGGCCTTGCGCCGGGCGATTGTCATCATCAACGAAACCCTTCGCGAGTTGCGCGTCGAACCGCATCCCGATAAGACCTCCACCGGCCGCATCGAGCGTGTTGCCTGGCTTTATAAGCAAAACCCGCCGCCGGAGCTAGCTCAGCAGGGAGGTCCCCCGGCTTTGCCGGGGTGGCGGTAGCAGTTTGACACTTCCGGCAGTCCACCGGGAAACTCCAAGACCTGAGCCGCTCAAGCACACGAAAAGGAGAATTTCCCGATGGACGAAGTTGAGTCGAACCTAATACCGGTAGTGATCGGCCTTATACGGGCCTTCCACCGCCACACCCAGATACTCGGCCTGCTTCGGGCTCAGCACCGTCAGCTTCACGCCGATCTTCTCCAGGTGCAGCCGCGCCACTTCCTCGTCCAGCTTCTTGGGCAGCGTGTAGACGCCCACCTTGTAAGTGTCCTTGTTGCGCCACAGATCAAGCTGCGCCAGTGTCTGGTTGGCAAAGCTGTTGGACATCACAAAGCTCGGATGTCCGGTCGCGCAGCCCAGGTTCACCAGGCGCCCTTCGGCCAGCATGAAGATCTGGTTGCCGCCGGGGAACGTGTACATATCCACCTGCGGTTTGATGTTAGTGCGCACCACGCCCTTGGCGGTGTTGAGCAGGTCAATCTGGATCTCGTTGTCGAAGTGTCCGATGTTACAGACAATCGCCTGATCCTTCATTTTCGACATGTGCTCGAGCGTGATGATGTCGACATTGCCGGTCGTGGTAACGTAGATATCGCCACGGCCCAGCGTGTCTTCCACCGTAGTAACTTCAAAGCCTTCCATCGCCGCCTGCAACGCGTTGATCGGATCGATCTCGGTGACGATGATCCGCGCGCCCATGCCGCGCAGGGAGTGCGCCGAACCCTTGCCCACGTCGCCATACCCGCAGATGACGGCCACTTTGCCCGCCACCATCACGTCGGTCGCGCGCTTGATGCCGTCCGCCAGCGATTCGCGGCAGCCATACAGGTTGTCGAACTTGGACTTTGTGACCGAATCGTTCACGTTGATGGCCGGCACCAGCAGCTTGCCGTCCTGCAGCATCTTGTATAGCCGGTGCACGCCCGTGGTGGTTTCCTCAGAGACGCCTCTCCAGTCCTTGACGATCGTATGCCAAAGCTTCGGAGTCTCGGCGTGAACCTTCTTGAGCAGGTCCTTGATCACCTTCTCTTCATGGCTGCCCGACGGCGTATTCACCCAGTCCGAGCCATTCTCGAGCTCGAAACCCTTGTGGAGCAGCAGCGTCACGTCGCCGCCGTCGTCCACCACCAGTTGCGGCCCCAACCCGCCCGGATGCACCACCGCGTTCAGCGTGCACTCCCAGTATTCTTCGAGCGACTCGCCCTTCCAGGCAAACACCGGCACGCCGGCCTTGGCAATCGCCGCCGCCGCGTGGTCTTGGGTGGAAAAGATGTTGCAGCTTGCCCAGCGCACGTCAGCGCCGAGGTCGACGAGGGTCTCAATCAGAACCGCCGTCTGAATCGTCATGTGGAGCGAACCGGTCACACGCACGCCAGCTAAAGGCTTATCCTTGGCGTACTTGCGGCGAATCGCCATCAGGCCGGGCATCTCGTGCTCGGCGATTCCAATCTCTTTGCGGCCCCATTCGGCCAGGTTCATGTCGGCTACTTTGTAGTCGTTCTCAACGCGGATTAGGGTTGCTGTACTCATTGTTCCTCTTGTAGTTATCAACGAATCAGGATATGTTGATATCTTAGCTTAAACAGATCATGCCGTCAATACTAGATTCTCTTCGACTTTTAGCCGACCCACTCCGCGTCCGAATCGCCCTACTCCTGGACCAGGAAGAGCTCTCCGTGGCCGAGCTCCAGGAGATCCTCTCCATGGGCCAAAGCCGGATTTCCACCCACTTGGCGCAGTTGAAGCGGGCGGGGCTCGCCGAGGATCGGCGGTCAGGCAAGAACAGCCTATATAGGTTACGCGACGCCGATGCCAGTCGGGAGTTGCTGGCATTGCTGCGGAAGGCGGACGTGCCGGAGGTGGCCGCCGATGCCCGGGCGCTGCAACTGACCCTGCGCAAGCGCGCCGACAAAACGCGGGCGTATTTCGACGAGCTCGCCGGCAAGTTCGGTCGCCATTACGTCCCCGGTCGGTCCTGGAAGGGCTTGGCCGAGACGCTGCTGCAGTTGATGCCGCCACTCGACATCGCCGATCTGGGCGCCGGCGAGGGAAGCTTTTCGCAGCTCCTGGCGCGCCGCGCACGCAGCGTGATCGCCGTCGACAATTCGCAGAAGATGGTGGATTTCGGCCTGGACCTGGCGCGCAAAAACGGCCTCACTAATATGGAGTACCGCGTGGGTGACCTGGAAGCTCTGCCCATCGCCGATGGCTCCGTGGATCTGGCTTTCCTCTCCCAGGCCCTCCACCACGCCACGCACCCTGAGCGCGCCGTGCGCGAGGCCGCGCGAATACTCCGCCCCGGCGGCCGGATTGCGATTCTGGATCTACGGAAGCACAGCTTCGAGGAAGCCCGCGAGATGTATGCCGACCTATGGCTGGGCTTCTCCGAGCTTGAACTCGATGGCTTCCTGCACGGCGCGGGGTTCCAGTCCGTCGAGGTATTCACGGTGCATCGCGAGAAGGAAGCGCCGCACTTTGAGACCCTGCTGGCGCTAGGCCAAAAGCCTGTGTGAGGACTCAGTTTCCGAGCCGCGCCCGCCAGACATCTGAGTTGTCGTGTCAAGGATTTTCTTGTCTGATTTGCAGAGCCCTTGCCGAATTATCCACAGGATTTTCAAATAGTCTTGAGGGCGG
>JAYTKJ010000892.1:0-3639 GCA_043730365.1 Acidobacteriota bacterium | reverse complement strand
CGGCCTCCAGCCGATGGTGGCGTTTCCAGCGGCGGCGGCAAAGGCGGCGCGGCGAAAACAGCAAGCACCGCACCGGCCAAGTCCGAGTAACAGTCCGAGTAACAGCCGTTTACTCGCGTCGTCGGTTGTGATATGCTACCTCCCTGTTTAGCGACTTTAAGGGGATACCGATGCATCTGCGCGACTTCCGTTCTTTCCTATCCACGGGCATACTCGCCCTCGTTTTCACCGCGAACCTCAGTGCCCAGGCGGTCAAGGGCACGCTCCTCGGTTCGGTAACCGACTCCAGCGGGGCGGTGGTCCCTGGCGCGAAAATTGTGATCGTGGAGGTGAGCCGCGGCGTGAACCGCGAGGCCACTACCAACGAAAGCGGCCTCTACTCATTCCCCAATCTCGAAGCGGGTAGATACCGCGTCTCCGTGGAAGCCACCGGATTCCAAAAGTCGGTGCGGGATGGCGCCGACGTGCTGGTGAACTCCACTTTGCGTGCCGATTTCGAACTCAAGCCCGGGCAGGTCTCCGAGACCATTGAGGTCTCCTCGAGCGGCGCCTTGTTGCAGACCGATCGCGCGGACACGGGCCGCAAGATCGAGACGCGCCAAGTTGCCGAGATGCCGCTCGGATTCAACCGTAATTTCCAGAGCCTCCTGAACCTGGTGCCCGGCGCCCGGCGCGCGTTCCGCCCGCATAGCGAGTTCTTCAACTCCTCGGACACGCTTTCGAGCGAGGTGAACGGCCAGAACCGGTTGGTGAATAACCTGCAACTGGAAGGCGTCGACAACAATCATCGGTCCGGCCTGCTGCAGGTGTTGATCCCGCCGATCGAGGCCATCGCCGCGGTCGACATCAGTACGAGCAACTATGAAGCCGAACTCGGCCGGGCTTCGGGCGCGGTGACCAACGTGACCCTCAAGTCTGGTAGCAATCAAATCCACGGTAGCTTCTTCGAGTACCACCGCAACAAGAACCTCACGGCCCGCAACTTTTTCGCCGCCACCCGGCCGCCGCAGGTCTACAACCTGTTTGGCGCTACCTTCGGCGGTCCGATCGTCAAGAACCGCACGTTCTATTTCGGAGACTTCCAGATGATTCGGGACCGGCGCGGCGACGTCAACATCGCCACTATTCCCACGCCGGAGTTTCGCGCTGGCGATCTGAGCGCCTTCGCGCTGCCAGTCTATGACCCAGACAGCGCGCCGGCCAGCAGCGACCGCCTGCCGTTTGCGGGCAATCAGGTGCCGGCCTCGCGCATCAGTCCCATCTCACGCCGTCTGCTCGATCTCATCCCGGCTCCCGTGCGGCCGGGCCTCGCCGCCAACTGGGAGCGCAACACCGTACGCCAGAAAGACATCAACAGCTTTGACGTGAAAGTGGACCACCAGTTCACCTCCAATGACCGGATGGCGGTTCGCTACAGCTATCAGAAGCCCAAAGTTTTTGACCCGTCCGTCTACACAGCCAAGGCAGGTGGTCCGGCCAAGCAGACCGGATTCGCTGGCACCGGCACCAACCGGATTCAGTCCACCGCCGTGAACTACACGCGCATCTTCAATCCAACCTTCATCGCCGAGTTCCGCGTGGGAGCCTTCCGCTACCGCAACGAAGCCTACAACGCCGACTATGGACTGAAAACCGCCGACGAACTCGGCATTCCCGGCGTCAACATCTCTTCGTTCACGAGCGGCATTCCGCAGATCTGGGTGAACGGCTATACGCAGTCGATGCTCGGTTATAGCCAGAGCCTGCCGTGGCAGCGCGCCGAAACCAACTTCAACTATGTCACCAACTGGACGAAGGTTCGCCGCAATCACACGTTTAAGTGGGGCGGCGATATCCGGCGCGTGCGAGACGATCTGAACCAGAACGATGCCTTCGGAGCACGCGGACGATTCCAGTTCAGCGAAGGCACGGCCGCCCTCAACGCGCCGAACGCGCCGCGCACCGGCATAGGCAATTCCTTCGCTTCGTTCCTGCTGGACCGGCCCAACCTGGTGGCGCGTAGCGTGCCTTATATCTTTCCGGCTTTCCGCCAGACCACGGCTTTCTTCTATGGCCAGGATAAATGGCAGATCGGACAGAAACTGACGGTCGATATCGGGCTCCGCTATGAGTTCTGGCGCAATCCGCGGCCCCGGCTTCCCGGCGGCTTCTCCAACTACGACCCCGATCTCAACCGCGTGCTGGTGGCCGGAGTGGGTAGCACCCCCTCGGACCTCGGTCGCGAGCAATACAAGAAGCACTTCACGCCCCGCCTCGGCATCTCCTATCGCCTCAATGAGAAAACCGTGCTGCGAACGGGCTTCGGCATTTCCATTCAACCGTTGGCCGATTTCAATTACGGGTATAACTTCCCCATTCGCACTTCCGAGCAATACCTGGCGACCGACGCCTTCAGCATCGGCGGACGAATGGTGACCGGTTTCCCTCCGCCGCCGGCGCAATTGTATCCCTCCAGCGGCATCATTGAGAATGCTCCTTTGACGCAGGCTTTCACCATCTTCAGCAAAAATCTGCGCGAGGGCTACATCCAATCCTGGAACTTTGCCGTGCAGCGGGCGCTGCCGTTCAACTTTGTGCTGGACGTAGCCTACGTCGGCAATCAAGCAGTAAAGAACTATTCATTCAGGGACATCAACGCCAGCCAGACTCTCAACTCAGGCGCGGCCGGGCAACCGCTGTTCCAGAAGTTTGGCCGCCGGGCCGGAGTTAATCAGTGGCATCCTACGCAGAGCAACTACCATTCGCTGCAAACCAAGTTCGACCGCCGCCTCGCCCAGGGTTTCCTGTTGACGACGGCCTACACTTATAGCAAAGCGATTGATACGAATTTCTTTCAACAACTCAATTTCCAGTTCAATCGCGCCCCCGGCGATAGCGACCGCACCCATATTTTCGTGCAGAGCTACATCTTCGAACTGCCGTTCGGCAAAGGGAAGAAGTGGGCAACATCGGGGCCTGGTTCGGCGATCATGGGCGGTTGGCAGGTGACGGGCATCTTGACGCTGATGGGCGGGACGCCGCTGAATATCAACGGTGGCGGGGTTCTCAATACGCCCGGATCCAGCAACCGCCCGAATGTCAGTGCGCAGCCTCGCGTGCTGGGCGGCATCGGCCGCGGCAACCTGTGGCTCGATACCAGCGTGTTCTCCGATCCTGGCGTGGGACGGCTGGGCAATACCGGGCGTAACATCCTGCGCGGCCCGGACTTTCGAAACCTAGATCTATCTCTGTTCCGTAGGTTCCGCATGACCGAGCGCTTTAATCTGGAGTTCCGCGCGGAGTCGTTCAACTTCTCGAACACGCCCAAGTTCGGCAATCCCGACGGCAACTTTGTTAGCCCGACGTTTGGAATGATCACCGGCGCCGGTGACGATTTCTCAGACCCGGCTTCGAGGCGTCAGGTTCAAGTGGGCGTCAAGCTCTCGTTCTAAGAAAAGCGGCGCGTGTGGAACCAAGGCGACGAATCGGCGATCGATCAGCTCTTTGCCCCGGCATGTATTGCCTACGGGCTGACCACTGTGGAGGAGGGCCCCATCAAGGGGCCGAAGGCCTTTAAGCCGTTCTATTGAGCGTTCCGGTCTGCATTTCCCGACATCAAGATCATGGTGCGCCAGTGCATCACCGAAGGCAATATGCGCG
>JAYTKJ010000891.1:0-2132 GCA_043730365.1 Acidobacteriota bacterium | reverse complement strand
ACGTAGGTGTCTTTGGTGCCGTGGACGGAGAGGATGGGCGGCGAGAGGGGGGTGACGTAGTAGAGCGGGCTGGAGGCGATGTGGTCCTGGCGATTGTGGAGAAGGTCGCCGCCGAGGAACAGGGGCAGGACTTCGTGGGCGTCGACGCTTTTGCCGTAGGACTGGGTGAAGTCGGAGGGGCCATAGAAGTTGACAACGGCTTGGACGGCGCTGGATTGGTCGAGGTGGGGGCCGGAGCCTTCAAAGACTTTGAGGGGTCCGGTGAGGCCGACCATGAGGGCGAGATGGCCGCCTGCGGAGCCGCCCGTGACGCCGATGTGATGGGGGTCAATGTCGTACTTCCTGGCGTTGGCGCGGAGGAAGCGGACGGCGGCTTTGGCGTCTTCGACGGGGGCGGGAAATTGATGGCGCGGCGCGAGACGGTAACTCATGGTGGCGCAGGTGTAGCCGCGCTGGGCGAGCTTGATGCAGAGCGGATGATAGCTGGTGCGCTTGCCGGCGCGGAAGCCGCCGCCGTGAATGGCGAGGACGGTAGGGTGAGCGCCGGTGGTCTCCTTGGGCCGGAAGATGTCGACGAAGACTCGTTCGCCGACGCGGCTGTATTCGACGTCAAGGTCGGCTTGGACGTTAGCGGGAACGGTGGTTGGGGCCAGATTGGGAGTCTGGGCCCAGACGAGGGTGGCGAGGAAAAAGGCAAAGTGACGCATCGCCTCAGAGCGTATCATGACTTTCGATAGTACCAAGGGCGGCGCTCCTTTCTTCAAAATGCGGGGTCAAAATCGTAGCCGGTACGGCCTTTTTGCTACCGCGTCCCAATCGCCCGCCTGACCTCCGCGCAAACAGCCCGCCGCGTGAGCGGCGGGTTACATTCAAACCTTTAATGGAACCCTAATGGTCGACTAGCTCCCCAGTGGGCCCGCCCTCCGGAACGCCTTGACATCACCCAACAGAACCCCGACCGTCAGGGAGAGGATCTTACGCCCGGTCACAACGCTCTCAACATCGACCTAATGCAATACCAAGCTGAGCCGCCCGCCAGATACGACATTAATTTTTGTTCGTTCGCGCCGTGGCTGTCTCGCGGCCGATACGCTCCCGCCTGCTTGGTCGACGGCGGGGTGGTTGGCGTTCCCTCAACTGGTGCCGGACATGACCTTGCCTACAGTCGCGGCGGTTGGTTCTTCCTTGGAGTGCCGCGCGGCCAGGATTGGCCCTGGCCCAGCGCCAACGCGCATAGCCTCGGCCACGATGCCGATCACTTACTCACCTTCGATCTCTGGCGTCATATCTTCGGCAACCCTGACACCATCATCGACGATTGGCCGCCTTACATCATTAAACCAGCGACGGTTGATTTCGTTGCGGCCCCGTCGGCGAGTTCCATGTCGGCCCCCCCCAAGAACGATCTCCGCAACCGACATCAGGATAGCTCATCATGTCCCGTGATCATTGTGATAGCCTTTAGAGCCTATGGCGGCCCCCGTCAATGACCGCTTACACTCCTGGAAAGAGATCGCCGCCTTTCTCGGTTGCGAGCCTCGCACCGCGCAACGCTACGAAGCCCTTCGCGGTCTACCCATCCATCGAATTCCGGGAGGCGGCGCGCCCCAGGTCTTTGCTTACACTAACGAGTTACAAGCTTGGCTCGACACCAACCGCCGCGCGGAGGCTCCCGTAACTCCCGCCCCTTCCTTACTCCGTAAATGGCCATTAGTTCTCGCCAGCATGACGCTGGCAAGTTTCGCCGCTTTCGCATATCTCCGTCCCGTCAGTATCTCTCTCGTCGATAACCCGCTCCGCCTGCCGGGCACCTCCGGTGCAAAGCTGGCGCCGTTACTTACCGATGGTGTCTTCGTTTACTTCCAGGAATCGCACCTGGGTAAGCTCGGTATCACGGCGATTCCTCTCGCCGGCGGACCCGCCACTCCCCTTCCCTTACCTTTAGAAAATCCTGACCCAGGCGTCGTTTCGCCTGACGGCCGAGCCATGTTATTCCGCAGTATTCAGGGGAATAAAGATGGCGATGAGCCGCTCTATCTCCAGCCGCTTTCCGGCGCGCCCCCCACGCGCCTCGGCGATATTCGCGCTTACGATTCCGCCTGGATGCCCGACGGCCGCCACATCGTCTATAG
>JAYTKJ010000890.1:0-11019 GCA_043730365.1 Acidobacteriota bacterium | reverse complement strand
AACCAGAGTCCAGCCGGCGATCCAGTTGACTCTCTCGGTACGGTGGGAGCTGAGTAGAACGGGTTCCATAGGCGAGGATCTGATCGGCGACGTGCCTCGTGAAACGGTGGGCCAGAGGTGTTAGACTCAATTCGTGCAATTGCCAGAATCTGTCGGGCCGCAAAGAATGTCGAAGCAATTTCTGCCTTCACAGCTTGTGAGTTGCCTGCTCTTGGTGGCATCCGCGGCTGCTCTGCTCCCGGCGCAAATACTGTATACGATCTCTACCTTCGCCGGCGGAGGATTGCAGAACGGGGTCCAAGGAAGAGAGTTTGCGTTGAATCAGCCAAACGCACTGGCAATTGACAATGCCGGGAACGTCTACATTCCCTCTTGGTATGGAATTTATCGGCTCTCACCTCAAGGGATCGTGACACTCTTCGCAGGCACGGGAAAATTGGTGGGACCTGGACCTGTTGCGAGCGGCATTGCGGCCAACAACGCCGCCGTTTTTGCTTCCAGCTTGGCGATGGACAACGCGGGAAATCTTTACTTCGCGCAACCGGTCAGCCAGGGGCAAGCGGGTGCCGTCAGAAGGATTGACGCCAGGTCAGGAATTATTTCAACCGTAGTGGGATCCGGTGCCATACCAGGAACCTGTGGCGATCCTTCGGATGACGGTGGTTTGGCTATCAACGCGAAGATATGTGCTTCTTATGTAGCACTTGATTCAGCCGGTAACGTGTACATAACCGAAGACCAGAGGATTCGAAAGGTGAACTCGGGAACGGGGATTCTCACAACAGTTGCAGGTAACGGTAAGTTTGGATTCTCCGGCGACGGAGGGCCAGCAACGGATGCACAGTTAGGAAACCCAAGAGGTATTGCCTTGGATGCCTCGGGAAATCTCTACATTGCGGACTCGGCGAATCTTCGCGTCAGGCGGGTAGATGCCGTCACCGGAATGATCACGACTTTTGCGGGGAACGGCAGATATGGCAATAGCGGGGACGGCGGACTGTCCATAAACGCCGAGTTGATTCCAGGGAACGTTCGAGGCGACGCCTCCGGTAATGTCTATGTAAGCGGCGGTAACGCTATTCGTAAGGTGGTTATCGGGACCGGAATCATCACAACTGTTGCAGGAACCTCCGGCACTTGTTCGGCGGATTCCGTTCTGGATGCTACGGGAAATGTCTTTATCGCTGACGAATGTGGCAACCGTGTAGTAAAGGTCACTGCTTCAACCGGGCTAGCTACGACCGTTGCAGGTACCGGGGAGTGCTGCTTCAGCGGCGACGGAGGAGCCGCCACGGACGCCAAAATAACCCCGTGGGGCGGTGCGGTTGACAGGCGTGGCAACGTCTATATTGCCGACCGGTCCAATCACAGAGTCCGGAAGGTGGCCGCTGGAACTGGTATCATCCCGACCATTGCGGGGCCGACTAGTCCAAGCGCGTCGTATGGAAAATATGGCGGCTTCGGTGGAGATGGTGGTCCCGCTATCAGCGCCAGCATGAACAGTCCGTCGGCCATCGCCATCGATAGCAAGGGAAATATCTTCATCGCCGACACCTATAACCACCGCATCCGAAAAATTGATGCGCAAACTCGATCATATCGACGGTTGTTGGGTCAGGAGAAGTTTCCAGTCCGACTGTCGGAAGCTATCAGGGCGGTTTTGGTGGGGACGGTGGTCCTGCCACAAGCGCGAAGCTGGGAGCGCCTAGCGGCTTAGCGATCGATGGAAGCGACAACCTGTACGTGGCGGACACCGGGAACTTGCGCATTCGCAAAGTTTCAGCAACAACCGGAATTATAACTACAATAGCCGGGACAGGAGTCAAAAGTGCCGGTTGCCTCCTCCTAAACCTTGCGGAGTGTTTTAGCGGTGATGGCGGCCCTGCAACCAGCGCCCAACTTTACTCACCTGTCGGTCTTGCAACTGACTCTGCCAACAATGTTTACCTCGTCGACGGGTGGAAGATCCGTAAGATCGACGCAAGAACAGGCTTCATTAGTACAGTGGCTGGCTCAGACAAGTTTGGTTACACCGGAGACGGGGGACTTGCGACGTCGGCTACTCTGTATAAGCCGAACGCGGTCGCCGTGGACGGTAAGGGGAACATATACATTCCGGACTGGATCGCAGCGGCCGTGGTACGTCGTGTCGATGCGAACACGGGCATCATCACGACGATCGCGGGAACCGGACCTGGAGGCAACCCGAGTGAGGGCGCGTTGGCAACCAGCACGCAGCTGGGAGGGCCGACCGGTGTTACAACGGACCCTCAAAATGGCGTGGTCTATGTCTTTGACGCCAGTCTTGCACGGGTTTTTGCTCTCTCGCCGTTGTCTATGTCGCTGTCGGTTGTGAATGCCGCAGGTTACGCATCTGGCGGGGTCGCACCTGGGGAAATCGTGACTCTGTTCGGAACGGCAGCCGGGCCGCCAACCCCAGTGACTTTAAACCTGAACTCAGCGGGGCTCGTTGATACAGTTTTGCAAAGTATGAGAATCCTCTTTGACGGCATCGCGGCACCGATGATCTACGCAGCGCCTAATCAGGCGAGCGCTATTGTGCCATATGCGGTTGCAGGCAAAGGCAGCACCCAGGTACAGGTAGAGTACCAGGGTAAGGTGGTCTCTGCCGTGACATTGTCGGTAGTCGGGTCCGCGCCGGGCATTTTTACCCTTAACGCCACGGGGCAGGGCCAAGCTGCAGCCGTGAACGAGGATGGCAGCCTCAACCAAACTGCGAATCCTGCACGCAAGGGGTCTTCCATTACTATCTTTGCTACTGGGGAAGGCTCGACAACACCGCCCGGGGTTGACGGCAAACCCAGCACGCCCCCCTACCCGAAGCCGACGCTACCGGTGATTGTGGGTATCAACAATGCAGGTGCTGAGGTGTTGTACGCCGGCTCCGCTCCCGGACTTGTTGCAGGTGTCTTACAGGTGAATGTGCGGATACCCTTGAACGCGCCGAGCGGCAACTCGGTAATCGTGCTTCGAGTCGGTGACGCTTTCAGCCAACCCGGTGTGACTATTGCCGTACAGTAAATAGTTGACCCGAGCATCCCTGTTCAGGCATCGGTAATGGTCGGATCCATTGCGCTATTGCGGACCAGCAGTTTGACTCGACGCTCACCCCTCCCCGATACCCACGCACTAGTGTGGGGTCATCAGCGTGAGTGGCGGTAAGAACTCGGCGACCCAATCTCGTTACTGCCCAAACGGGGTTTGAGCACGGTGAGCCCATTGGCCATTCGGAGCCGATCAGCTTAGAGAATGATCATCTGACTCGGGCCTCACGACAAGAGTCGGCTTCGTCCGATCGCGGCGGGGGAGCGCGTTGGGCCCACCAAGAGAATCGTGCCCCGGAGATCACTTTGACCAACAATCCATCTTAAGTTCTAAAGCGATCAAGGAGAACTGAAATGTCCAGAAACCAGAACGTCTGCGCATCCGAGCTTCTCGGCCCCAAAGATTTGAAGGTCCGCCCCAACTGGGAGGTGACCGAAGTCGTCGCCCGGTTTCTGACCGTTGGGGAAAGCGTGGTCGCCCACTGGGTTGAATACTTGAAGGGGCGTCTGCTATTCGTCATGGTCCCCGGCGATGCCCGCTCGGGCGAGTTCTATATATATGACCGGAAGAAGGGCAGCTTCTGGCTGCTCAGTCTTGCCGATAGCGTGTTCGGCGGGTACGCCCTCGCCGACATGCGCCAGAAAATCAAGGACTTCCGGCTGCTCGACTACGCCGAGGACCCCGCCCGCCTCCGGGCGCTGCGAGGCTCGTAGCGTCAACTCGTTTTGCGATTCCGGGGATCGGGTGTAAGTAAGGAATGCATGGCTATGCCGGAACCCTTGCTGGCAACCACGCCCGAGATGGCAGCCGAGTACGCGGAGTGGTTCGTGAATCGCCGCGCCTACACCCGGCAGTCGGACCGGCCGCATCCCGAGTCCGGGCGTCATTATTATTACCGGCCGCGCGCGGGTCGTGACGGCGGCCGCGTCGGCGGCGGCGAACGGGCGCTCGAGCCCGAGGACATCCGGCGCCACCTGGCTGGCGAAATCACGCTCGGCCTCTACGCCATCAACCCGCGCTCGCAGCGCGTGAAGTGGATGGCGATCGACGCGGACTACAAGCAGTCGCTCGACGACCTGCTCAAGCTCCAATACGAACTCCAGCTAGACGGCATTCAGGCGGCGCTCGAGCAGAGCCGGCGCGGCGGGCATCTTTGGATTCTTTTCGAGACGCCGGTGCTCGCGCGGCAGGCCCGCGTGTATGTGCGGCACCTGGCCGGGAAGCTCTCGGTGCAGGTGAAGGGCGCGGGGCCGGTCGACGGGATCGAGTTGTTCCCCAAGCAGGACCGGGTCGAGGCCGGGCAGTTCGGCAACGCGATCCGCGGGCCGCTCGGGGTTCATCGCGTTGTCAACCGGCGCTACTGGTTCTACGGCGCGAAGTATGAACTCGAGGCGCAGATGACGTATCTGCGGGAATTGCGGCGAGTCACGGAGGGGCAACTCATGGAGTTGATCGCCGGGCTTCCTGCGGCGGCGGAGGAGGTGGACGAGCCTGCTCCGCCCTTGGCATCGAAGGCCGGCCAACACGCGCAGTTCCAGATCCTCGACTACGTTGATCGCGGCCGCCTCCGTCGCGTCGGGCGGAATTGGGTGACGCAGTGCCCGAGTTGTGCGGCGGCGGGTCGCGACCGGGGGCGGGACAATCTGGCGGTCTCGGTTGAGGAGCCGCTGAAGTATCTCTGCTGGGCGGGCTGTACGAGCGCGCAGATCCGCGCCGCGCTGGGTGCGCCCGCGCCGACGGTGGACAGGACACAAAATATATGCCGAACGAGCCACGACTAGTGCTGCCGAAGCCGATGATGGCGAAGCTGGATTCGCTAGGGATCTACTGCCAGACGTGGGTCACCGCCGAGCGGCAGGAGCGCGCGAAGCGGTGGGTGCTGCGGGGCGTGGAGAGCGGTGGCAGCGTGAAGGAGCTCGGGCGGTACGTCGCGTTCTTCGGCGCGGACGGGGCGCGGCTGGAGTGGCTCCAGAAGGCGGACCGGATCGGCGCGAACGGCGTTCACGCGGTGGTGGTGGTCGACGAGGTGCTCACCGGCGTCGAGATGGCGCGCGTGGATGAGACCTATCAATTGGTGATCGTGCGGCACCGGCTGGGGAAGCCGAAGGCGGAGGGGAAGCGGCCGCCGGTCGAGTCGACCGTGATCTTCCGGGGCGTGGATGGGCAGTTGACGGAGAAGCTGCGGAAGCAGGGGCTGGCGCCGGCGTTTTTGACGCGGAGCGGTGAGGTGAAGGCGGTGCCGGGCGAGTTCCTGGAGGCGGTGAAGATCGTTACGGCGGGCGTGTCGTGTATCAACTGCCGGCATGTGCATGGGTTGATCGCTGGCTGTGCGACCGGTGCTGAGCCGGTGGACGCGGCCGTCCAGCAGATTGCGTCGTAGGAGGACCGAGGTGATGAACGAATTCTTGACGAAGCTGTGTCTGTTCCTGTTCCTCGCGGCGCTGTTCTCCGGGCGCACCAACGAACTCGGCGTTTTGACCGGCGCCGTCACGGGCACGGTCCTGCTTTGGCCGATCTACCGGAAGTTCGTTCCGTTGCCGCCGCCCAAGGATGTGGGCACCAAATGAAGGTGGGGACGAAGAGCGTGCTTGGCGGCGCGCACTGCTTCCTGGTCCACCCGATCCTGGTTGCCTATGGATGGTGGCGCTTGTTCGGGCCGCCGCTTGACCCGCGCCTGTTCGCTGCCTTCGTGTTACACGATTTTGGCTATCTCGGCAGGGCCGACATGGACGGACCCGACGGCGAGGAGCACGTACTGCTTGGGGCGCGCATCATGGGCTGGCTCTTCGGACCCGCATGGGAGGACGAGTGTTTGCGGCATTCGCGGTATTGGTGCCGCCGGATGGGGCTTCCGATTAGCCGGTTGTGTCTGGCCGACAAACTGGCGTTCGCGCTCGCTCCGGCTTGGCTGTATCTGCCGATGGCGCGATGGACGGGCGAGTTGCAGGAGTATATGGCGCGGTCGCGCGAGCGGCAGGCGGGCGATGACGACGGGTTCACGGCGGAGGAGGAGCGGCTGGTGCGGTCCGAGGTCGCCGAGGAATGGCTCCGAGGGTTGCAAAGCTACACGCTGCGCTGGGTGGAGCGGCACCGCGACCAATGGGCGCCGTTTGGGAGCGCGGCTGCGGATTCGAAGCGGGTCTTCCGGACAGTCCGGCTGGGCTGATTAACAGAATACAACAGCGATGCCGGCTCCTGCGCGCGAAAAGCGCGTCGGGGCCGGCACGCATTTTCAAACGACAAAAGGAGAAACGAAATGTTGGGCTATTCGAAGATTCAGATCATGGGCAACGTCGGCAAGGTGCCTGAGACAGCTGTATTGCCGAGCGGCGAGTCGGTCGTCAACTTCTCGGTCGCCGTGAACCGGCGTTACAAGGACCGCGACGGCGCGCAGAAGTGCACCACCGACTGGTACCGGGTATGCGCGTTCAACGCCTTGGGCGAAAACTGCGCTCGCTATCTCGGTTCGGGTTCGCCGGTCTTTGTCGAGGGTCGGCTTCAGGTGCGGACGTTCGAGACGAAGAAAGGCGGGCACCAGGTTTCGGTGGACATCATCCCGACGACGATGCGGTTTCTGGGCGGTCGGGGCCAGGCCGAGGGGCAACGGTTGGCCGCGCCGCTGACGGATGAGGCTGATGAGACTCCGTTCTAGATCGGGTGAGGGGACAAGCCATGGGATTCATCTGCGACTTCTGCTCCGAGCCAAACCCGGCCTGGAGCTATCCCGCCCGCAATTTCATCAGCCACGCCGCAGGCGGCTTAGTCGCCGAGAGCATCGGCGCTTGGGCCGCGTGTGAGACTTGCCACGAACTCATCGCGGCTGACAATCGCGCGGGCCTGACGGAGCGGTCAGTCTCGACCCTACTCGCCAAGCAGCCTGATCTCGACGTCGCAAGAATCGGGGTCACCGCCGAGTTGCGAGAACTGCACGCGAAATTCTTCCTCAATCGCGCTGGCAATCCGACACCGATTCTTCGCTTGCGCGCTTTCGTCGGCTGCGCCGGATGAGAAGGACCAGAGACTGTATTGCGGTGTGACGATGTAAAGTACGACAATTAATCTCCCGGTAAAATACCACAAGGGTGACACCCACGGAGAGCAATTAGCGTTCTATGCGAGTCGCATTTGCGAATTTCATTTGCCATTTCGGAGACCAGCCCATGCTCACGTACGTTGACTCGGTTGTCCTGCCGGCGTTCCTTGACGAGAGTCTTCGTCGGCCCGGTCGCAAAGGCGCAAGCTATTTTTTCCACAATACCGCCGTCGGAGAGTTCACACACGCAGGCCAGCCCCGGGTTGCCGTCTACGGTAGGCTTGTCTACACAACTGTCCTCCGGCGCACCCAAATCTATGACACCGAAGCAGGGCTGATTCAGGACAATGAGGAAATCGACTCGGCTCCTTCGGCTTTCTTCGTCCTCATCCTGGACAACCACAAGCTGATCTACGCGAACGAAACACCGTATGCGCCGCCCCTGGAACAGTTCGCGCGCACTACACAACTCTTCCTGAATCGCAAGCATTCGGAGTTCCTGCAGGCACAGCAACGAGCCGAAGGCGACGGTGCCGTTCCAGTCGCGCCTCGCCTGCCGCAGGTGCTTTATGAAGCGCCATCCGTCGAAATCGTGCCCCTTTCCAGCACCGCCAGCATCAACGACTTCCTACTACAGTATGAAGTCCTAAAGCAAGTACAATTTGACGTTCTGCAGACTAACCAGGAGATCCAGGCCGAGCAACTCTGGCGCGGGCTCGAAGAGCGTCGCAGCAGAATCCACGCCGCAAAGACAACCGTGACACACAAGAACACAACCGGCCTCGATAAGGAAGAAGCTGCAACGCAAATCGCGGAAGCAGCTGCAACCGGCAATCAACACGTCAGACTCAGCGGCAAAGACCACGACGGTAACACGCTGAAAGGCGACAACGAGAACCTTCGCCTCAGTGTAAACCTTCCCAACCCGCCCGAGCATCCAGCAGCCCGCGCCGAAACGCTCATCAACAAGTACGACCAGCTCACCGACAAAGGTATTCTCCGCACCGACGGAAGCACGGCCGTACCGCTCGTTACCCGACTACGAGAATTCCTGAAGTCATGACCGACATCAAGGGTTGGAGGCAACAGATCGTTGCGGAGAAAAGCCTCTGGCAGATCTTTCGCCGAAGCCCAGGTTTCTGGGAGCAACCCTTCCACCGCGCCATTATGACAATCACCGGTCTCGGCCTGACCACATTCAGCGCCCTGCACCTCACCAAGCCAGGCTGGTTAGTGCTGCCGACCTTTAGCGTACAGGAGACCATCCTAGCCTGGGCGAACCTTGGCCTCACGTACAGCGTGACCATGCTGGCCTTCCTGCTCGCAGGATTCACCGTATTCAGCACAATCACGAAACCGCAGCTCTTTGCAGAACTCGCCCAAGTAGCACATCCGGAAAGCACGCTATCGGAGTTTCAGTACATCTTCTTCTCCTTCATGAACGTGTTCATTCACTACCTCACCTACATGAGCGTCTGCGCGATCATCCTTCTCTTTGCCAACAATGGAGGACCTCTCATTCTGCTGGGTGAATGCATGAAGCTGGCCTCGCCAACGGGCTTCAGCGTGTTTCAATTCACTACCCTTGCAGTGCTCGGGACTTGGACGATCCTCCTGTTCCTAAAACTCAAGTCCTTTATCTACAACCTCTACGCCATGATCATTGTCGTCGTGCTCCACGAGAACCAGGACGAAAAGTAGGCGGTCTCACCAGAGCCGGACGTTGCCAGCTTCAAAAGGTGCGGCCTTGCAAGGTATCGCATTGAGGCGGGCAGTGTCCTTGGTAGATAAGCGCGCATGTGTGATGTGTGGATGCAGAGTGCGAGGAGGCTGAACGGAAAATGCGGATACAGGGCAGGATGCTTCTCGGCTATTTTCCGCTGGATGAGGTTGAGGGCCAGCGAGTACGGCGGTTCTTGCAATTTGCCGACGCCCCGTCTGCGCTCGACCCATGCGCGGGGACGGGAGCGGCCTTAGGTTCACTCACGGTCGCAAGCGGCGCGCGGAGATACGGGATAGAACTCGACGCTCATCGGGCGGCCGAGGCCAGGGAGGTCCTCGACGAAGTCATCCACGGTAACGCGTTCGACGCGAAGGCTCCGGTGGAGTCGTTCTCGCTCCTGTACCTGAATCCTCCCTACGACTTCGAAATCGGCGAAGGCAGGAATCAGCGGATGGAGAAGTTGTTCCTCGATGAGTTCTTCCGCTGGCTGAAGCCGGGCGGCGTGCTCGTGATGGTGGTCCCATTCGACCGCATCTACGAGTGCCGCAACGTCCTGAGCCCGCACTTCAAGGACAAGGCGATCTACCGGCTCAGCGAACCTGCGGCGCAGCAGTACAAGCAGGCGGTCGTGTTCGGAGTTCGCCGGTCGCATGGCGAACGGAGCCGCGTGACCGATCAGGCCGTCAATCAGGCCAACTGGAAGCTGAACGAACTGACTCGCCGGTACGACGACATCCCGGCGCTGCCTGATGAACCGGATCGTGTGTACGCCGTGCCGGGCAGCGGGCCGGTGCGAATCGAGTACCGCGGCCTCCCCCTCGATGTGATCGAGTATCTGCTGGAGAAGTCGCCCGCCTGGTTACAGGCGCAGCGCGTCACGCACGCCCAGCGGAAGCAGTTCGTGGGACGCCCGCTCACTCCTCTCCACGCCGGCCACGTCGGCCTGTGCGCGGTCAGCGGTCTGCTCAATGGGGTGTTCGGCGCAGGACCGCAACGGCACGTCGCGCACTGGGAGGCGGTGAAGCTCGTCGACCGCACCGAAGAAGAAGGCGACAGCGGCGAGACCGTGATTCGCGAGAAGGAGCGATTCAGCCAACGCCTGACACTGCTATTCGCCGATGGCCGTATCGAGATGCTGTCTGAGAAACCGCGTGAGGGCGATGCCGGCAAGGAGTCCAACCAACATGCAGAACGCCCACCTGCGGATGGGGAAGTTGAAGTTTGTGCGCCAGACCCGTGACACGATCACGGAGGTCTCCCTGCACATGGACCGGCTCGTGGCCGAGAAGCCGACTGACCCGCGCACGGCCGTCCAAATCCACCTCGCATCAGTGTTCGGCGGGGACCAGGAGATCGGCGCGATCGCTGCGGCGGTGGCGGATGGGCAGCGGTTCCAGGTGAGCCTGCCCGACGGCGGCCCCGAGCTATTCGGATATCTTGGCGAGAAGCCCGTCTCGTACCGGGCGTCGATCCAGGTGCCCGGCCAGAAGCGCCCCGTGCGGCACCTCGTCGTAATCTCGCAGGCGCTCTTCGAAACCACGCTCGGCTCCGATGGCCAGGCCCGGCGAACGGTTCTCTACGACAGTTCCGCCGGGTTCACGTTGCATCGGCTGGCGGTGCGATTCGGACTACCGGTGCTCCCTGAATGGGCGGATTGGTTCCGCGCGGAACTCGAGCGTCGCGGATTGGTGGAAGAACTTCTGGGACTCAACTGCTCGCCGGTGGCGATCAAGGGCACCAAGCTTCGAATGCTACGCATCCTCGGCGCGGGCCTGAAACGAAAACTGATCGAGATACCGAGCGCTATCGGACGCGGATGCGAGTCGGGCCCACGACGGTTAGGCGGCCCCGGAGGTCCAGCTCGAGCAGATCGCGCAGCCGCTCCCGAATAAACGCCAGCACGACCCTGCGCCCCGAGCGGGTCGGCCGGAACAGGACGACACCCGCGTGCCGCTCCACCGGATACTGCTGGAGGTTGGCGATGCCCTTGTCGAGCGTAAGCAAGATCCGCTCCTCGCCGAAAGCTGCTTTCATAAGGATCGGGTCCTTGGCTCCCCCGAGCCTCTCGTCGAATACCGTGTCAGCGTCGTGGCCTAACTCGCGAAGGTCGGCCACCAGTTCGCCCGGCAGGTTTTCATCAATCTTGAATTTCACGATGCTCTGATTGGCACCAGACGCTCTTCGTGCGCCAATTCCG
>JAYTKJ010000889.1:0-6941 GCA_043730365.1 Acidobacteriota bacterium | reverse complement strand
CTAAGGCGCGCACCGCGCGACGCCTAGACCCATGGCCCGACCGCCTTTGAGGCGGCCCAACTCATCAAGCCACCCGCTTCGCGGGGGGTGTCTGACTCAGCGGCAGCCCCGGTCTTAAACCTTCGAGAGCAGCGGGCCAGATGGCTGGCCCGCTGTTATTACTGCTTAGGACCTCCTCAGCCTTTTTGCCGAGGTCAATCCGAAGATCGTCAGCCCCGACCCCAAGAGAATCAGATTTCCGGGTTCCGGCACAGGCGAGGGCGTACCGCCACCGCCGCCCGGCGTGGTCGGCAGCGTGAAGGTCGTCTCGACGGAACTTGCGATGATGTGGAAGAGCTGTCCACCTGCCGCCGCCGAAATCTCCAAGCTGACCGGACCGGAGCCTGTGAAGCAGAAGCCGACAGAATAGCAGACTTTATCCAGGGTCGAAGTGTAATTGTAAGTACCGTTCGTGAACGGAGCGGAAAGGGCGTTGCCTGCCAAGTTAAAGAAACAGTTGTTGGTGGCACTCGCTCCTGCGGTGATGGTTCCCCCATTCACGGCTGGATCCACCGTGACCGTAAGCGACTCGAACGTGCTCGGGGTTGCGCCAGGGTTTTGAACGCAGTGAACCGATACGTTGTTGTAAAGGACCGGAGTTGCTGAGCAGACGGCCGCGAAAGCAAGAAAGAACAGAGGTTTAAGGTGTCTCATATGGGTGCCATGTTACCCCTGGGTGAGGAGGATGGCAATAGTACGAATCAAGCGTATTAAGATAGTACATTTCAGGAAAACCAGACTCAGTACCAAGCGGCGGGTCGATCTTTGGTAATAGAGCGAGGCACGCGATTGCGCCGCAATCATATGGCGATAGACGGGGACGCCGCTCTTCATATCAAGCGGAAGCCGAATGGATTGTTCGAGATCGCTGCAGTTCCCGATGCCATGATGTTACTCGATTTGGCTTCGCTCGTTCTTCCCGCGGATGGTTCGAGTCTCTCGTTCTCTAATTTACTAGTATCTAGTACTAGTCAAGAGAATTTTCGTACTTGCCTACAAAATCCGACACCGCACGCGGCGATCCGAAACATGTCGGACCGTTACATATTCAATGGTGCCCCAAGGCCAAGAGGATCACGAAAAGCTCTAGACGGGCGGCGGGGTGACCGTGCCCGATCGCGTGCTTTCAAAATGAAACGTGCATCGGAGTCTCAGTTGCCTCTAAGCCGCAATGGGGCTTGAACCATTGGCGCTCTTCGTCCAACAAGGAGCGCCTGTAGCCGCTGCTGGTCCTTCGAGGGAATCAAGGTCTGTTGGGACTAGTCGACTCCGATTCGCGGGACGTGAGGCGTTTTGCATCTTCTTGATCAAGTAAAATAGCGTGACTGGAGTTGACGCGATGACCGATACACTGATCTGGCGAGAACTCAAGGTGCGGGCGGTTCACGTTCCGCTGCGGCGCCCGGTGGTGTCCAAGGTAGGCGTCTTCGAAAAATTGCCGTTGATCCTGCTGGATCTCGAAACCGAGCAGGGCATCGTGGGCCGTAGTTACATTACGCCGTATCTGAGCTCGGCGGCGCGCTACGTTGTCCCGGCGATTCGTGACTTGGCCGGCGCCCGGAAGGGCAAGCCGGTGGCGCCTTTCGATGCCTATGAAAAGGGGGCGCAAGGGGCTCGGGCTGATCGGACTCGAAGGCGTGTCGTTGATGGCTGTTTCGGCCATCGACATGGCGGCATGGGATGCGCTGGCCAAGGCAGCCGGCAAGCCGCTGGCCGTTTATCTCGGCGGCAGTTTAGGGCCGGTGCCGGCCTATAACAGTAGTGGCCTTTGGCTGGGTCCGCTCGATGGTTTGGCTGCCGAAGCCGCGGCGCTGGCCGCCGAGAGTGGCGGCTTCGGTGCCTTAAAGCTACGCATCGGCCGGGATCGTTTGGCGGACGACTTACTCGCGATCAGAGCCGTGCGCGAGGGGGCCGGCCAAGATGTAACGATCATGACCGATTTCAACCAGGGGCGAACCCTGGGCAGTGCTCTGGAGCGCTGCCAGGCGCTTGACGACCAGGGGCTCTACTGGTTTGAAGAACCGATCGCCTACGACAAGTTCAGTGGCTACGCACGCCTGTCACGCGCACTCAAAACCCCAGTTATGCTGGGCGAGAACTTCTACGGGCCGGAAACCTTGGCGCGGGCCATCGCTGAGCGGGCGGGGGACTACATGATGCCGGATCTGGCGCGCATCGGCGGAGTGACCGGGTGGTTGCGGAGTGCGGCGATCGCCGGCGCGCACGGCATTCAGATGTCGTCACATCTTTACCCGGAAGTTTCCGCGCATCTGTTGCGTGTCACCGAAACCGCGCATTGGCTGGAAATGATCGACTGGGCGAATCCGGTGATCGCCGAGCCGTTCGGCGTCGAAAACGGCCAATGCCAGATTCCGGATGTTCCGGGCAACGGCATTGCCTGGAACGAAGCGGCGGTTGAGCGCTATAAGTTGGAGTTATAGAGTTGCTTAGCCCTTTTTGGAGGTGGTGAAGCCGGTGGATAGTTCGAGCTTCCACTTCCACGCCTTGCCAGGCGCCAGCCGCACCAGTCCCTTACCCGAGTTGAGGGAATTTTGGACGCCGAAGAATGGTTCAGGACAAAGATACCCGGCCTTCGGCCCGCCATAGAGATTAGTACGCACAAGCGGTTCGGCTCCAACGGAATCGGCCTGCTGAGTGAGGCGGAGCCACACGCCTTGCGGGTCCACCAGTTGGGCGTAGGGTTGACTCTGGTAGCCGGCGAGGGGAAGGGCAACCCGCGAATCAAAGTCACCTAACCGCTCGGGGGTCTTGAACGAGCGGGGCTTCTCTTCGCCGCTCAATGTGCCCTGCGGATTGCGGAGTAACTGCGTCGTCGAAGGAGTTTCAAAAGTCATTTTCTCGGGGTCGGAGCCGGTTACAAACGGAAGCTTGAAAGCAATGTGATTGCCGATCGAAAAGATCATCTCGGCAGCGTTAGTGGCGGGAGATGCGACCGTGTATTCGATGGTAAGATGGCCTCGCGAAAGCTCATAGGTGGCGTCAACGCGGAATGCAAAAGGGTAGGAGGAGAGCGTATCGCTGGAGTCGCGCAGTTGCAGCGTCACGCGGGCGCCGCGCTGGTCTGTCGAACGATGCACTTCCTTCCAGGGAAGATTCTTGGCAAATCCGTGGCAGGGCATCGGGTAAGTCTTGCCGGCTAACTGGTACGTGCCGGGGCCGCAACTTACGGCGGGAACTGTCCCCACCGGATACTGTGCGCCGACGGCCGGCCAAAGTAGCGGCCCCTTACCCTTGAAGCCCGGGCCTGGGGAGTAATCGCGCGCGCGGAAGAGGAACTCCGTCCACTCCCCTTTCCGCTTTACGCGATAGCTGCTCAGCTCGCCGCCTTCGGACGGAGCCACCGCCGCCTCGACGCCGGCGCTGCTGTCGCGCAATACAACTACCGCGGGAGTTCCCGGGCCGGCGGCAAGCTCGTCGGCGATCGTGTAGCGGCCTTGCGCGAATGAAGACGGGATCGCCAGCGAGCCAAGGGCAATGAGAGCGATGGGTAGCAACCGCATGTTCGTTAAAAACTCAGGCGAGCGCTGAACTGGACCACCCGGGCGCCGCGCGTCGAGGTGAACCTGCCAAAGCGCGGATTCTCGACGGCCGTAGTCAACCCCACGAAATTCGTGTGGTTGAAGGCGTTGAATCCATCGGCGCGGAACTGGAGCCGCATTTTCTCGGTGAGGAAGAAATTCTTCCCCAGCGAAAGATCCATGCGCAGGTTGCCGGGTCCGCGAACCGCACCTTGTCCGATGGTCCCGGGGCGCAGCGTCGCGCCGGAGCGCGCACCGTTGGGAACTCGCGCGAACGCCGCCGCATTCAGATACTGCAGCGTATCGCGCCAATTGCCGAGCACCGCTTGCCCGCCGATATAGTCTGGGCGGCTGCTGGCGATCGACGAAGCTTGCGTGACAATCAACGGCTCGCCGGTGGCTGCGGTGAGGATGCCCGACAACTGCCAACCGCCAACCGCATGGCGCAGAGCATGACTCTTGAGCGAAGCCAGTTGCGGCAGATCATAAACGAACTCGGCGCCGGCGTAATGAGTGATGTCACCGGTGGACGGTCCGCGGTCGGCACGGGCATTAAAGAAATCCTGAGTCCGTTCGTTCTGGTCTCCCTGATAGACCGCGCCAATGTCGCCGCCGGCTGTGGACAGTGCTTTGCCCCAGGTGTAGTGAAAGGCTCCTGTCAGATTGTGCGAATAACGCTTTCTGATGGAACTCTGCCATGAAGTGTAGACCGTGTTCTGGGTGTTGTCGATGTAAAGGCCTTGGCCGAGATTGGGGTTCGGCCGCTCTCCTGTTGCGCGGTCCACTTGATTGAAGGTCCGCTGCATGATGAACTTGACGCCGCGGTTGGCGACAAAGGCAGACTCGAGAATGACCGAACTGGTCAAGGCGCGCTGGATGCCCAGATAGAGATTCATCGAATAGGGGTTCTGCAGGTTCGGGTTGACCGCCGCGAAAACGTTGACCCGGCCCGTGCGCGCCGTCTCGGCCTCCACCACCTTGCGGGCATCGTCGTTGAACGTGAGGTAGTTCAGGTTATAGCGCTGGGCCTCGGCGCGGCTCAGCACCAGGCGGTAGGGGATTGTCTTGGTGGACACGGCCTGCTTCAACGTTCCCTGCATCTGCGGGCTGAAGAGGACGCCGAACCCGCCACGGATGGTCGTGTGGCTCTTGCCATCCGGGTTATAGCTGAATCCCAGTCGCGGGCCGAGGTTGACTCCCGAGTCGTTGTTGTAAGGATGCTCGGGATCGCGGAAAGGCCCGAAGGTGAATTTGTTGTCGCGGAGCCCGTCCAGATTGAACAAGCCGGCGCCGGACTTGGAATCGAAGCCGCGCGCCACGATGGCCGAATAGGCGTCGTAGCGCACGCCGAGGTTGATCACCAGCTTCGGGGTGACCCGCCAGTCGTCCTGCGCAAAGAACCCGATCTCATGGCTGTTGCCGTTGTAGTAGGGCATCCCGAACGTATAGTTCATGGAGTTAGGAACGTCATTCAACAGGTCTTCCCGGCCCAGGTAACTGATCACCGGGTTATTCACCTTCACCCGTCCGCCGGTGCGGAAGAAGAAGTCACCACCGAACTTGTACGAGTGCTGGCCGCGATGCCAACCGATTTTCTGCTCGAAGCTGACGCCGGGACCATACTGCGTCCAGATCTGGCTGGCGGGCGTGCTAAAGCCCAAGTTTGACGAGATGCTGGCATAGCGCCGGCCATAGAGCGTGTCTTCGGCGACGCCTTTACCCAGGAAGGAGTCGAAGGTTTCAAGGTCCTGCTTGTTGTATCCGAAGCGGGTCTCCGACGTCCAGGCCGGCCCGCCGGTTACGAAGCTGGCTGTGCCGCGTTCCTGCCAGCCGTGGAACTCCGTGTTATTGCTCGTGTAGATCATCGGCTCATCGCGATAGGGCCGCCCGCGTGTGTAAGTAAGCGCGAGATTGCTGTTGTTATTGATGCGGAAATCGCCCTTGATCACGGCGTGGTTGTCGTGAGCGATGGCTGGGCGCGCCGCCTGATAGAAGCCAACGTCGGCGGTGGCCGCGTGCGGTTCGGTGGGCAGGGGCGTGGCGTCGAGCGCGGGCTTGTATTGAGGCTGACGGCTCAGGAGTTCGCTGCGAAAACGGGCCGTAGGCACATTGCCGTTCACCAGCGAAGAGCTGGCCTCGCGATAACCTTCGTAGGCGCCGAAGAAAAAGATACGGTCACGCTTGACGGCGCCGCCGAGCGACCCGCCAAACTGATTGAACGTCAGGGGCCCCTTGTAAGTAAGAAACTGGTTTCGCGCGTTGAGATTCTCCGCTTGAAAGTTTTCAAACAGCGATCCGTGCAGGCTGTTGGTGCCCGACTTGCTGATCAGGTTCACGTTGCCCGAGAGCGCCTGCCCGTATTCGGCGGGGATGATTCCCTTGACAACCTGCACTTCCTGGACAGCCTCGATGCTCATCGTATCGATGTAGTTGAAGTTAGTGAATAGCGCTCCGGAGCGTCCTTCGGCATTGCCGTTGGCGTCTGTGCCATCCACAGTGAAGGTGGTGGCAGAGCGGCCCAAGCCGTTCAGACGCACGCCGCCATCACGGTTGCCATGCCCTGGCGCCGATCCCGCGTTGCTCACCGTTACGCCGGTGCCCACGCTCAGCAGATTGGTGTAGTTGCGGCGCGAGAGTGGAACCTCGGCGACAACCTTGCCATCAATGCTCTCGCGCTGTTCGGCCGAAACGGTGTTGACGAGTGGCGTGCTCGAATCTACGTTCACGGTCTCAGAAACGGCTCCCACTTCCAGAGTGAACGTGCGGCGAACGTGCTGGGCGGCGGCCAGTTCCACGCCCTTGGAGGTAAACGCCTTGAACCCTTGTGCTTCGATCCGGATGCCGTATGATCCGACGCGGAGAAGGTCGAACGCAAACTCGCCCGAGGCGCTGGTGATTTTCTGCTGCGAACTGGCCGTGCCTTCATTGACAAAGGTGACGGTGGCGCCGGGCACGACCGCCCCAGTCGAGTCGGCGACGGTGCCGTAGAACGTGGCGGTGGTGACTTGGCCGGAGGCCGAGATCGCGGTCAGCAACAGCCAAGCGGATAGAAGAGCAAATCGCAAGAAGCACCTCCCAGACTAACTGATGGACAGAGAGACGGTATCAGAGTATGAGCTTGAGCGCAACGGGTTGCTGCGCTGAAAAGAGCCGATTCCACTAGTACGACTGTGTTACAAAATCACGAGAGTCCAGGCACCGATGTGAGCAGCGCTCGTTTCGCCGGTCGCCTCCGGAGCCTATGCATCTTCTCCTGCGAGGGCTTGTCTCCGCGTCTCCGCGCCTCAGCGTTGAACGATGCCTTCCATCAAAGTCGTACGTGGCCGCTTTAACCGCAGAGGCACAGAGACGCGGAGAAACCCG
>JAYTKJ010000888.1:0-6634 GCA_043730365.1 Acidobacteriota bacterium | reverse complement strand
CACCAGCACGAGCCAGTTCAGGGTGATGTTGCGCAGCACGGTAGCCGTTAGAGTCCAGGTATCGACCGAAAGGAATCCCAACCTGGGAGAGAGATAGTTGTTGTACTCCCGTAGGTGTTGAATCGGGTCGGCCTCGCCGGGGCCAGGCTGTGGAGCGTCAGGCTGGAGCCCCTCAATCACCTTGTCGATCCCGTCGCGCTTGATCCAACAACTCAACCATGCGCCGAGATAGCCGCCTCCCGAAACCGTCGAAACATAGTCCAGTTCCCTAAGAAGTCCATGTTGGGCGAGCCCTTGCACGGCGCCCAGAGCGAAGGTGGCGCTGCGGATGCCGCCTCCGGAAATACAGAGAGCACTGAGCGGCGTCTCCAGCCTGTGGACTGCATCGAACACGAGGTTGCATGCCGCCACACCCTGGGCGCCGTTGGGCGCAGGTTCGGGCGGACGCGGAGAATCCCCACGCAACTCCTCGTACTCTTCGGTCAGAGCCTGCCGGAGAGTCAGAGGGACTTGCCGCTGGGTGACCGCTCGGTGCTCGCGATGCGGTTGGGTGTCAGCGGCGGGGATGTCCGGCATTGCGGTATTGTATCCCGGAAACTACTCCCTCCCCGACTCTATTTCCCCTCGGCTCAGCCCCTTACCGGGTTCCACCCCCATTCCGCCCAATCGGCCGCTACACTCGTGACTGCCATGTCCTCTACCTCGCCGCCCCCGTTTCCGGGAAACCCGGGAATATCCGGCCGCTTGCCGCGTCATAGCAGGCAGGAGTTAGAAAATGGGAACAGCTACCCTGGTGCTCAACGTACCTCACACTACCGTGCCCCCTCAACTTGGTGAACTTTACCAACGACATGCCGACGTGGTCTACCGCGCCGCCCTTCGCGTGACCGGCTCCCCGGCTGACGCCGAGGATGTGTTGCAAACCGTCTTCCTCCGCCTGCTCAATCGGGAAGATCTGGTCGAAACCGCTCGCGCGCCCGAAGCCTATTTCCGGCGAGCGGCCACCAACGCGGCGATCGATATCCTCCGGCGCCGGACTAGCCGGGCCGAAAAGCCCGCTGACGATCAGATGAGCGCGCCAGCCTCGTCGCCCATCCTTAAAGAGCGGCTCCGGCGCGCCATCGCGCAACTGCCTCCACGCGACGCCGAGTTGTTCTCGTTGCGGTACGTCGAAGGTATTTCCAACAGCGAGTTGGCCGACATGCTGGGGATGGAACGTGTGACCGTGGGCACCCGGCTCCACCGGATCCGCCAAATGCTGCAAGCAAGCCTGGAACAGTAATAAAGGAGAGAACAGCCAAATGATGAATGAAGAACGTTTTGACCAACTGCTGGATGAACTCCACAGCGAGACCGTGCCAGCCAATGAAATGGAAGCCGCCAAGGCCCGCGTGAGGGAGCGCCTCGAAACGCCCGTCTGCGCCGAGTTTCGCTCGGAGCTGGCGGGCTATCTCGCTGGCACGCTGCTGGAATCGAGGCGGCTGCTGGTGGAAGACCACGTCGGCCGCTGCGCCAATTGCCGCCGGGCGATGGCCGAGGCCAAGGGCGAATCTCCCGCAAAGATCCTGACCATGCCAGTTTCCCGCTGGGCGGGCCGGCTGGGCCAATACTCGCGCATCGCCGCCGCCGCTGCCGTTGCCGCCGTGGGACTTTACGCCGGGCGCGGCCGGATTGACTCGGCACTGGCTCCTTCTGGGCCACGCGCCACGGTGGAGTCGGTAGACGGGCAACTGATTGCTCTCGCCTCGGGCAAGCCGCTGGCGCGCGGCGCATCGCTCGCCGAAGGTGACGTCGTTCGAACCTCCACCGGTTCTCACGCGACGCTGCGTCTGCGCGACGGGTCTGCGGTTGAAATGAATGAGCGCTCCGAACTCCTGGTGCGGGCCGCCTGGTCTGGACAGCGGGTTCACCTTGAGCGCGGCGACGTGATCGTGCAAGCCGCCAAGCAGCGGCGCGGCCGCCTTCAATTGATGACCCGCGATACCACATCGTCGGTCAAAGGCACCGTCTTCGCCGTATCTACCGGCGTCGCTGGCTCAGTTGTGTCGGTCGTTGAAGGCGCCGTTGAAGTGGCGCAGGGCGGCGGGGCGGATAAGCTGGTGAAGCCCGGCCAGCAAGTCTACACCTCGGAAGTGTACGCCGGAGGCGGCGTGCGCGAAGCGGTCTCGTGGAGCCCGAATGCCGACAAATACTACGCGCTGCTGGCCGAGTTCGCCAATCTTGAAAAGGAGATCTCGGCGGTGATGTCGCCTGGTCTGCGCACCAAGTCCAGCCTACTGGCGCGGCTCTTGCCCAACACCATGCTCTATGCCGCGATTCCGAACACGGACGGCTCCATTGACCGGGCGGTACGGCTGCTTGAAAACCGCACCCGGGACAACGCCGTTCTCAAGGAATGGTGGGATTCGAATGCGGACCTCAAGACGATCCTGGGCCGTCTGCAGGCTGCGTCGGTTCTACTTGGCGACGAGATCGTGTTCATGCTGGCCCCTGATCCGGCCAACGCCAAGGAGCAACTTCCGTTGATCGTCGCCGAAGCCAAGCCCGGCCGCGAAGCCGCTCTGAAAGATGCGATGGACAAGATGGTTGCCGGCGTGTCTGGCGTGGCCCATTCGGTGAATGGCCCGTTGCTGCTGATTTCCGGTAGCCAGGCTCAAATCGCTCGCCTGCAATCGCAGTTCGGTAAGGGCGCCTCCAGCCCATTCGGCGCCGAGATCGCCCGGCGTTACTCTCGTGGCGCCGGCTGGATCTGGGCCGTCGACACCACGCAGATCCTGGCGCTCCACACGAGCACCGGTGACCGCTCACTGATCGATGCCTTGGGCTTCGGGCAGATGAAGCACGTCGTTCTGGAGCAGCGGGGAGCCGGCGGCCGTGACGACAACGAGTTCTCGGCAAACTTCCAGGGCGCGCGCCAAGGCGTAGCGTCATGGCTCGCGACGCCGGGTGCATTCGGGTCGCCCGAATACATTTCGCCCAACTCTATCCTGGCCGTGGCCGCCGCCACACGCAATCCACGTCAGGCGTTTGACGAATTGATCGGCAGTATCGGCCGTGTCCAACCGAAGCTGATCACGGACCTGCGCGAATTCGAGAAGACCACCGGCATCAACCTTTCTGCCGACATCGCGGCGGCCATCGGCACTGACTTCAGCGTGTCCATGGAAACTGCGGGCATCCCCATGCCGGGTTGGGTAAGCGCCCTTGAAGTGTTCAGCCCCGCCGCGCTTGACGCAGTTGCCCAGCGTCTGGTGGACGCGGCCAACCAGCACATGAAGCCGGAAGATCTGGCCAAGCACAAGCTCACGATCTCCAAGGAAACGGTGAGCGGCCGGGTGTGGAACTCGGTGACCGATGTGGCCAAGACACAAACGCTCTACTGGACCTACGATGGCGGCTATCTGGTCTTCGGGCCCGATCGCGCCATCGCCAGCCGCGCCATTGCCACCCGCTCTTCCGGCACGCCGCTGGTGCGCTCGGCCCGCTTCCGCGAGATGCAACCCGCCACGCCCTCGGTGCACAACTCCGGGTTCGTCTGGCTGAACACCCGGGGCGCGCTGGAGTCGCTGCTCACCGCTTCCGGCGCAGCCGCTCCGCCGGCCCTTCGTAATTTGCTCTCGAGCCGGGACCCGGTGCTGATCGTGCTCAACGGAGAGACGGAACGAATCGCCGCTTTCTCTCGTACCCGATTGACGAGCCTGCTGATCGATCTTATGCTGACCAGTGGCGCGGGCAAATCGGGCGCTCCCTCTAGCCCGAAGCTGATGAGGCGAGAGAAGACACGCAATGCAACCGGTGATTGAACTCGACAATCTAAGAGTAAAGCTGGGGCGGCGGGAGATCCTGGAAGGGATCTCCTGCCGCCTCGGCGCGTCTGGGCAAGGCAAAGCGATCGGGCTGCTCGGGCCTAACGGCGCGGGCAAGTCCACGCTCATTCAGACCCTGCTTGGTTTCCACATGCCCCACTCCGGCTCGGCCCGCATTCTCGGCTTCGACTGTCACAAGCAGCCTCGCCAGGTGCGGGCGCGGCTTGGCTACATGCCGGAGAACGATGCGTTCATGGCGGACATGTCGGCGGTGAGTTTTGTCCGCTTGATGGCCGAGGTCTCCGGACTCCCAGGGGAAGCCGCGCTGGAAAAGGCTCATGAGGTTCTCTTCCACGTCGGCCTCGGCGAAGCGCGCTATCGCAATATCGGCACCTATTCACTCGGGATGAAGCAGATGGCCAAGCTCGCCCAGGCGATCGTGCACGGGCCGGAACTCGTGATTCTGGATGAGCCCACCAACGGACTCGATCCAGCCGCGCGCGCCCGCATGCTGCAGCTCATTCTGGAGATGAAGCAGGACCACGGCATGAACGTCGTGCTCTGCTCGCATCTGTTGACCGACGTTGAGCAGGTCTGTGACGAAGTGGTGATTCTCAAGGCGGGCCGCATCGTGCATCAGACTGACCTCGAAGCCGAGCGCCACCAGAATCGCCGGTTCGTTGAACTGGAAGTCTCAGGTGATCCGCAGGGTTTCGCCGATTCGCTGCGCGCCATTGGCGCCGAGGGTGTAGCCGAAGGCGAAGGCCGCTGGCGCATTGTATTGCCGCAGGACGTGGACTTGCGCGAGATCTGGCGGATCGCGGCGCGGCACGAACTGGCGGTGCGCAAGCTCACGCACCGGCGCGATACGCTCGAAGAAATTTTCCTCAAAGCCGTGGGCCATCTGCCATCCATTGCTCCGGCTGCGGCCCCGAACGAAGAGGTGACGCATGGCCGTCTATAAGCGTGGCTATCAGCGTTACACGGGCCCTACGACGGGGCAGTGGACGCGCCTGCTGGCCTTTCCGCGCTTTGCCTGGAGCCGCCTGACCGGGGATCGCATGGTGCTCGTAGCGCTGATGCTTTCGGTGATTCCGATCATCCTGTCTGCAATCTTCATCTACCTCGCCAATCGTCAGGAGCTGTGGCGAGGGCTCGGCCTGGGCGCCGCCGCGCGCTTCCTTGACATCAACGGCACGTCATTCCTGGTCTTCATCAACGCCCAGGCCACGTTCTCCGTGATTGTGGCGTCGCTGATCGGCCCTGGGTTGATTGCGCCTGACCTCGCCAATGGAGGCCTGGCGCTCTACTTCAGCCGGCCGCTCACGCGCCGAGACTATGTGCTGGCGCGGCTCATGGTGCTCGTGGGGTTGCTGTCGTTGCTCACCTGGGTGCCGGGCCTGCTGCTCTTCCTGATGCAGTCGACCATGGCGGGGTGGGACTGGGCTGCCGCCAACTGGAACATTGCCGTAGGAATCCTGGCCGGTTCCTTCGTATGGATTCTCTTTGTGAGCCTCGTGTCGCTCGCCAGTTCAGCCTGGGTCCGATGGCGCATCATCGCCGGCGCTTTGATTCTCGCTGTGTTCTTCGTGACGGCCGGCGCCGCCGAAATGATCAACGCCGTGTTTCGCGAGCGCTGGGGATCGTATCTGAATCCGGCCATGAACATGAGCAACCTGTGGCGGGCGTTCTTCGGTCTGGACCTGCCGCGAGGGCTCGAAGCCGCGCCTAGTGCGATGGGCCTGGCCTCGATGGCGCTGATCTTTGTCTGGGCGCTGCATCGCAAGCTCCGCCCGGTGGAGGTGGTGCGATGATGCGCATCCCTGAAGTGATCTTCGACAACGTCAGCAAGTTCTACGGCGAGGTGCTGGGCGTCAACAAAGTTTCGCTGCACATCCCGCCCGGCATCACGGCGCTGGTGGGTCCGAACGGGTCAGGCAAGACCACGCTGATGAACCTGATGGCCGGACTGATTTTCCCCAACCGCGGCACAGTGTCGGTGCGCGGCCTCTCCCCGCGCGATCCCGAGAAGCTCATGCGCGTACTCGGCTACGCGACGCAATATGACGCGGCTCCGCGCGGCGTCACCGGCTTTGATTTCGTTCTCACCGGTCTGCTGCTCTACGGCTTCCCGCGTCCGGAGGCCGAACGCCGGGCGTGGAAAGCCATTGAGCGTGTGAGGCTGACAGACGCGGCGGGCCGCAAGATTGCCGCCTATTCCAAGGGCATGCGCCAGCGTATCCGGCTCGCACAGGCGATAGCGCATGATCCGGAAGTGGTGGTGCTGGACGAGCCGCTCAACGGCCTCGACCCGTTGGTGCGCGCCGAGACGATCGCCATGTTCCGCGAGTGGGCCGCGCAGGAGAAGCACGTCATCCTGTCCAGCCATGTCCTGCAGGAAGTGGATGTGATCTCAGACCAGGTGATCCTCATCTCGAACGGCATGATCGTGGCCGAAGGCGAGATCCGCAACGTGCGCGACGAGATCTCCGAACACCCCAGCCAGTTCCTCATCCGCTGCCGTGACGCCTCGCGTGTGGCGGCCCTGCTGTTTGACGAAGAGCACGTCACCGAAGTGCGTCTGAATGATGACCGCCTCGGCCTGCTCGTCCTCACCCGCAACCGCGCGGCTTTCGCTCGCACCCTGGGCCGCATCGCCGTGAATGATCACGAAATCGAAAGCGTGATTCCGGCCGACGAGAATGTCGACTCACTCTATGAATATCTGATTGGACAGGGAGGCCGCTCATGACGTTCGCGTTCCGGCTGCGCCAGGCGCTGTTGATTGCGCGCCTCGAACTGGGCCGCGCGTTTTTCTCCAAGCGCGC
>JAYTKJ010000887.1:0-14169 GCA_043730365.1 Acidobacteriota bacterium | reverse complement strand
ACATTTCCAGTGCTATTTGTTCAATCCACCTCAGACCGCCCAAGCTCCGCCGCTACTGAAACCTCCCCAGGGGTCGGCTGGGTCGCTAATCAATTACGTGTGCAAGTTCGGTTACGGCAAAGCGTGGTTCTGGTTTTGGTGGCAGACGCTAGGTTCGATCTGTCCGATTGCCTGGGCTTGGTTTGTGCCTAAGGTTTGCTGGTTAGTCTCGGCGCTTCTTGTGCTGCGCATTCCGTTGGGCGTTGCGCTGGCGTGGATGATTGCGAATCATTGGACCGGCTCGGATTCCTTGGGGAGCGCTGCTGGCTGAAGTTCTGAAACGGGCGAGAGGACTCTAACTTGCGTCACGAACTCACTTTCAGAGTATGGCGAATGACCTATGTAGCCCGACTTGTATGCGAGATATGTTTCGTAATCATCATTCGTTCATTTGCGCTATTCGCTTTGAAGCTGAAGAGTTGTAGCGATCCAAAGTTACAACATCTAATGAAGACAGTTGCCTATGAATATGCTGCGCTTGAGGATTCTTTTCGGGACTCTATAGCCGCTGCGTATGGGCTGGAGATAGGCCACAAGACGAGAGAGTGGGAAGCGGTCGAAGGAGGAAGGGTACTTTCGATTCTCGGTTACCTTTCTGCCCCCGTTGTCTTGACAATTTTAACATATGGTTTTGCATTCTCCTCACTGTTCTCCATTTCCGCTTCGTTACGTATCGAGCGGGCTTCTCTCCTGGGCGATCTTATCGAACGCCGATTCTTCATCGAATCTCAATACGGCAAACGAGCAGCCACCCGTTGGTTCTACCGCCAACTGATTCTCTCCATCCCGCCGCTGGCCTGGAATGCGCTCCGAAAGATCGTCGTGAATCTCGTGGTTAAACCAGGACGACGACGGGGGTGAACTGTCAAGTATATTAAACAAGAGCTAACTGCTCCTGATTCGGCTCCGCTCAACAATACCAGGGCTCCGTAAGATACGGCACCGTCGCGCGCGCCGCCAGCACCGGCATCTCCGGCATCGTAACTCCCACCTCCGCGCAGATCCGAGCAAACGTCGCCGCGCGCCCCTCGCCCGACTTCCCCGCCTCATCCACAATCCGCAGCAGCCGTGCCGATAGCTCATCAATCGATGGATCAACGTGCCGCCAGCGATGCGTCAGTGCGACGGCGTCCCAACCGGTCACCACCGCGTTGATCTCTTCAAGCTCGAGCAGCCGCGAGCCGTTGGTGATCAGTAACCGCAGCGCGAGTTGAATCGGCGCGACGCTTTCGGCCAGACCCAACTCGCCCAGCGTAGTCAGTAAGTCGCGATAGGAATCCCACGTCGTCCACGGCGTGAACGGAATGAACGTCGGCGAAAGCGCGAGACCGGCGGCGCGGCACAGCGAGACAGCCTCGACAAAGTCAGCCCGCGTGTGGCCCTTATCCAGCAGCGTCAGCACGCGGTCATCCAGCGATTCGACGGCCGTGGTCACCAGCACGCAGCCCGTCCGCGCCAGCCCACCGAGTAACTGGCGATGCTTCAGCAGATGCTCCACCTTGATAGTCACGTCATAGGTAACGCCTGGGAACTCGCCCGCCAAATCCTCCACAATGCGCATCCCATGTGTGGGGCCGTTGAAGAAATCGGGATCGCCGAACGTGATATGCCTCGCCCCGCCTGCCGTCACCTGCTGGCCGATATCAGCGAGCACCACCTCGCGCGGCACCACGCGGAAGCGGCCCTCATAAACTGGCACCACCGGGCAATGGCGGCACAGATGCTTGCAGCCACGCGACGCCTCGGTGTACGCTGCCACGCGGCGCGGTTCGCCATTCCCCATATCCAGCGCGGCGTAACTTGACAGCACCGGCAACGCGGAACGATCAGGCATCCGAAACGCAAGCCGCTCGAAGGAAACCGCCGGAGGACGATGCCGTCCCGGGTCACCCGCCAACCGCACCAACTCGCCTTCAAACTCGCCGCCCACGATAGAATCGACGCCCAACCCGCGCAGGTAGCCGGCGTTGATCGGCGCGTAGAGCCCGTAACACGCAATGTGCGCCGCCGGGTTCAGCGCCTTGACGCTCGCCACCATCGGCGCCGCCAGCCGCGTAGCCGTGTGCATCGGCAGATGAAACGCCACCAGCCCGGCGAGCTTGACCGCCTCAGCCGAGACCGGTTCGACCGACGTATCGAACACCCGCACCTCATGCCCGGCCGCCCGCAGGAATGCCGCGGGCGAGGCCAGCCCGAACGGCTGCCTCCCCATCTCGTAGGTGGCAATCAGCACAACTCGCACTTGCTTCATTATGAAGGCTTTCACCGAATGTGGCGATCCGCCGTTTTTACAATATTTTTACAAGTTGCGCACGACCTTCTAGCTTAAAAGGACTAGTCTGGTGATGCTATGGTGAACATCGGAACCTACCGGGACGAACACTGCCTCGTTGACTTTCAGGCACAGTCGGCGTTTGTCGATAGTGAAGCTATGACGTTGACTCGTAAGGAGTTCGAGTTGCTGGCCACGCTGGCTACCAACGCTGGGGAAATCGTTCCCCGCGAGGTTTTACTGCAGGACATTTGGGGGTATAGCCGCGAGATCCGGACCAGGACACTCGACGTCCACATACGCCGCCTGCGCAAGAAACTCGGGCAGTATGGCGAAAAATATATCGAGACGATTTTCGGCGTTGGGTATCGTTTTCAGCCCTATCGCGCGCCGCGCGCGTTCCTCCACGTAGCCTAGCCCAAAAGGCCGCTACACTATATAGGGTCTGCGGTATGACCCTGACCAAAACATTTTCCTCCCGCCTCGTTGAAGGCAATCCTTCCGGTGCCGTTCGCGTCATCATCTATCAGGACCTGCAATGTGGAGACTGTCTGGTATTTCGCCAGATGATGGACTCCACCCTGCTGCCGAAGTTCGGCTCCCGGGTGGCGTTTGAGCACCGCGCTTTTCCGCTGCCCAAGCATTCCTGGGCCCGCCAAGCCGCGCAGGCATCCCACTTCTTCGCCGCGATCAAGCCTGAACTGGCGCTGGAATTTGAACGGCAGACCCTGACGGCGAGGCGCGAGATTACTCCGGAGACCTTGCGACGGCATGTGGCCGATTTTGCCCGTGCGCATGGCCAAGGTCCGGTCAAAGCAACCAGAGCCCTGACCGATCCGGTGATGGCCGCTGCCGTGGAAGCCGATTACCGCGAGGGTCTCGCGAGCGGCGTCGCCAAAACACCAACGGTCTTTGTGAGCGGTGAGCCCTTTGTCGAAGTCTTTACCGTGACGGCAATCTCCAAATCCATCCGCGCCGCTATCGCCACGGCGAAAACCAACGAGCGTAAGCAATGAGCGGGGTAGAGAAGCCAGTAGCGATCGTCACCGGCGCCAGCCGCGGCATTGGCCGGGGCATCGCCGAGAATCTAGCGGCGACGCATTATGTGGTTGCCACCTACAAGGGCCGGCTCGATGCGGCGCAGTCCCTCCAGGCCGCCACGGGCTGCGAGATTTTCCAGTGCGATGTCTCGTCGGCCACAGACCGTGCGGCGTTGATTGCCTTCACGCGCGAGAAATTCGGGCGGCTCGATCTGCTGGTGAACAACGCCGGCATTACGCAACGGGTGCGGGCCGACGTGCTCGAAGCCGGCGAAGAGAGCTTCGATGAATTGATC
The DNA here is from genome assembly GCA_043730365.1 of Acidobacteriota bacterium. Taxonomy (GTDB): domain Bacteria; phylum Acidobacteriota; class Terriglobia; order Bryobacterales; family Bryobacteraceae; genus VFZP01. The sequence goes on along the minus strand of JAYTKJ010000887.1, from coordinate 10,522 downwards.
GGGACCAACCTCAAGGGGCCGCATTTCCTCACCCAACTGGCCGCGCGCTGGATGCTGGACGCGCCGCGCCGTCCCGCGCGCATCGTCTTTGTCACTTCTATCTCCGCCTACACAGCGAGCGTGAACCGGGCCGAGTACTGCGTGTCGAAAGCGGGCCTTGCGATGAGCGCGTCCGTCTACGCCCAGCGCCTGGCGCCCGAGGGCATCCTGGTTTTTGAGATTCGCCCGGGCATCATCCGCACCGACATGATCTCGGCGGTGGAAAAGCAGTATGAAGAGCGCATCGCCGCCGGGCTGTTGCCGCAGCGCCGGATGGGTGAATCGGCCGACGTTGCCAAGGCTGTCCGCGCCATCGCCGATGGCCTGCTGGACTATGCGGCCGGCCAGATCCTGAATCTTGATGGCGGGTTCCACATGCGGGGACTGTAGAACAGAGCGGCAGAGAAGCGATATGCTTCAGGTCGTGAATCGTTGTATACTTGGAGCATGTCTCGCGCTGCCGGAGTTCTGCGCGGATATGGTAGCCTGCTTCGGGTCGTTTTACCCAAGGCATCGCCCCCTTATCTGATCAATAGCTTTTACGCCAAGCCGCTGGGTTCCGCCGTGGACTCACTAAAAGAAGACTGGGAGACGGTCTCGTCTGAGATGTGGATGGTCTCAAAACGGGAAATAGAGAATGCGGAAGCGGCCCAGCGTACCTGCGCTCAATGACCCGCGTCCGCAGCAGGGTCAGGTGCTTTCGGCTCGCGCCGAAAACGTAAAGGTAAGCTCTGGACCAATTCCTAACCCTGAAACCCTAGCTCAATACGATAAGGTATATCCGGGCCTTGCGAAGACCATCGTGACAGCTTTCGAAGCAGAGTACCAGAAACGCCACCGCCTAGAGACGCGGACACTGGAAGCTGACATCGAAGCGATGCCACTAGATCACGCCGACATCAGGCGCGGCCAATGGTTAGGCTTTATCATTTGCATTGTTGGTTTGATTTCTGGCGCGATTTTGGTTTACCTCGGGCATGACGCGGCGGGGGCGGCCATTGGGGGTGGGAGCTTGGCTTCTCTTTTGGCTGCATATTTGAGAAACTCCCCGGGCCAGCAAGAGAAAACCACCGAAGCAAAGACCGGCCAATTGGTGAAGGCATAGTAACCTCAAACTGACCGAACAACCCTTATGAAAGCACTCGTACTCGAACAATACAAAGTCCTGAAGCTGATCGACATGCCAATGCCGGCGTTCGGCGTCGACGATCTGCTGGTGAAGGTGAAGGCCTGCGGCATTTGCGGCAGCGACGTGCACGGCTATGACGGCTCCACCGGCCGCCGTTTGCCTCCTATCGTGATGGGCCACGAGGCCGCCGGAGTCGTCGAAGCCGTAGGCGCCAACGTCAAGGACTATCAGCCCGGTGACCGCGTGACGTTCGATTCCACGGTCTCGTGCGGCAACTGCTTCTTCTGCGCGCGCGGCCAGATCAATCTTTGCGACAACCGCCAGGTGCTCGGCGTCTCAACGCCGGAGTTTAAACGTCACGGCGCGTTTGCCGAGTACGTCACCGTGCCGCGCCGTATTTGCTATAAACTGCCCGAGGCGCTGAGCTTCGAGCACGCCGCCCTCATTGAGGCGGTCTCAATTGCCGTACATGGCGTCAACCGCACGCCGGTCCGGTTGGGTGACACGTGCGTGGTGGTGGGTGCGGGCATGATCGGTTCGCTGACGATCCAGGCGGCGCGGCTGGCCGGGTGCGATCAGGTGATCGCGATCGATCTTGAAGATCGCAAGTTGGCGATGGCGCGCAGCTTCGGCGCCAAATATACGTTCAATCCGAAGACCGACGACGTGGTGGCGAAAGTGAAGGAAGTAACCGGCGGGCGCGGCGCCGATTCGGCCATCGATTGCGTGGGCGCGACGGCTCCGATTCACACCTGTCTCAACGTGGTGCGCAAAGGCGGGCATGTCACGCTGATCGGCAACGTGACCCCCAATATTGACCTGCCGTTGCAAGTGGTGGTCTCGCGTGAGCTGACGCTCTACGGCTCCTGCGCCTCCAACGGCGAGTATCCGGAGTGCATCACTTTGATGGCGTCCGGGAAGATCAACGTGGATCCGATCATCTCGGCGCGCATTTCGCTGGAGGAAGGCCCGAAGTACTTTGAGCGACTGTACGGGCACGATCAGGAACTGATGAAGGTTATTTTCACGCCGTAACGAAGGCGCGCCAAGCCTTCACCCGGCTTCGTTCACGCGGAACCAAAATTTTCGCTTCGCCCTCATTCGAAGCCGCTTATCCACCCCCGCCTCGCCCACTCGCGTTGGACCCCGGCGGACCGCCTGCTATCTTGAGGCGCCACCATGGACTCCTCAACTTCCCCCGAACAAATCGACGCCAACCGCCCCGGGCCGATCACCGAAGAAGGCAAAGCGCGCGCCTCGCAAAACGCCCGTGTCCACGGGCTCTGCTCGCGCCAACTCCACCTCGCCGCGAGCTGGAACCCTCATTTTGAGACGATTACCCATGCGCGGTGGAATTTGCGCCGCTACCGAATGAACGAAGCCAAGCTGCTCGCCTCGGTGCCCGATCCTTTCCTCGACCCCGCCGTCGGCGCCGCCCTCAAGACCCTCACCATTTACACCTCGCGGCACGAGCGTGTCTTGCACAGGGCTCAGCAAGAGTTGAAAGCGCGCCAAACCGAACGCGCCATCCGTACCAACCTCGCCGGTGCGGCGGGCGACGATGCCGAGCCGTCGCTCCCAACCTCTCAAAGTACCCCCATTGACACCAGCAAAAAGGGGTTTCATACTGAGTGTAACGATTTTCTCCAATTGGAGAGGCCTGATGTTCCGGAATATACAAATTTTCGCCGCCTTCTATTGCCTGACAACCGCCGCCGCGTGGGCCGCCGATAAGGCTCCCGCACCCCCGGCCAACCAGCCGCGTGAGGAGTCGCTCTCGCCTGAGCGCTTCTCGGAAATTCACGCGCCACTGCTGGCGCCACTGAAGAACAAAGCGGCCTCGGTTGGCGCTGTCACCGAACGCGTGGCTCGCTCACTGCCTGCGGTGCCGGGCTCGTCATCCTCGCCACTTGCCCCTCGCAATTTCATCGATCGCCACGTCTTCGCCAAGATGACGCGTGATGGCGTGCCCCACGCCGGCCTGACCGCCGACGGCGAATTCCTCCGCCGCGTCTCATTGGACCTTACCGGCCGCATTCCCTCCACTTCGCAAGTACGCGAGTTTGAAGCCGATCGCGATCCGGCCAAGCGCGACAAAACGATTGACCGCCTGCTTGAGTCCGAAGAGTTCGTCGACAAGTGGGCCTACTTCTTCATGGACGTATTTCGCGCTAACGGCAAGATGGGCCGCGGGCAGAATCTCTTCCACTACTGGATGAAGGAAAACCTGCGCGTGGACCGGTCCTATGGCGAAGTGGCGCGCGAGATCATCGCCTCATCGGCCAAGTCCAATCACGTCGTCGCCGCTTCCAGCCTGATCGCGCGCGAACACGTGCAGGGTAAACCGCAGCCGGACGACGGCAAAGACCTCGAGATGGTGCAGCAGCTCGACACGCATGACGAGCTGAATGTTCTCTATGGCAAGACGTTCCTCGGCATCAACCTCTCGTGCATCTCCTGTCACGACGGCAAGAGCCACCTGGAAAAGGTGAACGTCGATCTCAGCCAGCGCCGCCGTTCTGACTTCTACCGCAACGCCTCGTTCCTGGGCAACACCCGCTATCTCATGTATTGGGAACATGGCAAGCCGCAATCGGGCGAATTCATGATTGACGATGGCAACCCCGGCTACAACACCAAGGGCGCCTCGATGATCCGCGTGCCGCGCTTCGGCGGAGCCTCGGATCCGGCCTTCTTCCTCACCGGCGAAAAGCCACGCCCCGGCATCGAGCCGCGCGTCGAGTTGGGCCGCATGCTCACCGCGCATCCGCAGTTTGATCGCGCCACGGCGAACATGTTCTGGTGGCGCATGATGGGCCTCGGGATCGTTGAGCCGTACGATGAGTTTGACCTGGCGCGCCAGAATCCCAAGACCGTCCCGGCAGGCTGGGAACTGCAGCCTTCGCATCCGGAACTGCTGGAAGAGCTGGGCGCGGACTTCCGCCAGAGCGGCCACAGCATCAAGCACCTGCTCCGCACCATTTGCCGCTCCAATGCCTATCAGCTTTCCGCACGCTTTGACGGCGAGTGGAAAGACAGCTACTCACGCTACTTCGCCCGCAAACTGGTGCGCATGCTCACGGCCGAAGAGTTGCATGACGCGATCACGACAGCTACGGACCGCCCGGGCAGCTTCAAGCTCGGTGACCAGCCCAAACAGATGGCAATGCAGTTGTCGGGCCCGTCCGGCAATGGCGACCTGAAGTACTTCATGCAAACGTTCGGCCAGTCCAACCGCAGCAACCCGCCCAGAGCGCTGCAGGGTTCGCCGCTCCAGCCCTTGTTGCTGATGCAGTCGCCGGTGGTGAACGATCGCGTACTCGCCAAGAAAGACAGCCGCGTCGAGCGTCTGTTGGCTTCCTATAAGGATGACTCGCGCGTGGTGGACGAAATGTTTCTGGCCACGCTGTCGCGCAAGCCTACGGCGGGCGAAGCGGGCCTGGCGGTCGCCGCGCTCGGACGCAATCGCACCGAAGGCGCACAGAATCTGCAGTGGGCGTTGGTCAACCTTACCGAGTTTTTCTTCAACTACTAGAAAGAGCTTGTGTCTATGAAACGAGTTAGCGATCTCGCCGCCCCGTCACGCCGCGACCTGCTGGGCTTCGGCGGTCTCGGGCTGGCGCTGGCCTCGGCCGACGGTCTCCTGCCGCAGGCGCACGCCTTCGCCACTTCCGGCAAGGCGCAGCCGCGAGGCACCGCGCGCAACGTGATCTACTACGAGATCTCGGGTGCCATCAGTCATACCGAGTCTTTCGACGTCAAGGCAAGCGCCGGCATGCCGAAGGACCTCGACATCCGCAAAGTGGCGTCCGATCTCGAGCTCTCGCACCTGCTGTTCCCGCGCCTTGCCAAGCAGATTGGCAAGACCGCCATTCTTCGCTCGATGCTCAGCCACGAAGAGGTACACTTCCGCGGGCAGTATTATGTTCAAACCGGCCGTCAGATGAACCTCGCCTTCGCGCGCGAGATTCCGGCCATCGGCTCCGTCATCGCCTCCGAACTCGAGTCGCGCCGCCGCCCCGCCGATACCTTCCCGACGTACATGTCGTTCAATCTCGACAAGGCCGCCACGGGCGCTTTGGCGACAGGCTTTCTCCATCCGCGCTACTCGGTGGTGGACATCAATCCTGAGTCAGCCACCAAGGGCATGGCGCTCGATGAAAAGGCCGTACAGCTTCTTGAGGAACGCTGGCGGCTGCTCTCGGCGCTCCGCAAGGAAGACCAGCAGCGCGTGGCCAGGATGGGCCGCGAAATGGCGGGTTACGAGGATTTCTACGACACCGCCAATCGGCTGCTGACTGACGCGCGTTGGCCCGAGGCGTTTCAACTTACCGCCGCCGACAAAGCGCGCTACGGTAACAATGCCATTGGCACCTCCTGCATGCTCGCCCGCAACGTGCTGGCCCAGGACGCCGGCACGCACTACATCCACATCTGCCATCCTGGCTGGGATCATCACGTCCAGATTTGGGACCGCAAAGCCTCCTCCAATCACTACACGTTGTGTGCGGAATTGGATCCGGCTCTGTCCAGTTTGCTTGAGGATCTGGGCCGCATGCCGTCCAAGCACGACTCTTCGAAGACGCTGCTCGACGAGACGCTGGTGGTGGTGATGAGCGAATTCGGCCGCACCGTGGGCGCGCTTAACAACATGGCGGGCCGCGATCACTACAACAAGTGCTTCCCGGCTCTCTTTGCCGGCGCGGGCGTCAAGGCGGGACAGATTCTAGGCCGCACCGATGCAGACGGCGCCAAGTGTCTGGACACGGGCTGGCATCGCAAAGAACAGCCGCGTATCGAGAATATCGTGGCCACCATGTACTCGGCGCTGGGCATCGATTGGACCAAGGAGATTCGCAATACGCCTTCGGGCCGAACCTATCCTTACGTCGATCAACTCGGTCCCAACGGCTACATTCCCACCGACGATATCAGGACCATCTACGGCTGATCGATGGTGTTTCGGCTGACGCTGTTCTGCACGCTCTCGCTGGCCGCAGCCGAACCGGGCATGGTGTTCATCCCCGGGGGCGATTATCTGCGCGGTCGTACTCATGCACTACCCGATGATGGGCTCAAGTGGGACCCCGTGCTGCTGCAGGACGAGCGACCGGTCAAGCGCATCAAAGTCGATCCCTTCTACATGGACGCGCGCGAAGTCACCAATGAGCAGTTTGCCGCGTTCGTAAAAGCAAAGAAGCACCGCGCCCCTTACAACTGGGCGAAGGGCGAATTGCCCGCGGGTAAAGAGAAGCTTCCGGTGGCGGCGGTGGACTGGTTTGACGCATCGGCGTATTGCGGATGGGCGGGCAAGCGGCTGCCCACCGAAGCCGAGTGGGAGCGCGCCGCGCGCGGCGTTGCCGAGGGTTCCAAGTACACCTGGGGTGATCGTGAGCCAACGAAGAAGGACGCCTGCTACGACACTCTGGGCGGCCCTTGTGAGGTGGCCAAGTATCGCGCCAATCACTTCGGCCTCTTCGACATGGCCGGCGGCGTGTGGGAATGGACCGCCGATTGGTATGAGCGCGAATACTACAAGTCAGCGCCCGAGACCAATCCTCGCGGTCCGGAGAAGGGCCAGTATCGCGTCTTGCGCGGCGGCAGTTGGGCCGACATCGCCAAGTATCTTACTAACTCGTATCGCTCCTGGGCCCGGCCGCTCGAGCGCTCGCCCAACATCGGCATCCGTTGCGCCAAGAGCTTCGGCAAGCAGTAGGGCCTGTCAGCGCCTATTTGCGCTATGCTTGGCAGTGAAGCCGGGTGCCTGCCCCCTGTCGAGGCCTAAGTCACGCAAAGACTTACCGAGCAGGCTCTCCAGTCTCCCGCTTCCTCAATGCGTCTGATAAACTCCTCGTGTCTATTCGGCAGAAACCAGAAGAGGTGGACTAATGTCTCAGCGAATTTTGCTGGTTGGATTGTTCGTTTCGACGACGATGTTCAGCCAAGTCTCTTCCCGCGTTGGCGGCGCCATCACGGACAACTCCGACGCCGTGATTCTGGGCGTCAAAGTCACTATCGAGGACGTCGATCGTGGAACCACCCTTTCGACATCCACGAATGAAGCCGGCCGTTATCTATTCCCAAATCTCGTGGTCGGCAACTATCGGGTCACGGCGGAGTTCGCCGGCTTCCGCAAATCGTCCACCCGGCCGTTCAAGGTTGACGTCAACGTTTCGCTCGATGTCAATCTCAAGCTTGAGGTCGGGCAGGTGACTGAGTCGGTGGAGGTGACGGGCGCTGCGTCCCTGGTCCAGACCAGCGATTCTCAGGTGGGCAACCTGATCGACTCCAAGAAGATCGTCGAGCTTCCCCTGGCCGCCCGGGACTTCATGCAGTTAAGCGTGATGGCCACCGGAGTGGCTGAGAGCAATGGGAACAAACGCCATCAAACCGAGCGCGCCACCTGGCAGGGGTCATTCAGCGTGCACGGCCACGATCCGACTTACAACCAATACCTGTTCGATGGCGTGGCCGGCAAAGAGGCCGCACACCAGACCAACGTCTTTTCCCCCTCGATCGATTCCATACAGGAGATCAAGATCGAGACCGCCAACTACAGCGCCGAGTTCGGCAGCGAAGCCGGAGGCCATGTCAACGTGGTTACCCGCGCCGGGACCAACCAGCTTCACGGCGTGCTGTTCGAGTTTCTGCGAAACGACAGACTGGACGCGCGGGACAGTTTTGCGGACCGGAAATCCAAGCTGCGCCGCAACACTTTCGGGGGAACCATCGGGGGCCCCATTCAGCGCGACAAGACGTTCTTCTTCGCGTCATGGGAGTCCATGCGCCTGCGCCAGGGCTTCACGCAAAATACTACGGTCCCCACGCCGGCTTTTCGCGACGGGAATTTCGCGGCGCTCCTGGGAACCGACAACTCCAGCCGTACGCCGATTGCGATTTACGACTGGACGACCGGAACTCCATTCGCCGGCAACATCGTCCCCAAGTCCCGGATGCATGCGTTGCCCGTGCGGTTCATGAACGAGTTTGTTCCCCTGCCCAATCGCCCCGTCATCGGCGGCATCCTGCCCAACGCCAACTACCAGTCGCTCGCTCCCCAGGAGACAGGGACGAATCAGTTTATCGGCCGTCTGGATCGGCATATCAACGCCAATGACCGTGTCTATGGGCGGTACGCCATCTCCGATACCGGCACCATCGGGCCGCCCGTGTGGCCCGCCTTTGGCTATGCACACAACCTGCGCGGCCAGCACGCGGTGCTCAATTGGTCTCACACACTCAGCCCGTCGATGATCAACGAATTCCGCGCGGGCTATAGCCGATTTGTCCAGAACGAGCTGGTGGAAAGCGCCTTCAAGAGAGACGTTTCAGAGGAACTTGGATTGAAGGGAAGCTGCCGTTCGCCTGCCTGCTGGCATGCGCCCTACTTCTCTGTTCAGGACTTCAGCCTGTTCGGCAACCCCAGCGGGCAGACCCTGGGCCAAGGCGTCTCGGGTCCACGCGGCTGGAAGGACGAGATCTTCCAAATTCATGAGAGCCTCCTCATTGTGCGCGGCAATCACTCGTTGCGCGTTGGGTTCACCGGGAATCGCTACCGCGACACGTTTCCAGAAGCGATCCGTCCAGCCGGGCAACACAGTTTCAACGGTCAGTGGACGGCCGGCGCGGGCTCACGTGGCTTCGCTCTGGCCGACATGCTGCTGGGACTGCCCCGCGGGATCCTGGCCAGCATCGATATCTTCGATCCCAACTTCCGCAACTCCCAAGCGATGCCCTGGATCCAGGACGATTGGAAGATTACTCGCAAGCTCACGCTCAACCTCGGACTTCGCTATGAGTGGTTCGGCCGCATGGTTGCCAACCGCGACAAGATCTCCAACGTGTTCTTTTCCGGCCCTGGCTCGGCGCGGATCATCACACCCGCCGACAACGCGCCCGGACTGGGCCGGAGCCTGCTGCACAACGACAACAACAACTTCGCGCCTCGCTTCGGCTTCGCCTACGCGCTGGCCTCGAAGATGGCAATCCGCGGCGCCTATGGGGTCTTCTCCCAGCGCTACTCGGCGCAGGACGCTATCGGCATGTCTATCAATCCGCCGTTCATCCGCACCGGAGACGTAACGCTGGGCGCCAACGCGAATGACCTGCGCGCGTTCCCGATCGACGACCTTACACCGGTGGTGAACTTCCTGAATCCGGCCAGCCGGCCCGCCATGCTGGCCATCGACGTCAATGCCGGAGATGGCTTGGTCCAACAGTGGAATTTCTTTGTCGAGCGAGGTCTCGGACAGAACATGGTTCTTAAGGCTGGCTATGTCGGCACCAAGTCAAATGGTCTCGATATCTTCCGCAACCCCAACACACCCAAACCCGGACCTGGAGACGTGCAGTCGCGCAGGCCCTATAACAACATCAGCACCATCCGCTTGTCTAAGTCCGAACTCTTCGCCAACTACCACGGCCTGGAAATGTCAGCCGAACATCGCTTCGCCCATGGCATTAACTTCACCACGGGCTACACTTGGTCCCGCACCATCGACAACAACGGCACGTTGGACCCTTACAACACCAGCCTCGATAAGGCGCTCTCTAACTTCCACCTGGCTCACCGGGCCTTTTCCTCGGCGGTTTGGGAAGTGCCGTTTGGACGGGGCCGTCGCTTCGGTGGTAGCTCCCACGGTGTTGTAGACGCCATTGCGGGCGGTTGGCAGGTGAGCACGTTCCTGGTGCTGGCCACCGGGAATCCTCTCACTATCACGACACTGGGTGACATTCTCAATACCGGCGGCGGTTACACCCAGGTGCCGATCCGGACCGGCCAGGTGAACTATAACGCCGGCGACCGCACCCGCTCCAAATTTTTCAATACCGATGTTTTTAGCCGGCCTGCGCAGTATCAGCTTGGAAACGCCGGACGGAATATTCTCATCGGGCCTGGCAGCCGTAACATTGACCTTTCGGTGAACAAGGAGTTCCGGGTGGCGGAGAAGAAATCAGTCCAGTTCCGCGCCGAGTTCTACAATTCGACTAACCATCCCAACTGGGGCAATCCAGGGACCACGCTCGGAACGGCGTCGTTCGGGGTGATCACGTCGAACAGCAACCTGCCGCGGGACATCCAACTCGGGCTGAAGTTCCGCTACTGAGCGGATCGCAAACACTGATTGACCACCGCTGCGGGTTCTGATATAACCATGGGGCTGAATCACGTCCTGGTTTGAACGGAGAATCGCGCATGCGTAATAAGTTGTTGCCCGGTTTTTGTTTGCTAGTGGCCATGTTTAGCCCGCTTGGCTGGAGTCAGGGAAGTCTAGGTGGACTAACAGGCCGGATCGCGGATACTACGGGTGCCGGAGTGCCCGGGGCTGCGGTGAAGATCAAGAACCTGGACAC
>JAYTKJ010000886.1:0-6936 GCA_043730365.1 Acidobacteriota bacterium | reverse complement strand
GATTTCCCGGGCCGCCATGCGAGTACACCGGAATCTCTTTGCGGAAGGGGCCGCCGAGCAAGCGGTACAGCGGGAGGCCTGTGATCTTGCCCGCCAGATCCCATAGCGCGATGTCGATGCCGCTCACTGTGGGGATATGCGCCATGAAGGAGTACTGCTTGGCGCTCATCATGTAGAAGTGACGCTCGATCGCCAGCGGGTCCTGGCCAACGAGTTGAGGAAGCATCATTGCGATCCGCTCGCGAGCCGCGCCTGCTGGAATACCGGCCTCTCCGTAGCCGACGAGGCCTGCGTCCGTGTCGATCCGGATCAGACAGCCGTCGCTCACGTTATCGAGGCCCATAGCCTTAATGCTGGTGATCTTCACCATCTTTTCGGCGGGTGCGGCCAGCGCGCGGTAGCCATTCAGCCACGCTGCGGACGGCAGGCCCACGGCCAGCCGGAATATGTCTCGTCGAGCGATGTTCATGTGAGATGCTCCTTTTACAACAAACCCGAGGGCAGGCGGGGCGAAGATAGTAGCGCCTCAAACTCGCGCCACGCTTTGGCTGGCCGCGCGATGGGCGCGCCGCGCTTCTCCATGTACGCCTTGATCATGTCCTGGCCGAGATTGTAGTTGATGACATAGCTGCGGTTCTTCTCGATGAATCGCACGCGCTGGGCCGCGCGCGCCGCAGGCATGAGGCCGTACTCGGTGAGCCAACGCTGGCAATCTTCCTTGGTTATCTTGCCATCGAGGTAGGAGCGCGCCGCCTGATTGCCCGCGTGATCCAGGCGCTGCATCAGGCTCTTGACGCGGCGATAGCCCTCGGCCTTGGCCGGATCAAGCCCCGCCATCGGGAACAACTTCCGGGCCAGAAACGCGCGTGGGCCGGTTTCGGGGAAGGCCAGTTCCACGCCATAGTTGGCGCTGCCTTCGGCGATCAACGATTGGGGACTGAATAGCGGATAGACGCAGAACTCGATCCACTGGCGCTTGCGCACCAGATGCTCTTCGAGCAGCGCGTTGTAGACGTGATGGCCAGGATATCCTTCGTGCGCAGCCAGCGTGATGATGGTGCCGATCTCGACCGGCAGATCTGTGTTCACTTGAATCAGGCTGCTCGCGTCGCCCTTGTACCAGTTGTAAGCGCTCCACACTTGGCCCTTCACGTACTCAATCTCGAAGCTCTCGTTGTCTGGCAGTCGAATGTGCCGCCTGGTGCGGCGGCGCGACTCGTCTACGGCCGCGCGGAACACGGCGTCGAGCTTGGGCGCGGGAATGAAGAATTGCTGTTGATAGGCGGCGTAGCGATCAGCCAAGTGGCCAGTGCCGGGGATGAGCGTGGCCAGCTCGGCGAGCGTGGATTCAAAGGCGCTGGCGGGCAGCGTGGGCGCAACGGCGTCGTAGAGTGCCTTCGATTCCTCGTCGAAACTCAGCTTGGCGCCTTCCAGCATTTCCACACGCTTGACGAGCGAGCGCAGTTGGATGCTGAGATAACGATGGCGCAGACGCACGAGTTCTTCGGCAGCCGCGGAGGGGTGGGCGGCGTCAAGTTGCTTGAGCAACTCCAGGGCATCCTTCCTGATATCCGCTGGCGACGGCTTGGCTTTCCCGACTTCGTCCTTCCAGGCGGCGGGGCCGTAGAAGGCGTCAACGTAGTCCGGATCATGAAGGCCGACGGCGAGGACGAGGCGGACATACTTCTGAGCGATGAGGTCGAGCGGGTCGGTAGGCATAGCGAGGGCAGCGGCGGCGCTGGCGGAGAACATTCCAAAGCGGCGGCGCGAGACCATGCCCGAAAGTATAACTTGCGGTACGGCCGGCGCGAATCCAGTAGAATGTGATGGCGTCAGTTGCGGCTTGCCACATGGGTCTGCCAACCAAAGTTGATATTTCCGCTCAACCGGATCCGCGGGAGGCGAGTGTTCAGGCCACTGCCGAGAGCGCCACGTTTCGCAAAGCGCCGGCGGTGCGGGCACTGCTGCTCTATCTCTGGGCACATCGCGACGAAACGCTGAACGAGTATCGGATTGCCACGGAGTGCCTGGGGAAAGGCCCCGATTTCGATCCCAAGCTGGACGCTACGGTGCGTGTGCACATCTCCCGGCTTAGGCAGAAATTGAAGGAGCATGCCGATGCCGCCGGGGCCGGCGACGCTGCGCCCCAATACCGCGTCACGCTTCCGCAGGGCGGCTATCACATGGAAGTGGTGGAGGCGCCGGTACCTGAATCGGTCACGCCGCCATCACTGAAGGACTTTCGCGGTCTCGTCAACTGGGCAGTTGTCGGCCTGCTCCTGATCGCCTGCGGGTTTCTGTTTTGGGAGAACAGGCGGCTGGCGGCCACGCAGGTTCAGCCTGCCGCCCCACTGCCGCGATTCTGGGTGGACCTGTTTCGCAACGGCAAGCCAACCAACGTGGTCCTGCCCACTCCGGTTTTCTTTGAGTGGGCCGACAGCCCGCTCAAGGTTCGCGATACTCGCATCAACGATTTTGAACGTTCCTCCGATTCGGCCCTCCTCCAGCCCCTGATCGGAAAGTTCGGCCCTCCGAAACTGATGCAAAACTATACCGTGGTCTCGGACACCTTCGCCGCCGTCAAGTTGGCGCAGTATCTGCAGGCGCGCGGGGTGACCGTCTCCTTCAGCGGCACGAGTGACTTTTCGTTTGACCAGTTCGGAGATCGCAACGTGATCCTCATCGGACTTTCGTCCTCAAGCTTCCATATTCGCCAACTGATGGATCGCACGAATTTCTACTCCAAGCCCGAGGCAGCCTCCACGATTCAAAATCGGACGCCCGCTTCCGGTGAAGCAGCCGAGTACAGGATGGTGCAGCAATCCGGCTCACGGCGCAGCGTGCCGGGTGTGGTCGCGATGTTGCCGGGATCGGCTCCCAATTCCAGGGTGCTGATGGTGGCCAGTTGGGCGAGTTCGGCGGTGATATCGTTCCTCACCAGCAACCCGTCTCTCGATCAACTCGACACGGCGTGGAGCCGCGCCGGGTCGCCATCCTATTTCGAGCTGCTGGTCCAAAGCGATATCGAAGGGAACGCGGTGCTGCGAGCCGGGGTGGTTGGGCTGCGCGAGTTTGTCCCGGCTCGCGGCGGCGGAAAATAATTAGCGGTCATCCTATGGACGGCGTGCGGAAACTCGGCGATACTGGGTCCTCATGAAACCGCTACTCCATGTTGCAGTTGTTCTCGCCACCGCCCTCGCTGCCACCGCGCAGGAACCGGCTGTCTTTCCGGCCAAGATGACCCAGGTGTACCGCATCCGGGTCGATAAAGCCGCCATGCTGCTGGAGACGATTTCCTCGGTCATCCAGAAGAACGGAATCCGGGACGGCGCCGTACTCACCGCCGCGGGCGCGCTGGGCGTTTGCACCTTCCACGGAGTTGGTGGCGCCAAGCAAACCGTCACCGAGGACATGGAGATCAACCACCTGGGCGGCGTCATTGCCGACGGCCAGCCCCACCTCCATGTTGTGCTCAGCACCGCCAAGCGGGGAGCTTTCGGCGGGCACCTCGAAGAAGGCTGCCAGGTGAGCAATCATGTTGAGCTGACCATCGCCCAGTTCACCGGCGAACCTTTGGAGCGCGCCAAGGGAGCGCTGGGCAAGAAGGCAGGCAAGTAGCTGAATCTGCGGCGTAACAGGCGCGTAACAGACCGCTAGCAACTTTCCTTCGACGATTTCCTGGTGTAGAGTTCTCTTATAGCGCCATGTGTGGAGGCGCCTAAGGAGAACCATGTCTCGCGTTCTAATATTGCTGGTGAGCACTGTGCTGATGGCCCCTGCCGGTTGGGCACAAATTGGCCGGGCTTCTATTCAGGGGACTGTGAGCGATCCCCAACAGACGGTGATCCAGGGCGCCGCGATCAGGGTCACGCAGACCGAGACAAACGCGGTCTTCAAAACCACCACCAACGAAGCCGGATACTTTCTGGTGCCGGGCGTTCCCGTGGGTAGCTACAGCGTGGTGGCCGAGATGCAAGGGTTCAAACGCGGCGTGCGCTCCGGCATCGTGGTCCAGGTGGGCGATCAGGCCCGGGTGGATTTTCAGCTTGAGATCGGCACCGTCACCGAATCGGTGGAAGTAACGGGAGCCCTGCCGCTGGTCGACACCTCGTCGGCTACCGTGGGCAAGGTCATCGAAAATGCGCGCATGCTCGGCCTGCCGCTTAACGGCCGCAGCGCCCTGGCGCTGGTGGTGTTGACTCCCAATGTGCGATCCCACGCCGAGTCTCCGCACGGCTTCGGAGACCGCGGCGTGCTCGTTTCCGGGTTCAGCGTCAACGGCGGACCCAGCGGCGCCAACAACCTGATGCTGGACGGCAGTTCCAACGTGAACCCGCGCGCCGGAGACGTCAACGTGAATCCGGCTGTGGACGCGATTCAGGAGTTCAAGGTGCAGTCCGGCGTCATGTCTGCTGAGTTCGGTTACACGGCAGGCGGTGTGGTGAATATGGTGACCAAGTCTGGCACCAACCAATTCCACGGCTCGCTCTACGAGTTCCTGCGCAACGACAAGCTGGATGCGCGCAACGCCTTTGCGGCCGTCAAGGCGCCGTTCCGCTACAACCAGTTCGGCGGCGTGGTCGGCGGGCCGGTTCGCAAGGACAAGACATTCTTCTTCTATAACTACGAGGAATGGCGATTCCGCCGCCAGTACACCGTGATTGGCACCACGCCAACCGACGAACAACGCACCGGTGATCTGTCGCGACTTGCCGACGCTCGGGGCAACGCGATCCCGATCTACGATCCGCAGACGACAGCCGCCAACACGGCCGGAGGCGGTTTCACGCGCCAGGTGTTTCCCGGCAACCGCATCCCCGCCAATCGCCTGGATCCGGTTTCGCAGAAAATTCTGCCTTTCTACCCCGCGCCCAATCGCACGCCGAGCGATCCGTTCACCAACTCCAACAACTTTATCGGCAACCTCGGCGCTAATAAAGACGCGGTTCAGATGAGCGGCAAGGCCGACCACAGCTTCAGCACCAAGAACCGTCTGTCGGTTCGTTACACCTCGTGGACGCACAAAGACGACAACGGCAGCACTGGCACCGGCTACTATCCGGATCGCCTGCCGCGCGTGCGGAACGACAACTATGGCAACAAGAATTTCAACCTCACAGACTCGCACTTCTTCAGTTCGTCCCTGATCAACGAGTTCCGCGGGGGCGTGGTGCGGAACGCGTTTCCGTTCGTCCCGGCGAGCGTGGGTACGAATCCCACCAGCAAGTTGGGCCTGCCGTCGAGCGTTCCGGAGGTCACCCTGCCCGGCGTCAACTTCGCGGGCACACCGAACTTGCAGGGCTTCCCATCTGGCTTCGGCACCATTCGCGGATACATCACCATGGACGTCCGCCAGATGTTCGACAGCATCACGTGGATCAAGGGCAAGCACACGTTGAAGATCGGCGGCGAGCTGCGCCAGAACATGTACAGCATCAACGCCTGCTTCCAATGCTCGGGCGTCTTCAACTTCAACACGCGCCTCACGGGCAATCCGCAAGGGCTCCCAGGAACCGGCTCGGGCCTCGCCAGCTTCCTGCTGGGCGCGGTGGCCGATGCCAACATCGATTCCAACGTCGGAACCACCAACCCGAGTTTCACGCAAGCCTACTTTGTGCAGGACGACTGGAAGCTGACACGCCGCCTGACGGTGAACCTCGGCATGCGCTACGACTATCAGCAGGTACCAGGAGAGCGCCACAACGGGCTGTCTAACTTCAACCCCGGCGCCACCAATCCACTGACCAACCTGCCGGGGCGGCTTGAGTTTGCCGGCGTCGATTTCGGGCGCACGGTGATCGATCCGGATTTCAATGACTTTGGCCCGCGCGTGGGCTTTGCACTTGATGTGTTCGGCTCCGGCCGGACGGTGCTGCGCGGGGGCTACGGCCTCTATTACCCGCTCACGCACAACTATGCGACCGACTTCGGGTCGCTCGGTTTTCGCGGTAACTCAACGGTGTACACCGCGCCGGGCGGAAATCTCGATTTCCCGGCTTTCCTTTTCAAGGACGGATTCCCCACGCCGGTGGTGCTGCCGATCGGCAGCAAGGTTGGACCCAGCGCGTTCCTGAGCGGCAACGTCACCATCGACGAGCGCGCCAATCGCACGCCTTACTCGCAGCAGTTCACTTTCACCCTGCAGCACCAGTTGCCGGGGCAGATCCTGATGGAGACTTCGTACTCTGGTAACCGTGGCACCAAGCTGCGCGGCGGCGGCTATGACTACAACCAGCTTGATCCGGTGAATCTCTCGCTCGGCACGCGATTGAATGAAGTGGTTCCCAACCCCTACGCCGGCCGCGTCACCGGAGCGTTCGGCGGCGCCACGATCACGCGCCAGCAGTCGCTGCGACCGTTCCCCTACTACAATCGGGTGGGCATCGCCAATCCGCACATGGCGAACTCCAACTACCATTCCTTCCTCCTCAACTTTGAGAAGCGCATGTCGCGCGGTTTCGTAATGCTCGCATCATACTCGTATGGCAAGCTGATCTCGGATGGCATTAATGGCTTTGGCTTCGCCGGTTCGGAGCTGGTCAACCAGTTTGACTATCAGAACGGCAAGTTCGACCGCCGCGTCGAGCGCTCGATCGAAGCCACCGACTCGGCCGGGCGGTTCGTGTTCAGCTCGATTTATGAGCTGCCGTTCGGCAAAGGGAAACGCTTCAGCTCGTCGAACGGCGCCATGAATCGCGTGATTGGCGGCTGGCAAGTTGACGGCGTCTTAGCGTTGCAAAGCGGAACGCCCCTGGCCGTGCGCGGCGCAAACAACTTCCTGGCCAACCGCCCGAACTCTACCGGCGCCAGCGCGGCGCTGCCGGGTTCCCAGCGCTCGGCGGCCCGCTGGTTTGATACCACGCAATTTGTCAACCCCGCCAATTTCACCTTCGGCAACGTCTCGCGGCTCCTGCCGGACGTGCGGGGGCCAGGCAT
>JAYTKJ010000885.1:0-7705 GCA_043730365.1 Acidobacteriota bacterium | reverse complement strand
CTTCGTAGTGGGCCGAGAACTTCGTATAGTCGTCGCGTGAGAGACCCATTGTCGTCTGCGTCAAGTCATTCGTACCGAAGCTGAAGAACTCGGCGACCTCGGCGACCTTGTCGGCGGTCAAGGCGGCGCGCGGCACTTCAATCATGGTGCCCACCAGGTAGTGCACCTTGTTCTTGATGCCGGCTTTGCCCAACACCTCTTCGGCGATCTTGACGACGATATCCTTCTGATGCGTAAGTTCCTGCACGCTGCCGATGAGCGGGATCATCACTTCGGGGATGACCTTGATCCCCTTCTTGTGTACCAGGACCACGGCCTCGAAAATAGCGCGCGCCTGCATTTCGGTGATCTCGGGGTACGAGATACCGAGGCGGCAGCCGCGATGGCCGAGCATAGGATTGAACTCGTGCAATTCTTCGACGCGGGCGAGCAATTCCGGTAGCCTCTTCTTGAGATCACCCACCTTGATGCCGTAGCGCTCCGACATTCCCTTCTTCTGTTTGGCGTCGGCCTTGGGCAGCACGGCGCAATCCACCATCAGGTTCTCGCGCTTGGGCAGGAACTCATGGAGCGGCGGATCGAGCGTGCGGATGACCACCGGGAAGCCGTCCATCGCCTGGAAGAGCCCGGCGAAATCCTTGCGCTGCATGGGCAGGAGTTTCAAGAGCGCCTTGCGGCGATCGGGCTCGGTCTTGGCAAGAATCATCTGCTGAACCAACGGCAGACGGTCTTCGGCAAAGAACATGTGCTCGGTGCGGCACAGGCCGATGCCTTCGGCGCCGAAGCCGCGGGCCACCTTGGCGTCGCGCGGGATATCGGCATTGGCGCGCACGCCGAAGCCGCCGCGGAATTCGTCAGCCCATGTCATGAACTTGGCCAAGTGGCCGGACTTCACGTCGGGTTCCTTGGTCTTGGCCTGACCGAGGTAAACCTCAGCCGTGGTGCCGTCCATGGAGATCCAGTCGCCTTCCTTGACCGTGATTTTCTTGCCGCCGATTTCGACGACCGCCACCTTGGCATGCTCATTGATCACGATGGTAGAGGCGCCGACGATGCAGGGCCGGCCCATGCCGCGCGCCACCACAGCGGCGTGCGAGCTCTTGCCGCCGATGGCGGTGAGAATGCCCTTGGCGACGTCCATGCCGTGAATGTCGTCCGGCGTGGTCTCTTTCCGGACCAGGATGACAGGCGACTTGGCCGAGGCGATAACGGCATCTTCGGCCGAAAACGCCACGCGGCCCACGGCGGCGCCGGGTGAAGCGGCGATGCCCTTGGTGAGCTTGGTCAGCGTCTTGAGCGAGGCGGTGTCAAAGACCGGATGCAGCAGTTGGTCAAGCTGATTAGGGGCCACGCGCATCACCGCGGTCTTCTTGTCGATCAGCCCTTCCTCACACATCTCAACAGCCAGGCGCACGGCGGCGGGACCGGTGCGTTTGCCATTCCGGGTTTGCAGCATGTACAGCGTGCCTTCCTGAATGGTGAACTCAAAGTCCTGCATGTCCTTGTAGTGCTTCTCAAGGCTCGAGGTGATCTCGACGAGCTGCTTGTACGCCGCCGGCATCACCTTGCCGAGCTTGGCGATGGGCTCCGGAGTGCGGATACCGGCCACGACGTCTTCGCCCTGCGCGTCAATTAGATACTCGCCGTAGAACACTTTTTCGCCTGAACCGGGGTCGCGCGTGAAGCCCACGCCGGTGCCGGAGTTCTGGCCCATGTTGCCGAACACCATCGCTTGCACGTTGGCGGCGGTACCCACCGAGTCCGGGATTTTTTCCATCTTGCGATAGTAATTTGCCTTGGGGTTCCACCAGCTATTGAAGACGGCGTCGCGTGAGCCAACGAGCTGCTCACGCGGGTCCTGCGGGAATTCCTTTTTGGTTTCCTTCTTCACCAGGGCCTTGTAGTCCTTGATGATGACGAGCAGATCGTCAGCCGTCAGATCGGTGTCGAGCTTGGCCTTCACCTTGTGCTTGCGCGCGTCAAAGATGTGGTCGAATTTTTCCATCTCGACGTTGAGCGCCACTTCGCCGTACATCTGGAGGAAGCGGCGATAGCAGTCATAGGCGAAGCGGGGGTTGTTACTCTTCTTGCGCAACGCCTCGACGCTCTCGTCATTCATGCCCAGGTTCAAGATGGTGTTCATCATGCCGGGCATGGAGAACTTGGCGCCGGAGCGCACGCTGAGCAGCAGCGGATTCTCACCGGCGCCGAGCTTCTGGCCCATCAGCTTTTCAAGCTTCTCCAGCGCGGCCCACATCTCTTCATCGATGTCATGCGGAACGCTGCGCTTGTTTTCGAAGAAGATATTGCAGACATCGGTGGCGATGGTGAAGCCGGGAGGACAGGGCACGCCGGCGCGGCACATTTCCGCGAGGCCCGCGCCCTTGCCACCGAGGATATCTTTCATCGAGCCGTCGCCATCGGCGGTACCGCCACCAAAGGCGTAGACGTATTTCTTCATGGGATTCTTGTTGTCTCCTTGCGAGTCACTACGAGGTTATGATTTCTGAAAAATCGGCGATGCGTGAGAATTCGCTTCGCAGGTAAAAAAGCAGCGCTAAACGATTGGCGCGGACAGCGTGGTCCGGCGCATTCACCATTACTTTGTCGAAAAAGTGGTCCACCAGCGGGCGCAGCGCCGCGATGCGGATGAGGGCGGTGGGGTAGTCGAGGCCGGCGAGGCTAAGCTGTTTCATCGCCGTGTGCAGGTCGCGCTCGGCCGGTTCTTGCAACAGCGCCGGGTCGATGACGGACTGGCCATCGAAGGCGGCTTGATCGAGGATATTCTGAATGCGCTTGAAGGAAGCCGCGAGGGGCTCGAAATTTTCGGTGGGGCGCACGGCTTTCACCGCTTCCAGGCGCGCGCCGACGCTCTTGAGCTCGGTCCAGCCGCGCGCCATGACGGCGTTGACTTCGTCATAAGCGAAGCCGCGGAGTTCGCGGAAGTAGTGGCGCACGCGGTCCTGATAAAACTCTTCCAGCTTGGCGTCGCCGCCAATGAGGTTCTGTAGCGGCACGTCCAGCACGCCTTCGGCCAGAATCTTCACGACACCTTGGGCGGCGCGGCGCAGCGCGAATGGGTCTTTGGAGCCGGACGGAATCATGCCGACGCGGAAGCACTCTTTCAGCGTGTCGGCCTTGTCAGCCAGCGCCACCAGTTGTCCGGTGCGGGTGGAAGGAATCGAATCTTCCATGCTGACGGGCTTGTAGTGATCGTAGACGGCCTGCGCGACTTCCGAAGTTTCGCCTTGCGCGCGACAGTAGAGACCGCCGATAACGCCCTGCAGCTCAGTGAACTCCTTCACCATTTCGCAGGTGAGATCGCACTTGGCCAGGAGCGCGGCGCGCTGGGCATGAGCATCGCCACCAAGTTCGCGCGTTAGGGCCACGTTGCGCTCGGTCTTGAGGAAGTAGGAGCCGAGTTCGCGCTGGAACGTGACGGCCTTGAGGTCCTCCACGCGATCGGCGAGCTTCTTCTGCTGATCGACGCCCCAGAAAAAGCGTGCGTCGTTGAAGCGGGCGCGGAGCACACGCTCATTGCCGGAAGCGATGAGGCCATCCGGATCGCCGGGCGTGTTGAGGACCGCGATGAAGTGCGGCGCCAGCGACCCATCTTCTTTCAGCACCGAGAAATACTTCTGGTGATGCCGCATCACGGTGATCAGCACCTCGGCGGGGAGCGCCAGATAGGCCGGGTCAAAGCTGCCAAGAATCGGCGTGGGCCATTCGGTAAGGTAGGTGAGCGTGTCGAGCAGCCCGGCGTCCGCCTTGAGCCGCAGACCCTTGCCTTCGAGCAACGCGGCGATACCATCTTCGATGCGCTTGCGCCGGCCGGCTGCCTGCACGATGACGAAGTTGGCCTCAAGCTGCGCGGCATAACGGACGGCCGAGACTCGGATGTTTTTCTTGCCGAACTTGCGGTGGCCGTGGGTGCGGTTGGAAGACTTGACGCCGGCCACTTCAAACTCCACGATACCCGCGCCGAACAGCGCGCAAATCCAGCGCAGTGGGCGGATAAAGCGCGGCGTGCCTTTGCCGAGCCAGTACATGCTCTTCGG
Source organism: Acidobacteriota bacterium (assembly GCA_043730365.1). Taxonomy (GTDB): domain Bacteria; phylum Acidobacteriota; class Terriglobia; order Bryobacterales; family Bryobacteraceae; genus VFZP01. Next base: position 3,647 of record JAYTKJ010000885.1, on the reverse strand, counting down.
CCAGGGAATGCCGAGAATCAACGCGGGCAGCGCGTCGGCGAAGATCGAAGTGGTGGCGCGTCCGGCCACCCTCCTCTTGAAAGAAAAGTACTCGCCTTTGGGCGTGGTGAGGGTTTCGAGTTGATCGACCGCTATGCCGTTCTTCTTGGCGAAGCCGACTGCCGCGCCGTCGCCGGCGGACTTGGGCGGGCCCGTCAACACTTCGACGGAGTTGTTCTGCCCCTGCGGAAGTCCGGTCAACCAGATGGCCAGGCGGCGAGGCGTCGCGTCTGCCCATTCCACTTTGCCTTTGAGCTTGTGGTCCGCCAGGAGTTTGGTGAAAGCCGTCTGCAAATGCTCCACCGCGGGCGCGAGCATCCAATCGGGAATCTCTTCAGAGCCGATTTCGAGCAGGAAGTTGGCCATGGAGGTTACGCAGCCTCCGTCGCCGTAGCGGCCGGCGGTGGTGGTTGCTGCTGCGCGGCCCACATGTGCGCGACGCCCACGGCGAGTTTGCGAACGCGGCCGATCACACCCACGCGCTCAGTGACCGAGATGGCGCCGCGGGCATCCAACATATTAAAGGAGTGCGAGCACTTGAGTACATGCTCGTATGCACCCAGCACGGGGAATCGCGCGCGCTCAAGGGCCGGTGTATCCTGATCGAGCTTGGCCCAAAGGTGAACGAACCGCTGCGCCTCGCGCTCATTGATCTCAAAGGTCTGCCAGAGCGAGGCAACGTCAGCCATTTCAAAGTTGTAGACCGAGAGCTGTTGCTCGTCAGCCAAACGCACGTCGGCGTAGGTGAAGCCCGGCGCCCACTCGATCTCGTAGATGCTTTCCACACCCTGCAGGAAGGCGGCGATGCGCTCCAGGCCGTAGGTGAGCTCGGCGGGCACCAGTTCGAGGTCAATACCGCCGCACTGCTGGAAGTAGGTGAACTGTGTGATCTCGAGTCCATCGAGCATCACCTGCCAGCCAACGCCCCAGGCGCCCAGCGTCGGTGACTCCCAATTGTCCTCTTCAAACTTGATGTCGTGCTTGGATAGATCGATGCCGATGGCTTCGAGCGAACCGAGGTACTGATCGATGACGTCAGCCGGCGTCGGCTTGAGGATCACCTGCAGTTGATGGTGCTTATAGAGACGATTGGGATTCTCGCCGTAGCGCCCGTCAGCCGGACGGCGGCTGGGCTGCACGTAGGCGACGCGGTAGGGCTTGGGGCCCAGCACGCGGAGAAACGTCTCGGGCGCCATAGTGCCTGCGCCCACTTCTGCGTCGAACGGTTCCTGCAGAATGCAGCCCCGGTCAGACCAGTATTTCTTGAGTTTGAAGACGAGATCCTGGAACGTATCCATTGTGAGTAATGGTGAGAGTAATACTGATCAGCCGCTGAAAGGGCCGGTTTCGAGTATTTTCCAGGGTACCACGCTGGCTACGGATGCAGGTCTTCGCAGAAGGCGTCCGGGCCTGGGCGCTCCCGCACTGAGTCTGCCGGACGATTGAGCATCACCGCCGCCGCGTGGCGATAGACGTCGAGCGGATAGGGCCCGCGGCAGCTCACGTCAATCAGGCCTTCATGCGTCCTGGCGAACTCCAGGAAATGCTCCGTGGCGTGGGCGCGCCGTTCGTACTGAGGCAGTTTCTTGGCCCAGAGGTATCCGCAGTTGTGCGCTGTGACCAAAACCGCGACGGCGGACGCCAGCCACGGAGAGCGCCAGCGATCGCGGAGCGCGGTGAAGGCTATGCCGATGCCCAGCGCCAGACCCGCCGCCGCCAGGTAGGTGTGGCGGCTGGGGACGCGCGACATGTAGACGAGGAACGAGTAGGGGAGCAGGCTGCAGACGATCCACACGGCGGAAAATTCGAGCGAACGCTGACGCCAACGGCCAAGAGCCAGGAGAGCCCCGATGGCGAGTAGCCCCCAGAACCAGAACATTCGCAAGACTGTGTGAGGCAAGGTGAGCCAGAACGGGGCGGAGGCGGAAAAGGTGCCGTCGTTGAGATGGAGGTGATTGCTCGAAGCGCTGAAGATGAAAAACGCGTAGGTGGCCGACAACGAGCCGTACACCGCCAACGCAATCCAGGCGGGACGGGCTGGCCAGGTTGAGCGCCATGCCACCCAAGCCAGGATCGGCACGATTGCAACGGCGGACTCCTTGGACAAGAGCGCAAGGAGAAAACCGGCAGTAGCCAAGGCGGGCATCGTCCAGCCGGCGAAGCGCGCTTCGCTCCAGCGAATCCAGGCGTGCAGGGTGAGAAGCGAGAAGAAGAAGACGAGCAACTCCGGCAGCGCGGCGACCCACACCACTGCTTCCTGGTGACCTTCATAGAGGGCGAAGAACAACGCGGCCGGCAGGGCGGCGCGGTAGCCGATCGGCTGCCAACGGCCGAGGGCGTAGATCAGTATCGCGTTGGCGGCATGTACAAAGAAACCGAAGAGTTGGTGCGCGGCGGGATGGGCGCCGAAAATCGCGTCAACTAGGTAGGTGAACACCAGAGAAGTGGCGCGGCAGCGATAGAGGGGATCGATCGCGAGATTGACCCATCCGGAGGGCGCGCCGAACTGGCGGGCGAGGAAAATTTGCGTGTAGGTGTCGGAGATGAGGGGCAGAGACAGAAAGGGCAAGTACGGCAATAGCGCCGCACAGACCAACAATAATAGAGCGCGCTTGCGCATTCCCTCTTCACCCACTTCCGCCAGGACGGCGAAAGTCTAGTTGAATTGAGTTTACATCAACCGGCGATGGAGTCAACAGGAAAGAGCGGCGGTGGCGAAGGCCCGTACCAGCGGAGGCAAGTCGCCAGTGAGCGCGCGGCGTTCAGGCTGGAAAAGGGTGGCGATGAAAAAGGGATGGCCGGCGAGTTCCACGGCGCGCACTTCACCGGCTGCGTCGAGCGCGACAGGCTGCAAGGCGCCGTCCCAGATCTTAGAGGCGAGGGCAGGGTTCAAGCCGTAGCTGCAGTGATAACCTTCCTCGATCTGGGTTTTACCGTAGGCGTGGGCCGTACGGCTGCTGGGGGGCAAGCGTCAAGGTCTGGCTGACCTCTACGAGCGAGCAGGCCAGCGGTGCGATCAGGGGCATGTCTGCGCCGGGGTTCGTCTCGGCATGATCGGCGTCCGTGATCCCGATCACGTTGCGAGCGTATTCGATGACGGCGTGTTGGAAGCCGCCGCACGTGCCGAGGAATGGGCGCGCGTTCTCGCGGGCAAAGCGAATGGCGGCGAAGGCTCCGTCGGCGCTTGCGTAGGGGCTGGCGGGCACGCACCAGATGCCGGCGAACGAGGCCAGTGTGGAGGCGGCGTCGCCGACCGTGGCAGTCTTGGTGCGCGATCACCGAGGCGTCGAAGTCTCCAATGAGGGCGACCTTCAGAACGTCCTCTTGGGTGGCGGCTGGATGGAAGTGGTGCGGCCCGGAATGATATCGGCCACGAAGTAATTTTCGGGTTTCACCGGCGCCCCTGCCAGCCTGCGCAGTTGGCTCAGTTGACCCACGTGAGTGAACGCGTCGGCGATTGGGCCCTGGAAGAGGCGTTGGCCAAGATCGTCCGGCACGGTTACACCTCGCTCCTGCAGAGCGAGATCGAATTGCGTCAGGGCGGCAAAGAAGCGATCTTTGTCGGCGTCCCACTCGGCGGGTGGTGTCTCCTGCCAGGACTTGTCGCC
>JAYTKJ010000884.1:0-33968 GCA_043730365.1 Acidobacteriota bacterium | reverse complement strand
GAGGTTCGCGCTGCCCCTTGAACTCAAGTAGATTAAGTATCAGGCTCAAGTTGGAAGCGTCCTCGAGCAGAAAGTCGTTGGGAAGGTCAGCCTGTTGCGGTCGTCGAGGTGGGGTGCTGCGCCCGAAGTGCCACTCGCGATAAAGGCGCACGCGGCGATAAGAATTGCCCAAGAACGCCAGTTCAGGTGTTCGGTCCGGGTCCCGAAATCGCGTCAACGCAGACTCGTCAGGCTCCATGCTAACGATGCGTCTCTTATCCATATCTTGAACTTCCGTGACCCAACTTTCGCCCTTGTCATTGCGATAGCGAACTCCCCCCCACTGCGGCCAATCAGAGCTGACGGTCTCGAGTGTCAACTCAAACCGCTGTCCGACCTCACGGAACTGTATCTCGTGCCGCAGCCACTGGGGATGACATTCACACTCCGCCACAATGCTCGCGCCCTCCGCCGACGGATTCCCTTTCCACAAAAACTCCCCAATCCCGCCACCCTCGCGAATCGGCGGCGCCGATTCGCCGGACGTCGCCCGTAGAATATTGATCGCCTCAATCAGGTTGGACTTCCCGCAAGCGTTCGGCCCAATCAAGATATTGAGCGGCTCAAGCTGCAAAGCCTCGGCGTCCGGACCAAAGGAAAGCAGCCCACGTAACTGAAGCGATCGCAGAAACAGCGGCATGGCGGATCTTCGATTCTACCGCCCGCCACCGCCCCGCAGCCATCGCAGCGGCGCGGTCAGCAGGGCGGCCAGTTTGTGTGTGGGCGAGTGCAGAATCCGCGAGAACTCCAGTTCCCGGTGATAGAGATACTCAATCTGCGTGTCGCGGCGGCGCAGCAGGATCTGCAGTTGCTCCACGTCGTCAGGCGTCAGCGTGCGCCCCGCTTCGAAATGCTCTGGCAGCGCGGGCGGTACGTAGACGGTGCCGTGTGACGGCGCGGCCTCAACTGCCGGGCGCTCCTTCGTATAGAAGTACACGGCAATCGAACGACGCCCAGCCTTCGCCTTCTTCTCCGGCATCTGGACGCGCGAGAAGCCATGCCAACTGCGCTCGGACGTCTCAAAGATGACGCAGCGGTTGGCCTTGGGCACGATGCGCACCACTTCGTTGCGTTCGCGCGGGCCGCGGGGATTGGATTGCAGCTCGAGGCACCCGCCCCAATCCTCCTGCCACTCGTCGTTGAGATATAGCAACAGATTCAGCCGACGATGCGCCTTGGTGCGAGGATGAAAATTGAAATCGACGTGCTGATCAAGGTCCTGCCCGTTGAGATTTAAGTGCGCGCCGCCGCCAACATACTCCGCATCGTAGAGCAGCGAGGGAATGCCGGTGAGCTGGCCGATGAGGGCCAGGAACTCGGGCGACTGTAGCAGCTTGTCAAACTGGACATACGCCGTCCCCAACGCACACACGTTGGCATAGGCGGCCTTACGCCCGATCTCACCCAGTTCATTGCGCGCCTGGGCGGGATCGAATTCCGGAAACTGGCGCTGCAGGAGTTTGCAGAAACCGCGCTCGAAAAACTCGTCGATCACCAGATGCGGGAAAGGGCGGGCGAGGCGAAAGCGCGCGGCAAAAGCAGACGCCTGATCGGCGACGGAAGGGGTGACGGCGGCCACTGTCATCGGCACCTTCCATCATCGCTAAAATGAAGAGGCCATGCACTCTCTGCTGCTACATAACGGCCGGCTCATCCAAACGTCTGAGAAGACTTTGTCGCCAGGCCAAGTTGGCTTCATGAACGGTTGGGGTGTCTTTTCAACGCTCCGGGTTATTGACGGCGTGCTGTTTGCCTTTGAGCGTCACTGGGCCAGGATGAACAAAGACGCCGAGTTGATGCGCGTGCCGATGCCCTCCGGCGCGGAGGCATTCCGGCACGACCTGTTGTCGCTGGTGGAGGCCAACGGCGCACATAACGCCACGCTACGCGTCGCCGTCGTCCGGAACCGTGGCGGGTTGTTCGAGGGGGCGGGCATCGAGCGCGAATTTGAGACGATCGCCTTCACGACGGGGCTGCATGCTTGGGGCAATTCCGTTAAGCTGGCTGTGGAAGAGCAGGCCCGCCATGGCGCCAGCCGTTTCGCCGGGGTCAAGGTCACTTCCTGGATCCAGAATCTGACATGGCTCGAGCGGGCCAAGGCTGCAGGCTGCGACGAAGTTGTCCTACTGAATGAGCATGGCCGTGTTAGTGAATGTACATCAGCTAACATTTTTGCCGTTACTGCCGACGGGGTTTGGACGCCGCCGCTCAGCTCAGGTTGTCTGCCGGGCGTTACGCGGTCCGTCCTACTGGAAGACACAAGGGTGCCCGGAATCTCGATTGGCCAACGAGAACTCCAACTCGAAGACCTTTACACCGCAAAGTCCGTCTTTATTACTTCTACCACCCGCGAACTGTTGCCGGTCGCAACGATTGGCGGGCGGGCCGTGGGACAGGAAGACGTTGAGCGGAAAGAGCTTCAGACAGCCTTCTCCGCCTATATGGCGGCGTATGTGGCCGATTGCCAGCGGGTAACGCCGACCGTCAGATCGCCGGTACAAGTCTGAGGTGCGTACCCCTGAATGTGGGATCGGAGTGTAACCTTCCGTACCCCCTGAAAAAAAGTACTAGCAAAACGAATCCTTGGTTTACACTTAGGATACTAGTAGTCTAAAATTCATCCAATGCAGCTTGAGTGCCCCAGTTGCGGTTCGAAGAACCTGCGCTTTTCGCAGCGTAAGTCCGCGTGGGAACGTGTGCTCTCATTGCTTGGCTATTGTCCGGTGCGGTGCAGGGACTGTGGCCACCGGTATCAGGAGGGCATTCTCATGCTGCGGGGCGTGAGCTACGCGAAATGCCCGCGTTGCCTACGCCAGGATCTGACAGACTGGGAAGAGAAATACTACTACCCGCCACGCTGGCAGCAGGCTTTGCTCCACGTGGGAGCCAAGGCGCATCGGTGCGCGGTTTGCCGCGTCAACTTCGTCGCCTTCGGCCGGCGCCGCTCAGAGTTCGTGCCTTCCTGGAAACTGAAGCAGCAACAAGCCGCCGGACCGATAGACACGCTGAAGCCTACAGAGCCCGGCGTGGATTCGACGCCCTCAGCCAAAGATGCCGAGCGGACCGTTGTCTAGCTGGCAGCAACCCGCAGTCAAGCTACCCTGAGAATTGCCCCAATCTGACGAACGGCGCGAGAGCACCTGCTTGATCTCTCCAAACTGGCAACGCATCCTGATTCGCGCAACCAACTGGGTTGGCGACGCCGTCATGTCTTTACCTGCGCTACGGCGTATCCGCTCGGCCTTCCCGGCTGCCCATATCACTGTGCTAGCGATGCCCAGCGTGGCTGGACTATATGCGCGGGAAACCTGGGCCAACGAGATCATTCTTTTGGACGGGGCGCGGGGCCCGCGGGATTGGACGCGCAAGTGGGCGCAGGCACGGCGGTTGGCCGAACTACGATTCGACGCGGCGATTCTACTGACCAATTCGTTTGAATCGGCCGCTTTGATACGCGCGGCGCGGATTGCAGAGCGCATCGGCTATCGGCGCGACGCTCGGGGCTGGCTGCTCACCAACGCGATTGCGGCGCCGAAGCCAGGGGAGACGCCCCGGCACGAGAGCTACTACTATCTGGAGTTATTGCGGCGGGCCGGCATCGGCGGGGCGGCGCTGCCAGCTGGAGAGATGGTGATCCGGCTGGAAGGCATCGAGGGGGCGCGCCGGAGCGGCTCCTCGCGGCTGGCCGAAGCGGGGCTTGATCCTGCCGCCACGCCGGTCATCGGCCTGAGCCCCGGCGCCGCTTATGGCACAGCCAAGCGCTGGTTGCCCGATCGATTCGCCGCCAGCGCGGTGCAGATCGCGGCCGAATTGGGAGGAGGCGCGGTGGCTGTGTTCGGCACGCCAGATGAACGGGAACTGTGCGAACAGGTCACGGCCAGGGTGTCGGCGCAAGGCTTACCGGCGCGCAACTTCGCCGGCCGGACCAAGCTGGCCGAGTATATCGAAATGGCCGCCGCCTGCCGGGCCTTCCTCACCAACGATTCCGGCGCCATGCATATTGCGTCGGCTCTGGGCGTGCCCACCGTCGCGGTGTTTGGCGCCACCGATCACGTCGGCACCGGGCCCACCGGACCGTTGGCCCGCATTGTGCGCCACGCCGTCGATTGCAGCCCCTACCCCCATCCCTGTTTGCGGCGGGAGTGCCCGATCGATCACCGCTGCATGAAGGCTGTCGAGGCCGGCGAGGTGGCCCGGACCGCGCTAGACTTGCTGAAGCAGTGAAGCTCGATACGCGCGCCAAGATTCTTCCTCTCTCCCGAGCCGGCGAGTTTGCCGGAGCCGGGTTTGTCGCGATGCATCTGGACCCGCTCACCGTGGAACATGCGCGCCGTCTGGCCGCGATCGCCGCAGAGGGACGGCCCGTCGTCGTACTGCTCACCGATCCACCGGTTCCGCTGCTTCCCATCGCCGCGCGCGCGGAATTGGCGGCGGCCCTGGGTTCGGTAACCGCCGTAATGATTGTGGATGGGCCGATTGCCATGCCGGTGATCGCCGAAGAAGCAGCGGACCTGGAGCGCCGCCAAGCGCTGGTGCGCCACGTCCTCGAACGCCACGCCGCGGCTGTGGCCTGACGACGGATGGCTACTCGAATTCTCGTCGTCAGGCTGGGAGCCATGGGCGACATCCTCCACACGCTGCCAGCCGTGGCGACGCTCCGCCGCAGCTTTCCGCGGGCGCGCATCACCTGGATGATTGAGCCGCGCTGGCGGCCACTGCTCGAATCCAACCCGGCCATAGACGAGATCGCCGAGTTTGATCGCGGCGGTGGGACGGGGGGCATGTGGCGCTCGGCCCGGGCATTGCGCGGGCGGGAGTTCGATCTCGCCATCGACTTTCAAGGCCTGATCAAATCCGCCGCAGCGCTCCGGCTGGCCGCCGGATCGGCCGTGCGCTGGGGAAAACAACATCCGCGGGAGTGGCCAGCGCGGCTGCTCTACACCAAGGTGGCGCCGGTGACGGATTCGCTGCACATCGTCGAGCAGCACCTTGAGTTGGCGCAGGCCGCCGGAGGGCAAGAGCGGTGCCTGGAGTTTCCCCTGCCCCAGGGACGCCCGGAAGGAGCGCTACCGGCCGGCCGCTTTGTGCTGGCCAGTCCGATGGCGGGATGGGTCTCCAAGCAATGGCCGCTGGAATACTATGGCGAGTTGGCCCGGAGGCTGGACGAGGAGCTATCGCTTCGGCTGGTACTCAACATGGCGCCGGGTTCGGAAGCGGCGGTCAGCGGGGTACCGGGGATCTCGGCGATTCACGTCTCCGGCATCACTGGCCTGATCGACGCCACCCGGCGGGCCGCGGCGGTGGTAGGGGTGGACAGCGGACCATTGCATTTGGCTGCCGCGCTATCTAAGCCGGGGGTAGCGCTATTCGGCCCGACTGACCCGGCGCGGAACGGCCCTTACGGCGGCACGTTAAAGGTAATGCGCGTGGCGGGCGCCGAGACCACCTATCGTCGAGACGGCAGCGAACACGCCGCCTCGATGCGCGCGATCTTACCCGGCGAGGTCTTCGAGTATTTGCGGAGGGAGCTTGGGTAATCCCCTCATGCCTGCCGGATTCTCGCCGATATGGCCATCTGGTGATGAAAAGTGGCCGCAACCTCTCAGTCCACACCGCCCCGTAGTATTCCCGTACACCGGATTCTGGAACTGCCGCCGTTTCCTGCCGTAGCGCGCAAGCTCATCACGCTGATGGGCAAGCCAAACTTCACGATTCCCGAGGTCTCACAGTTAATCCGGAGCGACGCCGTCTTTGCGGCCGAGGTGCTGAGGCTGGCCAATTCGGCGATGCTGGGTCTACGTTATGAAGTGATGAGCATCATGCACGCCATCTCGGTATTGGGTATGGACCGGTTGCGGAGCCTGGTAATGACGGTGGCCATGCGCGATTTCTTGCGCGGCGGCAAGCAACTGGGTTTGGTGCGTCTATGCTGGCGGCATAATCTCGCTACGGCGTTGGTGGCCGAAGAATTGGCAGAGAGCTGCTGGATAGAGCGGAGCGATGCCTACACCAGCGGGCTGCTGCATGATCTGGGCCGGCTGGCGCTTATCTCGGCTTACCCTGTTGAATACGCAGCCGCCCTGGCGGCCTGGTCAGAGTCGGGCGAAGACTCGTTGCAATGTGAAGAACGGGCCCTAGGCATCAATCACTGCGAGGCCGGGCTCGTCCTGGCCGACACGTGGGCACTGCCGTCCACGATGAGGGCAGTGTTGTGCATGCGCGCGGTTCCCAAGACGGGGCCGTTCACCGTGCCTCGGTTGGTGGGAGTTGCGTGTGGCTTGGCCGAACGCCTAGGATTCCTGTTGGGCGAGCCCACCGTGGGATGGGATATGGAATGGCTGGAGCAGGAATTGCCACCCGAAATATGGCGCCGCGTGGCACCCAAAGCCGAAGCGCTGCAGGAAACCATCCCGCTGAAGATCAACCTGTTTGAATGCGAATTTTTGCAGGGTTGAGTTGGGGTGCCCAGAGGGATTCGAACCCTCGACGGCCAGAATCACAATCTGGAGCTCTACCAGGCTGAGCTATGAGCACCACAGGCGCGACGGAACAACTTTAGTCTAGCAAACCCGCCGTCCGCCGATCTACAAGCCGGCTTTCTTCCAAAGTTCATCTACCCGTACCCGCACTTCCGGCTTCATCTTGAGGACATCCGGCCATGGGCGAGTGAAGCCTTCGGCCGGCCACTTCTTCGTCGCGTCGATCCCCATCTTGGAGCCGTAATTAGGCAGACGGCTGGCGTGATCGAGCGAGTCCACCGGGCCGTGCACAAACTCGATGTCTCGTTCGGGGTCGATATTGTTGAGCGCTTTCCACGCCACCTCGCTCACGTCTTGCACGTTCACATCTTCGTCCACCACCAGGATGCATTTGGAGAACATCGCCTGGCCGGTGCCCCAGATGCCATGCATGACCTTGCGCGCGTGGCCCGGGTAGGTTTTGCGAATCGCCACGATGATGAGGTTGTGGAAGATCCCTTCGGCCGGCATGTTGATGTCGCGCACTTCCGGCAGGTTCAGACGCATCAGTGGCAGGAAGATTCGTTCAATCGCTTTGCCCATGTAGAAATCCTCCATCGGCGGTGGACCAACGATGGTAGTGGCGTAGATGGGATTCTTGCGGTGGGTGATGCAGGTGAGGTGAAACACGGGATACTCGTCGGCCAACGAGTAGAAACCGGTGTGGTCTCCGAAGGGCCCTTCGGTGCGCAGTTCCCCTAGTTCGAGATAGCCTTCGAGCACGATCTCGGCTTGCGCGGGCACCTCGATGTCGACGGTTTTGCATTTGACCATTTCAACGGGCTTGGAGCGGATGAAGCCGGCGATCATCATTTCGTCAAGATCGGGTGGCAGCGGGAGGATGGCCGAGTACATGGTGGCCGGGTCGGCGCCGATCGCGACGGCGGCTTCCATGCGGCGCGTCTTGCCATCGGCCTTCAAGCGGCGGTAGTGATCGGCGCCCTGTTTATGAGTCTGCCAGTGCATACCCGTGGTGCGGTCATCGAAGACTTGGATCCGGTAGCAGCCGCAGTTGCGCTTGCCGGTTTCGGGGTTCTTGGAAAAGACCATCGGCAGGGTAATGTAGCGCCCGCCGTCATCAGGCCAGCAGTGGAGGATGGGGAACTCCGATAGCGAGAAGTTGTCCTTCTTCACTACCTCTTGGCACGGCCCATCACCGGCGATCTTGGGAAAGAACGACCCCATTTCGGCGAGCATCGGCAGCATCTTGAGCTTGCCCATGAGGCCTTCAGGCATCTTCATCTGGAGATACTCGGTGATGCGCGCGGCAATCTCATCGATGGCGCCGACGCCGAGAGCGATCTCCATGCGCTTCATGCTGGCAAAGGCGTTGATCAGCACCGGAATGGGCGAGCCCTTGGGCTTTTCAAAGAGTAGCGCGGGACCACCGGTTTTCACGGACCGGTCTGCAAACTCGGTGATCTCCAGGTAGGGATCCACTTCAAAGGGAATGCGCTTGAGCTCCCCGGCTTTTTCGAGCGCGGCGATGAACTCGCGCAGATCGCGATATGGCATATGGATCTATGATGACAAACCGGGTTGGGCAGGGTGGCTTATTTCGCAAGGGCGCGTTACAATCCGGGACGTGTCGGCGGATCTAAAGCGGTAGCACTCATCCGATTCCGCCTGCGCTGCCACGAGTGCATCTCCTGCCATCCGCCTTCGGTCGTCGTTTGCTCCGAGGCGCGCGAGGCTCAGAAGCACTCCGGAATCAACAAGCCGTTTCCGATCCGTGGCCGCCAGGGAGCGGTTTTCGGTACTCGGCATGGCCAAATCTCATTTGCCCCCCCAGAACGGTTAAGCACCCAAGCGAGGGCAATCCGCTCAATTGGAACTAGCGTGTGATAGCCTAAAACCCTTATGCGACGGGCAAGTTTTCTCCTGGTCTTTGCGGCGCTGTTGACCTGGGCTTTTCAGAATCAGGCCGGCAGCCCTTCCGCGCAAGTTCGGAAGTTGGCCCCTGACGTCTATATGCGGGCGGCCGAGCCCGACAAGCGCATCATCGCCAACGCCGGCTGGATTGTGTTCCGGGACTACGTGCTGGTGATCGACGCCAACTACCCGTGGGGCGCGCGCGCCATCCTGGACGACATTCGCAAGACCACGAACAAGCCCATCAAGTTTGTTTTCGACACCCACTACCACGGCGATCATGCCCACGGCAACGGAGTATTTGTTGACGCCGGCGCGAGCATCGTCTGCTCGGCCGACTGCATGGCCGAGTCGCTGAAGAAGAATCTCGCGGCCTGGGAGAAATCCGCGGCCGACTATAAGAACGACAAACTCGAGCATCCCCAAATCGGCTTTCCCGAACGGATGGTTTTTGACGACGGCGCCCACCGTGTCGAGTTGATCAAAGTGGGCCCCGCCCACACCCTGGGCGATTCGGTGGCCTGGCTTCCCAAGGAGCGCATTCTCTTTACCGGAGATGTCTGCGTGAACAAGCGGCCGGGCAACAACGTGGCCGACCCGGATGCGGATCCCGAGGGCTGGGTGCGGGCACTCGATGGCCTGATGAAGTACGACGTGACTCAGTTGGTCCCTGGCCACGGTCTGCTCGGCGACAAGCAGGCCCTCGCCGGCCAGCGCGCCTATTTGCAGGGCATGATTGATGGCGTGCGCACGGGAATCGCCCATGGTCAATCCGCCGATCAACTCGCCGAATCGCTCGACCTCACCAAATTCTCACCGTGGGGCGCCGACAAGACGCGCAACGCGCCTTCGATCAAAGCAATCTACGCCAAGCTTAAAAAGTAGCGCTGGCCGCCGCGGCCTTTTCCACTGCGCGCATCACGCGCAGTAAGTTGCCGCCATAGATCTTCCGAATCTCTTCGCCCGTGCGTCATCAAGCCCCTCGGGGACGCAGCCCACTCCGTCATAGTCACTGCCGATGCCCACTGCGTCCACGCCCGCCAGCGTCACCACATAGTTGATGTGTGCCACCACGTCGGCCAACGTCACCCGCACCCGAGGCCCTGCCCCCGCCATCATCTTCCGCATCGCGGCCCGGCGCTCCTCGGCCGGCTTGTCTTTCAACGCCGCCATGGCTTCAGCGAACTTGGCGCGCAAGGCCGGATTGCCCATCGCCGATGTTTTGGCAGACTCCGGGTTGAGGAATTCACAGCCCAAATTAATCTGAATCAGTCCGCCCTTTTTAGCCATCGCCGTGATCATCTCATCGGTCATGTTGCGGGCTATCGGTGAAAGGCTGCGGCACGAGGAATGCGACGCAAACACCGGCGCTTTGGAGACCGCCAGCGCATCCAGAAGGTCTTATCGGATACGTGTGAGATGTCCACCATCATGCCCAGGCGATTCATCTCGACCACCACTTGCCTGCCGAAATCGGTCAGCCCACCGGCGCCCTCCTGGCCCGATGAGCCCGCCCAGTTGTTGGAGTTTGAATGCGTCAGGGTCATATAGCGAACCCCGAGCGCGTGGAAGTCGCGCAGCAGGCGCAAGCTGTCTTCAATGGCATGTCCGCCTTCGATGCCGAGCAGCGCGGCGCGGCGAACTTGCCCTTCTTGTGCGCGGCCACGATTCCATCGGCCGTCGTGACGAATTCAAAATCCTTCGGGTGCCGCTCGATGATATCGTGGCGCACGGTGTCGATCATGTGCAGCGTGCGATTCGCGGCGTGATTGCCTTCCACATAGTTGCCGGCGACGAACACGGCGAAACACGTCGCGCCTACACCGCCCTCCTTCAGGCGCGGCAGGTCTGTGTGGCCGTCTGTGCGTCTCACGCCGAGGGCGAGCCCGTCCCCGGTGGCCGACGTGACGTCGTTGTGTGTGTCGATGATGATGGCCGATTCGTGCACCTTCAGCACTTCGGCCTCGAAAACCGTTCGCTGCTGGCGGCCGGGAGCTTCTCCGAGTACAGCCCCAGCCGCGGCGAGGATCAGGCAGAGTGCGCGCATGACGCTACCAGATCAACTTCAGTGCCAGTTGCACGTTGCGCGGTTCGCCGAACCCGATGCCCGGCGCCGAACCCCCGTTGCGAGTGGCCGTGATCAGGCCAAACGTCGCCGCCGAATTGACGCTCACGCCAGGGTTCGCCAGATTGGCGCGATCGGTGATGTTGAAGATCTCCACCCGGTACTGCGTGCGAATCCGTTCGGTGATCGCGGTCTCCTTGAACACCGAGAAATCCACTGAGCCGAAACCCGGCCCGTAGATGATGTTGCGGCCCAGATTGCCGAACGTGCCGGTGGTGGCCAAACGAAACGCCGCCGGGTTCAAGTAGGGAATTGCTCCAAACGGAGTGGCGCGGGAGGCTACGCCGCTGAAGGGATCGCTCAGCAGATCGGCCCGGCCCCGGTTGTCGAGTGAACCACTTCGATTGGCGCCTGAGAGCACGTCCACCGGTTCGCCGGCAATTCCCCTTCTTGAAGCAAAGATGCGAGAGATCTTCGGTTAAGGTCGACAGGGACACAACCATCTGAACGCAAGCCCACGTGGTTGATTACCTGGAGCGTAACACGCGCCGTGCGGGTTCGGCAAATTCAAAAAACTAATGGACGGGATGGCGCCTCACGGACGCCTGGCCTTGGCCCGCCACCGACTTTGGCAAAGTAGAAGTTATGAATGGTGTGCGTCTCGACAAGTGGCTTTGGGCGGCCCGATTCTTCAAGACGCGCTCGCTGGCCACGCAGAACTGTGACCTCGGGCGCGTGCAGTTGAACGGACGTCCGGTCAAACCGGCCCGCGAGATTCACCCGGGCGACTTACTCCACATCAAGACAGCCGGTGGCGACTTTGAAGTGAAGGTGCTGCTGCTCAGCGACCTCCGCGGCCCGGCCACCGTCGCCCAGACGCTGTATGAAGAGACGGAAACCAGCCGCGAAACGCGCGCCCGCCTCGCCGCCGAGCAACGTCTGGCCTGGCAACCTGAAATGGATCGGGAGGGCAAACCCTCCAAACGTGACCGCCGCGACATGGACCGCCTCAAGGGCTCCCGATTTTGACCAAGGGCTGTAGAGTCGAGGTGTGACGCATTGGTTTAGATGCGGCCTAGTGCGCCGATCATGGTGTGTGCGAAACCCTGGCGCGTCAGCCTTTCAAGTAGCGCTCGCGCCTATAGCAAAAAAGCTATACTGGGAAACAGGCAGAGATGCCATGGATAGTCGAGACCCTGAACGAGATTGTGGACGCAGAACTCGAGGATCTACCCGCTGATATGCTTGCTGGTTTTCACTACATCTCGGAACTCATTGCGGAGTTCGGATTGGAGCGGGTTCGCGAACCCCACGTAGAGCAACTTCGAGGAGCGCTTTGGGAAATGCGTCTAAAGGCGAGGGATGGTATTTCACGGGCTCTCTAGGTGACTGCCATCGAACGGCGCGTGGTAGTGGTCCGGGTATTTGTCAAAAAAACGCAGAAGACTCCTCACCGGGAGATCGAACTGGCGATGAGGCGAGCGAAGGAGATTTCGAAATGGCCAAAGTAAACGACCTACATCTGAAATGGATGAAGAACGGGGAATATCGAAAGGCCCATGCTGAACTTGCGCCTGAGTTCGCGCTCGCCAGAGCGGTCATTGATGCGCGCGTCACCGCTGGTCTAACGCAAGAGCAGCTCGCCCAGCGAATGGACACAACCCAATCCGTCATAGCCAGATTGGAGAGTGGGAGGACGCGGCCTTCCACGCAGACCCTTGAGCGATTGGCCGCCGCAACCGGCACGCGGCTGAGGATCATCTTCGAACCGGCCGCCGCGCAATAGTCCCTGCCGCCACGAAGTCGATTACGGGGCGGGATGACATTCGGGACAGACTCGTAGACCGCCATCTTGAACCGCGTATCGCCGGCCACACTCAGGGCAGAGGCGCGACACCTCGGCTGATTGGGTCATGCCTGCGCTTACTTTGAAGCTGTGCCCGACCATCACCTGTTTCAAGAAGCTCATGACATAGTCCGTTGTCGCGCTGCTCGGATCCAGATGCACGCTGAATATGTTTTCGGCGAGAGCAATCTTCTCTGCGCCCTTCTGAAGAATACCGCCCGCTGCGTCTAAGTCATCAAGAATACGATAAGCGAAAGCGCCTACTTTTCTTGATTTTGCCTGGCATGCCGGTACGATCGACACTCGACGTCCACGGACCCCTCGCCATTCTGGCATATGCCCCGAGGCCGAGACTCCCGGCGCATTGGTTGAGCAAGTAGGCGGCAACTTCCTCGTACGATCTCCACTTCTCGATGTCTGTAGCCACGCCCTACACCACGGGCCGCACGCTGACCTCAACCGCCACCGTGTGCTTGCCCCCGCCGAGCGACACGCCTTTGATCGGAGTAACATCGCCAAAGTCACGGCCCCAGGCCACGGTGAGATGGCCGCCAGAGGGAATTACATCATTAGTGGGGTCCAGGTCCAGCCAGCCGTGGCCGGGGATGAAGACCGAGACCCAGGCATGCGAGGCTTCTGAGCCCTGCAGATCGGCGCCGCTGCGCAAATAGCCGCTGACGTAACGAGCCGCCAAGCGGCAGCTTCGCAACGCGCCGATCATGATATGCGCGAAGTCCTGGCAGACGCCGCGGCGGAGTTCGAAGACGTCGAGCAAAGGCATGTCGATCGACGTGGCCTTGGGCTCATAGCGGAAGTCCGTGTGAATGCGCGTGGCCAGTTCGCGCGCGGCTTCGGCCAAGGGGCGGCCGGGTTCAAAACTGGGGCGCGCATAGGCGGCCAGCTTCGGGGCGGCGGCGACGTAGGGAGAGTTGAAGATGAATTCGGAGGCCGCCAAGGATGCTTCGTGAGCTTCCCCCGAAGCCAGACGCTCACGGGCATCTTCCCAGGCAAGCGCGGGGAGTGCGTGATCGGCGGCCGCGCGCGGCTCAATCTCCACGATGCTTCGCGCCGTCACCGTGAGTTTGGCATGGGGGCGAAACACGGAGAAGGCCGCCACGTGGTTGCCGAAATAGTCCTGGCGGGTTTCGAGCACCATGGGCTCAGGCTCAACCTGAACGCGCGTCTCGATCACGCGCTGGCCCGGCGGGAGCGAGCGAGGCGTGATGCGCGCTTCGCTGACGCAATGCGAGACCGGCATCTGGTAGCTGTAGCGCGTGATGTGGGTGGCCTGGTAGCGCATGTGGTTACTCTTACGAGCTAAGTCGTGAGACGGTGAGATGGCTGAAGTGCCGGTCCGCCAGCGCGTCGGAAATATCGTAGAGACTGGCCTTGAACTTGGCCATGAGATCTTCCAGCCTGGGCAGCGCTCCATCGGCGTCACGTTCGGCCAGTTCCTCAGGCAGCGCCCTACGCAGCGCGGCGAGTGACGCGGTGGCAACCTGAAGAGCCTCCGGAATCTCTCCACCGGCCGCATCGTACCCCGGCAAATGCCGCAAGTGATCCACCAGCGTCGCCATCTGAAAGCAAAGCCCGCGCGGATTGGTTTCGTCCATCAACAGCAACTCCAGCACGAAATCCATACGCATGGCGGTGAAGTAGCGGGTGCGGTAGGTGATGGCGCTGTCGGCGATCTGCAGGAGCGTTTCCAGCGACGAGTCAATATCGGGCGGAACGTTGCTCATCGCCGCCAGCAGCAATTCCGACATTTCGAGGCCGCGTTCGAGGCGCTTGCCAATCTCGAAAAATCGCCAGCCGTCGTTACGCGTGGTGTTTTCAAGCAGCAAGCCGGCAAAGGCGGAAAGAATGACGATCACCCGGTCCAGCAAATTCATCTGCGAAACCAAGCGCTGCTCAGGGTTGGTGGGCGGCCGGCGCGAAAATTCCGTCTCAAGCTGCTGCAGAACACGCCAGGTGTCGTGCGAGAGACGCTCCTTCAAGGGCCAGGTGACGCGCCGCACATTGGCCAGGTTCCAACCGATGCCCGAGG
The DNA here is from genome assembly GCA_043730365.1 of Acidobacteriota bacterium. Classification (GTDB taxonomy): domain Bacteria; phylum Acidobacteriota; class Terriglobia; order Bryobacterales; family Bryobacteraceae; genus VFZP01. The sequence goes on along the minus strand of JAYTKJ010000884.1, from coordinate 19,581 downwards.
TTCGGGACGGGTCATAGAGGAGCCCGGAAAACAGGCGCGACAACTGCCAGCGGGTTTGCGCAATGGGCATGTTGGCGAATTCAGGCGCCAAGTAGTTCAGCGAGACCAGGAATTGCACCGCGGTTTCGAGCGTCACCGTGTGTCCGAAGTCTTCTTCACCAGACAAGCTGGGTGAGAGCGCGCGTACCAGCCGGACACCGCCTTCCACACGCTCTGTATATCGCCCCAGCCAGAACAGATTGTCGGCCAGGCGGCTGGGCAATCGGGAGGCGGGATGCAGCGAAGACTCCGGCGCGTTCGCCGGACGGGGCGAGGCGGCGGCGGGCTCCGGTTCGTCCAAAGAGCCCAGCACCCAAGTGTCTTTACTGCCGCCGCCGGCTTGCATGGAGACGACGGGCGAATTGGCCTCCATAGAGACGCGCGTCAATCCACCGGGTAGCACCGAGTACGAGTGGCCGTCCCAGCCCGCGAAGACGCGGAGCAACACGTGCCGGGGCACCAAGCCGTCATCGGTCCGGACTGGTACGGTGGAAACGGCCACCTGCTCCTGGGCGACGAACTGCTCGGGCTCAGCCTCAATACGGGCAGCCAGTTCCCGGCGAGCCCGGGCGTCCATCTGGGCGGGGAACAGCGGGATTTCGCCGGGACGCCGGAACGCCGACTTGATAACCACCTCATCCAGATGATCGAGAACGTAGCGCCGCGGCCCCGCTTGACCGCACCACCATGTCGCCACCGACGGCATCTTCAAATCTTCGCCCAGCATGTGCCGGCACAAGCTGGGAAGAAAGGCCATGGGCGCCGCCGTCTCCACCAGCCCGCTGCCCAGAGCGTTTGCCACCGCCACATTGCCGCTGCGGACGGCCTGCATCAAGCCCGGGACGCCAAGCACCGAATCGCCACGCAGTTCCAAGGGATCGCAAAACGCATCGTCCATGCGGCGAAGAATCAGGTCCACGGGCTCCAGGCCAGCCAGAGTTTTCATGAAGACGCGGTGGTCGCGGACCGTGAGATCGGCCCCTTCCACCATGGGAAAACCCCAGTGGCGAGCCAGGAACGAGTGCTCAAAATAGGTTTCGTTGTTGGGGCCCGGCGTGAGCAAAACGATGCGCGGGTGATCGCGACGATTGGGAGCCAAGGTTTGCAAAGCCTCACGCTGCGTGTCGAGGAAGCCGGTGAGTTGGCGCACGTGACACTGGTCGAATACGGCCGGGAGAGTGCGGGCGCTCACCAGGCGATTCTCCAGCGCGTAGCCCAGGCCGGAAGGAGCTTGCGTGCGGTCGGCAATCACCCACCACTGGCCGTTGGGCGAACGCGCCAGATCGGCGGCGTAAGAGTGAATCCATGCGCCGCCGGCGGGCGCAATGCCGGCACACGGACGCAGGAAATGCGGATTGGCGAAGAGTAGCGCCGAAGGAAAGTTGCGGCTACGGATGAGCCGCTGACCTCCGTAGAGATCAACCAGCATGGCGTTGAGCAGCGTGGCTCGCTGCACGACAGCCTTTTCAATCGAGGCCCACTCATCCTCGGCGATCACCATCGGGATAGGATCCAGCAGCCAAGGCCGTTCCTTGCCCTGCGGATCTCCGTAGACGTTGTAGGTGACGCCGTTGGCCTGAATGAGTTGCTGGCCCGTCTGCCAGCGGCGCGTCAACTGGTCAAAACCCATGCGCCCGACGGCTACGGCCAAGGTGCGCCAGTGGCGGCGCGGGATTCCAGATGGCCGAAAGGCCTCGTCCCAATGGCCGTCAATGGGGGCGTAACCGCGAAGTGGCCGGGGGCGCTTCGGGTCCACGCGGGTGTCGTTTACCGTCCTTTGACCGGCCACCTTATCCTATTCCCCGTGATCCCATCGGAGATCCAGCGTGGCCGGAAACTCCGGATTCGTATGTACTGGCGGAACGGTGACCGGCCCGGTGGTAGATCCGTAAGGGAAGAATCGTGCCCGCCGCCGCGCTTCCGCTTCATTTGAATTCACCGCGAAGGTCTCGTAATTCCGGCCGCCCGGATGTCCCACGTGATAAGTACAGCCGCCCAGGGAACGGCCGGCGTGGAGGTCCACCAGATCGAACGCGAGCGGGGTGTGAACGCCAATGGTGGGATGCAGGCAGCGGGGAGGCTGCCAGGCACGATATCGCACGCCGCAAGCGAATTCCCCTTGTGTGCCTGTGGACTGGAGCGGCAACCGGCGGCCGTTGCAGAGCACAGCCATTCGCTCCGCTATGAGCCCATCGACGCGCACCTCAAGCCGCTCCACCGATGAATCGACGTGGCGGGCGGTGCCTCCTGCGCCAGGCTCTTCACCCAGCACATACCATGGCTCAATGGCTTGACGCAGTTCCATTCCTACGCCATCATATCGGACGCTTCCATAAACCGGAAAGCGGAATTCTCTATGCGGAGCAAACCAGGCGGCGTCCAGCGGGTATCCGGCGGCGCGCAGATCGGCGATCACGGAGGCGAAATCGCTCTCCACGAAAGACGGCAGCAGAAACCTGTCATGCAAACGGGTTCCCCAGCGGATGGGCCTCTGCTCATACGGCACTCGCCAGAACCAAGCAAGCAAGGTCCGCACCAGCAATTGTTGCGCCAGGCTCATCTGCTCATGCGGCGGCATTTCGAAGGCGCGCATTTCAAGCAACCCGAGGCGGCCGGTAGCGCTATCGGGCGAATAGAGTTTGTCGATGCAGAACTCGGCGCGATGCGTGTTGCCGGTGACGTCGACTAGCAGATTGCGAAAGAGGCGATCGACCAGCCAGGGCGGACACTCACCCGATTGCCCTTTGAGCAGACTGAAAGCGATTTCGAGTTCGTAGACGGCGTCGGGCCGGGTCTCGTCAACGCGCGGCGCCTGGCTGGTGGGTCCGATGAATACGCCGGAGAACAGATATGACAGCGAGGGGTGATTGAGCCAGTAGCCGACAAAGCTCTTGAGAAGATCAGGACGGCGCAGGAACGGGCTATCGGCCGCCGTGGGTCCGCCCATCACCAGATGATTACCGCCGCCGGTGCCGGTGTGCCGCCCGTCCAGCATGAATTTTTCGGCGCCGAGCCGGCACTGGCGCGCTTCGGCGTAGAGCGAGGTGGTGTTGGAAACCAGCTCACGCCAACTGGCCGCCGGAACCACGTTGACCTCAATCACTCCGGGATCAGGCGTTACCTTGATTTGACGGAGCCGGGAATCGTGCGGCGGCGGGTAGCCTTCAATGATCACCGGGAGCTGCAGGCGGGCGGCGGTATCCTCCACCGCTCCGAGTAGATCCAAATAATCTTCGGCGCTCGTCATGGGCGGGAAAAACACACAGAGCTGGCCCTGCCGTGCTTCCACGGCTAGCGCGGTTCGTACCGTGCTTTCAGGAGAGGCCCCCTGCGGAGCCGGAGCCGGTTGCGGATTCTGGCGCTGCCTCGGACTGACGGCGCCCTCCGGCATGTCCGGCTTCAGCTGACTCTCCTGCACGCGACCGGGCGCCGGCAGCGGGGGCCGAGGCGCCATCGGATCCACCAGCCAAACGATCTGCGGAGGACCAGCGGGCAGGCCTTGCAATGGCAGTCGATAACCCACGGGAGAATCGCCGGGCATCAAGAACAGATGGCGGGCTCGGAGCATCCACAGGCCGGTCTGCCATTCGGGACCGCTCTTGCCCTTAGCGCGCTGGAGCGGGAGCACGAAGCCGGAGGGATTGCCCAGTCCACGGCTGAAGACACGGCGCAGGCGCTCGCGTTCTTCGGGGTCATCCAATTTGTTGTTGACCGGATCGACATTGACGGGCAGCAGGCTTTCCTTGTGTATGTAGGCTAGCGGGTCTTCATAGGCGGCAATCACATTCTCGGCGCCAACGGCCAGACGATCGGCCAGCGCTTCGGCGAAGGCTTGGGCTTGAGGCTGACCCACGCCGTAGTCCCGATCCGGAATCGCGAGCAACGCCGGATTGCGCCAAAGCGGGTGGCCATCCTGCCGCCAGTAACAGGTGAAAGCCCAGCGCGGCAGCGATTCGCCGGGATACCATTTGCCCTGCCCCGAATGCAACAGCGCACCGGGAGCGAATTTTTCGCGCAGGCGGCGAATCAGATCTCCGGCGAGGCGGCGCTTGGACGGGCCCATGGCGGCGGTGTTCCATTCCTCGCCATCCATGTCGTCAATCGAAACAAACGTGGGTTCGCCGCCCATGGTGAGGCGGACATCACCGGCGGCGAGTTCGTGGTCGACGCGGTCTCCCAATGCGAGGATGTGCTGCCATTGCTCATCCGAATAAGGCTTGGTGACGCGCGGGTCTTCGTGAATCCGCGTGACGCTCATGGCGTGGTGAAACTCCACCTCGCAAGGGCTGACTACGCCGGAGATGGGAGCGGCCGATTGCGGATGAGGCGTGGCGGCCAAGGGAATGTGGCCTTCGCCGGCAAACAGGCCGGACGTGGGATCGAGGCCCACCCAGCCGGCGCCTGGCAGGTAGACTTCGGTCCAGGCGTGGAGATCGGTGAAGTCACCAGCTGGCCCCTCGGGGCCTTCGATCGGCTTCATGTCCGGCTTGAGTTGAATCAGATAGCCGGAGACGAAACGCGCGGCCAGTCCGAGATGGCGCAGCGTCTCCACCAGCAGCCAGGCCGAGTCACGACAAGAGCCGCTCTGCTGTGAAAGCGTCTCTTCGCTCGATTGCACCCCCGGCTCCATGCGGATGAGGTAGCGAATACTTTGCTGAAGCTTGCTGTTGAGAGCCACAAGAAAGTCGATCGAGTGGCGTTCGGTGCGATCGATCGAGTCGAGGAACTGGCGCAGGTGCGGACCGGGTTCGCCGGCAGCTTTGAGGTACGGTTCCAGTTCGCTCTGCAAGTCGCTTTCATAGCGGAAGGGAAAGCGTTCGGCGTGGGGCTCGAGGAAAAAGTCAAAGGGATTGATCACCATCATGTCGGCGATCAGGTCCACCTGAAGATTGAGCTCCCGCGTGGGATTGGGGAAGACCAGGCGCGCCAGAAAATTCCCGTGCGGATCCTGCTGCCAGTTGATGAAGTGCTCGGCCGGCAGGATCTTCAAGGCAAAGCTGGCGATGGGTGTGCGGCTGTGGGGCGCCGGGCGGAGGCGTACGATTTGCGGTCCCAAGGTCACGGGACGGTCATATCGATAAATGGTCTGGTGGTGCAGGGCGACGCGGATGCTCATCGGCCGTGGCCGTTCCCGGAAGCGGCCTGCCGCTGTTGTTGCTGCTGCGAGGCTGGCTTGCGCGAGACGAAATCCTCCCGCAGACTGGCGTCGATAGCGTTCATCTTCTCCTGCAGCGCGTCGAGATATTCATGAATACCTTGTTGGATGATGGCGTCCAGCGTCGTGAAGTCCAGCTCAGCGCGCAACTGCCCCAATAGCTGCTCACTGCGATAGCGGAAGGAACCAATCGGCGTGCCGGTGATGGCGTGCAGCGAGTCATTGGCGCGGTTGATGCAATAGTGGACCGAGCGCGGGAACTCGCGGTCCATTACCAGAAAGTCCACGACGTCGCGCGGCGCGATGCGACCGTATTTCTTGCGATACATTTCAAAGCCACTCACCGATTTGAGCACGGCCGACCAGTGAATGTCATCGTACGGCGTGCCAACGTCCCGGGTGGATGGCAGCAGCATGAAGTACTTGACGTCCAGAATGCGGGAGGTTTTATCGGCGCGCTCCAATTTGCGGCCAAGTCGCAGGAAATGCCAAGCCTCGTTGTGAGTCATGGTGGCGTCGGTCACACCTTGAAACAGATGACAGCCCAGCCGGATGTCTCGGAACGCCTCCAGCAGATGCTCAGGATCGGGCCGCGAGCGCTGCGATTGCAGTTGGAGGTACATGGTGTTGACCTGCTCCCACATTTCCGAGGAGATCGTTTCGCGGACCGAACGCGCGTTCTCGCGGGCCGCGCGCAGGCAGGAAAAGATGGAGTTTGAGTACTCCGGATCGTAGGCGAGAAACTCGATCACGCTGTCCTGGGTGGCTTCGCTGTGGCGCTTCTTGAAGGCTTCGGCGTCGCCACTGGTGTCGATAAGCGGCTGCCACTGATCGGCGGGGTCGAGCGGCAGGTCGAGTTGGAGATTGAGGTTGACGCCGATGTAGCGAGCTACGTTTTCGGCGCGTTCCATGTAGCGCGCCATCCAGTAGACGGAGTCCGCCACGCGGCTCAACAGGGGGCGAGGATCGGTGGCGATCATGCGGTTGCTCCGGGGGCGGCCAGCACCCAGGTGTCTTTGCTGCCTCCACCCTGCGAGGAGTTTACGACCAGGGAACCCTTACGCAGGGCCACGCGCGTGAGCCCGCCGGGCAACACGCGGATCTCGTCGCCGCTGTTGAGGATATAGGGCCGCAGGTCTACGTGCCTGCCTTCGAGATGATCGTCAATCAGCGTGGGAACACGCGACAGCGCCAGGGTGGGCTGGGCAATGTAGTTGCGCGGGCAAGCCTCGATCCGGGCCGCGAACTGCTCACGCTCGGCCGCGGTGGAATGCGGACCCACCAGCATGCCGTAGCCGCCGGACTCATTGGCCGCTTTGACGACGAGCTTTTCGAGATTGGCTAACACATGCTGGCGATCCTGATCGCGCCAGCACAGGTAGGTGGGCACGTTCGGAATGATCGGGTCCGCGCCTTCGTAGTAGCGGATCATGTCCGGCACGTAAGCGTACACGACTTTGTCGTCAGCCACGCCGTTGCCGGGGGCGTTGGCCAGTGCGACGGAGCCGGCGCGGTAGGCGCCCACCAGGCCGGGCACGCCCAGCAGCGAGTCTTCGCGGAAGACCTCTGGGTCCAGAAAATCATCGTCGATCCGGCGATAGATCACGTCCACGCGGCGCAAGCCTTTGGTGGTCCGCATCCAGACGATATCGTCCTCCACCTCCAGGTCTCGGCCTTCCACCAGGGGGATGCCCATTTGCTGAGCCAGGAAGCTGTGTTCGAAGTAAGCCGAGTTGTACATGCCGGGCGTGAGCAGCACCACCACCGGCTTTTGCGCCGCGCCGGACGGTGCGATGGCCTCGAGCGTAGCCAGCAGGTTGCTCGGATAATCGTCCACGGGCCGCACGCGCAAGCCTTCGAACACCTGCGGGAAGGTGCGCTTCATCAGGTCGCGATTTTCAAGGACGTAGGAAACGCCGGACGGCACGCGGAGATTGTCTTCGAGCACGTAGACTTGCCCGTCGCCGTGACGCACCAGATCCGTGCCGGTGATGTGGCACCAGACGCCCTTGGGCGGGTTGATGCCCTCGCACTGCGGCCGGTAGAAGGTGGCCGAGCGGATGACTTCCTCGGGAATGACCTTGTCTTTCAATATCTTCTGGTCATGATAAATGTCGTCAATGAAGGCGTTGAGGGCGTGGATGCGCTGTTTGAGGCCGCGCTCGATCCAGTCCCACTCTGCGCTGCCGACGATGCGCGGGATCAGGTCAAAAGGGAAAATTTTCTCGGTGCCGGCGGAGTCTCCATAGACGTTGAAGGTGATGCCGAGTTGCAGCAGGAGGCGCTCGGCAGAGCGTTGGCAGCGCTGGAGTTGGCCTTCGTCCAGAGACTGTATGGTCTCCAGAAGCATGCGGGCTTCCGGGCGCACACCGCCAGCTTCGTCAAACATCTCATCGTGAAATCCGCCACGGTCATAGGCTTCCACTCGCATTGAAGCCTCCTCGCTTTGGCCGGCTCGTGCCGGCCATCACTCTTAATTCTCACAAAGATCGCGGGGGATGGCCAATCGAAAGCTCCTATGGGATTGATAAAGGTGGATGTGGAGAGCGAACAATATGTTTTCCTTGGCGCACAAAGCGGAAGCCCGCTCTCTCGAGCGCCCGAACTACGCGCTGGTGCGGGACACCGGCGATGGCCATGGCCTACCGCTGAAGGACGACTTCACGCTTCTCCAGAGCGCCACTCAGTTCATCGGCCACCGAGAGGTACTCATCAATGGCGTCGCGGATATTGTCCAGCGCCTCGGCCTCGGTTATCCCTTGAGACGCGCAGCCCGGAAGGCCGGGCACCCATACAGTGAAACCCTCGGCGGTCCGATGCAGCGAAACGGTGTAACGGCGTTCAGTCATAGTAGCGAAGGCACGGTGCCTGTTAACCCTGATTGTAACGTCACGGCTTCGAAGAGGTGCCCGGGAGATGGCGCCAGACGCCCTTGGGCAGGTTGATGCCCTCGCATTGCGGCCGGTAGAAGGTAGCCGAGCGGGTGACCATTCCAACTCGGCGCTGCCGATGATGCGCGGGGTCAAGTTCAAACGGGAACCCTTCATTCTCACAAAGATCGGGTGCGATGGCCAATCGAAAGCTCTATGGGCTTGACAAAGGTGGATGTGGAGGGCACTGGCGCCAACCAACGCAATGCAATTCTTACTTGTAACGAACCGGACTCCGATGTCACGTTTCTGCAGAGATTCTCGCATTCAGTGATAGTCGCATCGCGGCTAGCCCGTAACAACTCGACCCTAAGAAAGAAGCATTGCCCTATGACCAACCAAATTCTGTATTGGAACGAAGTAGCTCTCGAAGCGAACCGCGTTGACCACACGAAAGACAAAGAACAAGCCGGCCCGACACTGAGTTCGCGCGCCCTTGCGATCGTCCATTTGGCGATTTATGACGCATATGCAGGGGTCAAGAACGATCCCATTGGCTTTCCGCACTATCTTCCGACGTTGGGTTCGCCAGGTACGCCTGCGAGCATTGATGCCGCGGTTGCCGGAGCCGCGTGCGCGACGCTTACCGCGCTTTATCCGAAGCAGAAGGCGTTCTTTGAGTCGAAGCACCTGGGTGCCGGACTTACTGGAACGGCGCAGGAATTGAACAACGGCAATGCGTACGGGTTGCTGGCCGCCCAGGCGATCCTGAAGGACCGCAAAGACGATCCACGCGGCGGTGACGATGGCTATTCGCCCTCCATGGCCCGCGGCGCGCATCGCGTGGACCCGGACAATCCCGGACAGGGATTCCAGTCGCCCTTCTATGGCAAGAACTCGCGCTGCTTCGCGGTGACATCCCGCCATGGCCTTACCGCGCCGCCCCAACCCAGTGACCCCGTGTACACCACGGCTCTCAAGGAAGTGCGCGGCCGGGGCATCGCACCCGAGCTACTCGGCACCATCAATCCACACAGTGCGAAGCGGACGGTCAACCAAACGCTGATCGGACTGTATTGGGCCTACGACGGCGCAAAAGATATCGGAACGCCTCCGCGGTTGTACAACCAGATCGTAACAGCCGTCGCGAAGGAACAGGGCATCGACACCGACTCCGACAAGCTCGTGAAGCTCTTCGCGCTAGTGAACGCCGCCATGGGCGACGCAGGCATACTGGCATGGGAACAGAAGTACAAGCACGATCTCTGGCGTCCCGTGGTCGGCATTCGGGAACATGACCCCTCCATGGGTCCAACGCCACTGCCGGGCAACGACGTCGACGACGATTGCGACTCGAGTTGGCTGCCGCTCGGCGCGCCGAATTCAAACCAAACGAACGCGAAGAACGTCACGCCCAACTTCCCGGCTTATCCGTCTGGGCACGCAACGTTTGGAGCGGCGGCGTTCCATATTACTCGCCTGTTCTTTGACCCGGCCTTGGCCGGCAATCGTGGGGATGATACGCTCTTCACTGGCTCTTTCGTGTCAGAAGAATTGAATGGCGCCACCACCGACAACAAAGGCGCAGTGCGGCCGAAGCATCTCCGCAATTTCCCTGGCGGTTTGTGGGAGATGATTCTGGAGAACGGCAGGAGCCGTATTTACCTGGGCGTTCACTGGATCTTCGACGCCTTTGCGCCGATTAGCGCGACCAATCGTAACCCCGATTTCACCCAGAACATCGGCGGTGTGCCGTTGGGCCTGAACATCGCTGAGGACATTTTCGCCAATGGTCTTCAGCGGTCTTCCGTTTAGGCGGTTTCGATTGAACTCAAGCAGGGCGGGGCGTGACAATCGCCCCGTCTCCGCTCGTTCCGAATATCTGAACCGAACGGCAGTGAGGTGCGATTTTTGCACGCACTGCTCACAGCGGCCAGTCACTCAGAACACGAACTTGGCGCCGAGCTGAATGACGCGAGTGGTGGTGCCGCGCACTCCTCCGCCGATCGTGCCAAAGGTCTGAGACCTGATATTGAGGTCCACCGTGGCAACGTCCGGATTGTAGTGATTGAGGAGGTTGAAGATTTCCGTGCGCATTTCAAAGTAGCGGCGCTCGCCGGCCGAGAATCGTTTGTTGGCCGAGAAGTCGGCATTGAATAGCCCGGGCAAGCGCACGGCGTTGGTGCGGGGAGCGGTGCCGAAGCGGCCAAAGAAGAGATTGGTCTTGGCTGCGTCGGTGTAGATGGTGAAGGCGTCCGTGTTCAACCAGCGCTTAAAGGTTCGGTCCGAACCGGAGAGGTTGCCGTTCTGGCCGGGGACGACATCGGGACGCGAGCCGACACCGGTGCCCGTGGTGTCGACGCCGTAGCCGATGGGAGCGCCGAAGCCAGTCTGGGCCGTAACGATGGTCGATACCTGCCAGCCTTTGACCAAATAACTCAGCGCGCTATGTGAACCCTTCATGAAGGGCAATTCGTAAAGCACAGTAGTTACGGAGCGGACTTTCTGGTCAAAGCCGGCGATGGCGCGTTCGCCTTGAAGGTTGTACAGATTTTGCACACCACCGATGTAGTTACCACCGCCCACTTGTCCACCGATGTCGGTGGGGCCGGTAAAGGCTTTCGCCCAGGTGAACGCCGAGAGCACCGTCACGCCCGTCGCCATGCGGCGTTCGAGCTTCACTTGCAGCGAGTGGTAGATGGAGTTGCCAATCGCTTTGTCGCCGGTCACGGCGCGCTGGAAGAGCTGGTTGGGCCGGCGGGAGTTGAGGGAGGGCGTACCGGGAACGCGCGGATCAAGGACGAGGACCGGGCGGTTGATGTCGCCGAGCGTGGCCACCAGGCGAGTCCCTTTGCTGCCGACGTAACCGGCGTCGATCACGAGGCCTCCCCACAGTTTCTTCTGTAAGTTGAGATTCCACTGCTGGATGTAGGAGTCTCGCATTTCCGGGTCGATCGAGACGGCGAAGTTGAACGCGCCTGTAGTGACGGCGCCGGCGAAGGGGTTGGAGAAGAAAAGATTCGGAGCGCCGGCGATGTTACCCACCACACTGGCGCCGGCCGTGGCTTGCGCGCCCTCGCACATCGCATTGAACGCTTGCGAGATCTGCGGCGTGTAGTAGATGCCGTAGCCGCCCCGCACTACCGCATCCTTCAGGAATGCCGGTTGGTAGGCGAAGCCAACGCGAGGACTGAAATTGTTCCGGTCACTACGAAGCAGGGCCCGGCCATACTTGGAATCCTTGGGGTTGGCAAAGCCCGCCGGCCGCAGCCCGTCCTGCTCGATGTTCACGTAGCGGTCATCGCTTTGTACCATCCTGCCGAAATTGTCGTAGCGGATACCGAAGTTGAGAGTCAGCCGCTGGGAGAGCTTCCAATCGTCGTTGAAGTAGTAAGCCTGCCAGTAGTTACTGAGGTCAGTTCTGACGAATCCGGTGTTCAGGTTGGCGGCTCGAACGTAGCCGAGCATGAAGTCGGCCATGGCGCTGCCGGTATAAGTGCCATCGAAGGAGAACGTGCCGCGAGGGTCGCGGGCCTGTTCGTTGGTGACGATACGTTTGGCGACGTCCGCTCCTATTTTGAGGAAGTGCTTGCCACGTTGCCAGGACAGGTTATCCACGAACTGATAGATACCGTTGGAACGGTCGCGTGGACCAATGGTGCGTTGCAGGCCGAAGGTGGAGAAGCCGCCGTCATTGCCATTGATGCTGACGACGGGTGGGCCAAAGTACTTGGGGTCTTTGGAGACCAACGGCAACCCCATCTTGTTGGCCACGTCGAAGGCGGCCAGACCCGTGGTGCCGAAGGTCTCGTACTCTTCGAACTTGCTGTAGCCGCCGCGCAACTCGTTCACAATGGCGGTCGAGACGGTTCGCGTGTATCCGAGCGAGAGGTTGGTGGTGCGGCCCAGATTATCGCGTTGATCGTTGCCCCAGTAAGGCACGCCGGCTTCAAAGGTATCGTTGAAAACGTAGCGTCCGAAAATCGAATCTTTGGACGATAACTGGTGATCGATGCGGGCGTTGTAGTTATCCTGCTTGGAAACCGCCGAGACAGGGTTATTGATGAAGTTGAAGGTGCCCACCGAGGTATTGGGCGCGGGAGTAAAGGCCAGGAACGCGAGCGACTGCGGGCTCAGCGCGCTCTTGGGAATGACGTTGTTGGCGATGGGGACGTTCTGAGGGTCGCGCAGCACGATCGGCACATTGGTGCGGGGATTGATTAGCTGCCGGAAGTCGCCCTCCCGATACTCCGTTCGCGGGACGGTCCGCAAGCCGGCCACGGCTCCCTGAGCGATTCGACCGGCCTCCCAATTGAAGAAGAAAAACGTCTTGTCCTTGCCGTTGTAAACCTTGGGAATCCGCACTACGCCGCCCAAGTTCGCGCCAAACTGGTTGCGGTTCAGGCGAGGGTTGGCCACTGACTTCTTGCCGATCGCGTCATACGTCTGCGTCAAGGCGTCGTTGCGGTTGAACTCCCACACGGTCCCGTGAAAAGCATTGCCCCCCCGTTTGGTGAGCATATTGATGTGGCCACCCGGAGCGCCGCCCGACTCGGCTGAATAGTTGGCGGTCTCGACCTTGAATTCGGCCAGCGAATCCACCGACGGCGAGAACGAATACGTCATGGCGTCATAGTCCATCACCTCCACACCGTCCAGGAAGAAGCGGTTGGCGGTGTCGCGTGAGCCGTTGGCGGAAAAGCCCGTGCTGCCGAAGGAACTGTCCTGCTGGCCGATCGACCCGCGGCCGCGCCGCACGGTAATCGACCCCGGCGTACCGGCCTGGGCCCCTGGAATCAGTTGCGCCAGTTGGATGAAGTTGCGTCCGTTTAGTGGCAGATCGACAATCTTCTGGGCGTCGATCACCGAGCCGACGGTGGCATTCTCTGTTTGCAAAGTGGCGCCGTTCGCCTGCACGTTAATGGATTCGACCACGTTCCCCACATTGATCTGCACGTCGACGCGGGCGGTGAGACCCACCTGCAGGGTCAGACCGGTTACCTTGCCCGATTGAAAGCCCTCTTTCGTCGTGTCGATGTTGTACTCGCCGGCGGCGAGAAAGGGCAGGCTGTAGCTGCCCGCCTCGTTCGTGGTAGTCTCGCGAACGGCATTCGTTCGAGTGCTGGTGGCCTTGACCTTAACGTTTGGGACCGGCGCCCCCGACGAGTCGGTAACGATGCCGGTTAAGGTGGCCGTGGTCTGTTGCGCGAAGGCGCTCGCTGCGAGCAAGAAAGATGAGACTGCGAAAAACTTGATGATTGATTTCATATTAGACCCACAACTCGAATTGACGCGAGTATATCAGAGCGTGGCTACGTGCGATAGCTGCCGTTGATGCGGATGTAACCTTCGGTGAGGTCGCAGGTCCAGAAGCGCGCATGGCCCCGGTTACGACCGCCGATTAGGAATTCGATGGTGCATTCAGATTCGTCGAGCTGCTTCTTTAGCCTCGTCTCGTCGAAATCCACGGCGAGCCCGCTTGAGCAAACCAGCGTGCCCTGGAGCGCGATGTCCACCTTGGCCGGATTGAAGTCCACGCCTGCGTAGCCGGCCGCGCAGATGATGCGGCCCCAGTTGGGATCGGAACCAGCGATGGCCGTCTTCACCAGCGGTGAATTGGCAATCGACCGGGCCACGCGGGCCGCGTCGGCATCGGTGGCTGCGCCGGACACTTGAATCGTGATCAGCTTGCGTGCGCCCTCGCCATCGCGGGCGATCTGAATCGCCAGATCCTGCGCCAGCCGCCCCAACGCTTCCCGGAACAACGGCAGGTCCACACCGGAAACCTTCACTCCGGAGGCGCCGTTGGCCAGCACCGCCAGCATGTCGTTGGTGGAGGTGTCGCCGTCAACCGAGATGCGCTCGTAGCTGAACTCGTTGGCCAGGACGGTGAGCGCCTTGAGCAAAGGAGGCGCGACGTCGGCGTCGGTCATGATAAAGCCGAGCGTGGTGGCCATGCGGGGCTGTATCATCCCGGAGCCCTTGGTGGCGCCGGCGATACGAATCACGCCGCCCGACAACGCCACTTCCGCGGTGGCGACCTTCGGCACGATATCGGTGGTCATGATGGCCTTGGCCACATCCATGAACTTGTCAGCCGAGAGCGCGCGCTTCAGCTTGGGAACCACTTTGGTGATCAAGGCCCCATTGAGTTCGACGCCAATGACGCCGGTGGAAGCGGGCAGCACCTGATTAACGGGCACCTGCAACGCTTCGGCCAGAGCACGGCAGGTCTCCAGTGCAACCGCGTCACCGGTGCGCGTGGCGCAGTTGGCGTTGCCGGCGTTGATCAGGATCGCACTTACTCTGCCACGCGAGGCCTTGAGGTGCTTTTGGGCGAGTAACACCGGCGCAGCCTTGACACGGTTGGTGGTGAAAACGGCGGCGGCCGAAGCCGGCTGGTCTGAGACGATCAACGATACATCGTCTTTCTTGACCTTGCGGATGCGCGCATACACCGTCGCATAGCGGAAGCCCTTGGGCAACGGCAGTTGTGGCTGCTGGTTCACGTGGTTGTCTCTCCCAACTGCTCATTGTCTACGATTCGCTGGCCATTGCGGAACGAAGCCGCGTCGACACGGTTGCGGCCCTGGATTTGTACGTCCTGGATTTCTAGCGCACTGCCGCTGCCGCAGGCCACCAGGAGCCGCTTGCGATCCGGCAGCAGTATCGTGCCCGGCGCGACCGATGGCGTGGAGGAATCTGCAACGCTGCATTTCCAGATGTGGAGAGTCTGGCCGCGAAACGATGTATAGGCGCCGGGCCAGGGTTGAAAGCCGCGGGCGCGCGCGTGGATGCGCGATGCCGGCTGATGCCAGTCAATGAGGCCGTCTTCTTTCTTCAGAATGGGAGCCAGGGAGTGCTGGGCGTGATCCTGTTTCTCGGGCTTGATGGCGCTGGCCGCCAAACCGCGCATGGTCTGAATCAACAACTGCGCACCGGACTCGGCCAGACGCGCACTCAGCTCCGGGGCGGTTTCCTCGGGGCCGATGGCGAGCTCAGACTTGAGTAGCATGTCCCCGGTATCAAGGCCGGCGTCAATGCGCATCGTAGTCACCCCGGTGCGCGTTTCGCCGTTGGCAATCGCCCACTGGATTGGCGCGGCCCCCCGATATTTCGGCAGCAGCGAAGCGTGAACATTAATGATGCCGAGCGGGACCAGATCGATAATCGCCTGCGGAATGATTTGGCCGTACCCCACCACCACCATTGCGTCTAGCGCCAGGGCGCGCAACGCTTCAATCGCCTCTGGACGCCGGATGCGCTCCGGTTGGCGCACGGTAAGACCCAGCCGTAGTGCCGATTCTTTCACCGGCGAAGCCGAGAGCTGCTGGCCGCGGCCTTTGGGCCG
This sequence comes from Acidobacteriota bacterium, assembly GCA_043730365.1. Classification (GTDB taxonomy): domain Bacteria; phylum Acidobacteriota; class Terriglobia; order Bryobacterales; family Bryobacteraceae; genus VFZP01. The sequence continues at coordinate 4,166 of JAYTKJ010000884.1, read as the reverse complement.
GTCCGGCTGCGTAAAGACGGCGGGAATCTCGAAACCCTCGCGAGCAAGCGCTTCCAGCGACGACACCGCGAACGTGGGCGTCCCCAGAAAGGCGATTCTCATTCCCACTCGCCGGCTTTGATCATTCTGCGGATACGGCGCCGGATGATATCGCGTTTGAGCAGGCTGAGATGGCTGAGAAAGAGAATGCCGTTGAGGTGATCGGTCTCGTGCTGGATGGCCCGGGCCAGCAGGTCCTCGCCGGTAAGTTCGAAGGCTTCGCCTTTGACGTTGTGGGCTCTCACGACGGCCAGTTTGGCGCGCTTGACGTCTTCGCGAAAACCGGGGATGCTGAGGCAACCCTCTTCGCCCACCTGCGCGCCATCCTTACGGATGATCTGCGGGTTGATCAGCACGACGCGCTGCTGCTCATCTTCGCCGGCCGAGCAATCGATGACTGTGATGCGCTGGGAGAGGCCAATCTGCGGGGCCGCCAGTCCGACGCCCTTATGGGCATACATGGTCTCGAACATGTTGGCGACCAACTCGTGCAGTTCGGACGTATCGAACTGGGCGATGGGGTCCGCCGGTTTTTCCAGAATCGGGTCACCGTATTTGACGATGCGATAAACCATGACTTTAAAAACTTCGCACTTGCTGGCGATAGCCGTCGAAGTTGCGGCGCGTTTCGCCCAGCGAGTCTCCTCCAAATTTTTCCAGAAATGCCTGGGCAATCACAATCGCCACCATCGCTTCGCCGATCACACCGGCCGCCGGCACCACCGCCACGTCGCTGCGCTCGTACGCCGCCGCGGCGGGCTCGCGCGTTTCCAGGTCTACCGACTCCAGCGGACGGCGCAGCGTCGAGATAGGCTTCAGAAAACCTCGCACCAGCAGGTCCTCGCCATTGGTCATGCCGCCTTCGAGGCCACCGGCTCGATTGGCCCCGCGGGTGAACCGTCGATCGCCCTTGTCGTAGTGAATCGTGTCCTGTACTTTTGAGCCGAAGCTGGCGGCGCCTTCGGAGGCAAAGCCGATTTCCACGCCCTTGACGGCCTGCATGGAGACGATGGCCTGCGCCAAACGCCCGTCCAGGCGGGAGTCCCAGGTGACGTGTGAGCCCAGACCCACGGGCAATCCATGCGCCACCACCTCAAAGACACCGCCGATGGTGTCGCCGGTCCGAAATGCTTCGTCCACCAGCGCCTTCATGCGCTGCTCGGCCTCGTCGTCCACGCAGCCGAGCAGTACTTCCTTCTTTTGATTCACCGCTACGATCTCGTCCCAAGTTGCCGCGCGCTCCAGCCGCGCCGAACCAACGGCGATGACGTGGCTGAGGATCTCAATCCCAAAGGGCGCCAGCAATTGTTTGGCGATGGCGCCGATGGCCACGCGGGAAGTTGTCTCGCGGGCGCTGGCGCGCTCGAGCACGTAGCGGGCGTCCTGGTAGTCGTATTTAATGCAGCCGGCGAGATCAGCGTGGCCCGGCCGGGGACGCGTGAGCTTCTTTCTATTTGCCTCGCTGCCCTCGTAGTCTTCGACGGGCAGCACTTCGGTCCAGTTCTTCCAATCCTTATTGTCAATCAGCATCGCAATCGGCGAACCGATGGTCTGGGAATGCCGTACGCCTGAAACAATTTGGACTACGTCCGTTTCAATCTTCATCCGTCCGCCGCGTCCAAAGCCCTGCTGGCGACGCCATAGTTCGTGATTGATACGCTCGACGGAGACGGGGACTCCGGCGGGCATGCCGGTCAAAGTGGCCACCAGGCATTGGCCGTGGCTTTCGCCGGCAGTTTCAAAACGTAGCATGTGTTGGAATCTTCAGGATAACATCCGCGATAATGACGGGTACGATGCGCCACTCACTCACCTGCTGTCTGCTCTGCCTAGCCACTGCCGTCCAAGCCGAACCGAAGGCGAAAAACGTCATCCTGTTTCTCGCCGACGCGGGCGGCACCTCGACGCTGCACGCCGCCAGTGTGCACGGCTACGGGGCGACGCGCCAGCTTTTCGTGCAGTCCATGCCGCATATCGGGCTGTCCGATACGTCGTCGGCATCGGCCTGGGTCAGCGACTCGGCTGCGGGTATGACTGCCTTGGTCACCGGCAAGAAGACCCACAATGGCGTGCTCTCACAGGGGCCGGATGCCGAGCGCGGCAAGAAGGATGGTGCGCCGCTCAAAACGATTCTCGAATACGCCGAGGAGCGCGGCTTGGCGACGGGGGTGCTCACCAACATGGCTTTTTTCGACGCGACCCCGGCCGCCTGTTACGCGCAGGCAAACAGCCGCGGCGCGACGGCCACAATCCTCAAAGCGCTTCTGAATCCTCGCTTTGGCGATGGCGTGGATATTGTCATCGGCGCCGGACGCGCGGCGGCCACGAAAGCGGCCGGTGAAGCGGGATTCGATTTCTTCGCCGAAGCGGGCAAGAAAGGCTATCAGGTGGCGAGCGCGCCGTCCGCGGTGGACGCGAAAGCCCGCCGTTTGGTGGCGGTATTCGATTCCGGCGCGTATGATTTGGCGGCAGCGTTGCGAGCCACAATCGAGGCACTCTCGCGCCATCCAAAGGGATACTTTCTGATGGTGGAGTGGGACGCGCACACCGACAACCCCAAGGCCGGGCTTGAGCGCATGGTGGCGTTTGACAAGGCGATCCGTGAGACGGCCTCACGCGCGGACCCCAGGAAGACGCTGCTGCTGTTCACCGCCGACCACTCGTTTGACCTGCGCCTGATCAGCGGTCGGCGCGGCGAGCCGTTGTCATTGCCGGCCAATCGCGAAGAAGGCGCTTCGGGCAAATTTTCCGTCCGCGTCAATGGCGGCCACGCCGGCGAGGAGGTGCTGGTGGCGGCGCAAGGGCCCGGCTCAGCGCGGGTGCATGGATATATGGATAACACGGATCTGTTCGGCGTGATGATGGCGGCGTTGGGTTGGAAGGCGAAGTAAGTCGAGAGGGTGCCAGCATCAAGGCTAAACGCCGGGCCAAAGCAATGACTTCCAACCACCCCTCCGCCAAAGCCGGCTCCTGCCACTCGAATCGTGCCATCATTTCCTGCCATTCTTTCATGGCACAACGAGAGAAGGAGTCAAGCAAATGAAGAACTTTCACCTGCCCCTGCCGGAGCAGACCTACCTCCGTCTCAGGGCGGAGGCCGAACGGACGCAGGTCCCCGCCACGACTCTGGCCCGTGAAGCACTCGATGTATGGCTCCGGCAACAGGCCCGTCAGGCCAGGATGGACGCTATCGCGGCCTACTCGAGCGAGATGGCGGGAACACCGCTCGATCTCGAAGCCGATCTGGAGTCGGCCGGAATCGAGCACTTGGTCAAAACTGGGAAGACAACGAGGTGAAGCGCGGCGACGTTTGCTAGGCCGATCTTGTCCTACGGTCAAGGTCGGAGCAGACGGGCCGGCGTCCAGTGATCCTGGTGTCTCACGACGGTTTCAACCAAACTCTCGGCGGGAGGTCCATCATCGTGGTCCCGGTCTCCACCTCCTCTTCGCAGGGCAAGCGCGGACCCACCGTAATAGAACTCTCGGGCGGTGTTGCTGGTCTACCAAAGACGAGCTTCGCCGTCCGCCATCAGGTGACCACGCTGGACCGTGCCAAGATGACCAAGCGGATCGGCGCTTTGCCGCTGGAGTCCCTACGTGAAGTAGATGAGGGGCTGAAGGCCGCGATGGATCTCGATTGAACTTCGAGGGGGCGGCCAGGCTGAGCAGTGGCTCCCCACCTTGGACGTATTTAGAACTCTGGTAGCCTGAGATCGTCTTCGCTCGAACCAAGACAAGCTGTTTGTGGACAGACACTCAATACGAGATGGATCACCGGATTGTGAAACGGCAAACGAGTCGAAAGGCCCTGGCCGTCTCCACTTTTGGTGGCCGCGCGCGACTCTTTTTTCAGTTCCGCGTTGTTGCTGACGAGACCGCATGGATGTACTCCCCAACCAACCGGTCCAACACTTCGAGGGGCACGTTCCCGCTGTTGAGGATGACACTATGAAAATCGCGCATGTCAAACTTTGAGCCCAATGCATTTTTTGCTCGCTCGCGCAATTCGACGATCTTCATCGCGCCAATTTTGTACGCGCACTGTTGTCCGGGATCCGCGGCAAACACTTCGATCCTGTTGATGGGAATACCGCGCGCCGCCAAATAGTCGATCGTTTGCCGGTTAG
>JAYTKJ010000883.1:0-4060 GCA_043730365.1 Acidobacteriota bacterium | reverse complement strand
GGCCGAGTAGACGTAGCGTCCGGCTTGCTCTTCATGGCGAACGAAGCCCTTGTCCTCGAGAATGCGCAGGGTGGCGCGCACGGCCGAGTAGCCGGGCGGATCGGGGATCGCCGCGCGCACCGCCGCGGCATCGGCGCGGCCCTGGCGGTGAAGAACGTCCATGATCTGCCGCTCGCGGCGGCTCAGCTTTGGTTCCACTGCTAAAAATTTAGCACTAGATCCTCAAGCTGTCAATGCTAATTTTTTAGCAGACTCGGTAGGAGGACTACGCGATGCGGTTTCGTGCCATTCTGGCGCCGAGTTCCAGAGCGCATTGCATGCTGGTGGACTCAGCGATATTCTGGCCGGCGATGTCGAAGGCGGTGCCGTGATCGACGGAGGTGCGAATGATGGGGAGACCAATGGAGACGTTGACGCCGCGATCGAAATCGAGGAGCTTCATGGGGATGTGGCCCTGATCATGATACATCGCCACGACCAGGTCGTACTGACCTTTTACCGCGCGGAGGAATACCGTGTCGCCAGCGTGGGGGCCGTCGGCATTGATGCCTTTGGCGCGCGCGGCGGCGATAGCGGGGCGAATGATCTCTTCGTCTTCACGGCCGAAGAGCCCGTGTTCGCCTGCGTGAGGATTGAGTCCGCAGACGGCGATTCTAGGCTCGCAGTAGCCGATCCAAGGCATGACTTCCGAGGCGATCTCGATGGTGCGGAGAATTCGCTCCGGCTTCAGATTGCAGGCGTCGCGCAGGGAAATGTGGGTGGAGACGTGGACGACGCGAAGCTTGTCGCTCACCAGCAGCATGCGCGAGTCAGGCGTGCCACAGAGCTCAGCGATGTACTCGGTGTGGCCGGAGAAAGAAATACCATTGAGCGCCACGGCTTCCTTGTTGAGCGGGGCGGTCACCATAGCGTCGACTTCCTTGGCGAGACACATCTTGGTGGCGACTTCGACGTAGCGCAGGCCAGCCAGTCCGCATGCCGCGGATAGCTGCCCGAACATGAATCCATCAAGCGGGCTGGGCTCATCGCGTATAGACGCCGCGAGACGCACACCGGTGATCTCTTCGGCCCGGCGCAGCACGGACGCGGTACCGACAACCACCCAATCGGCAAGTGCGGCGATGTCGGGCGCGGCCAACGCCTTCACGACGACCTCGGGGCCGATACCGGCCGGGTCGCCAATCGTAACTGCTATACGAGGTTTTCTTTTCAAGTCAGGCACTCTTTCGATTCTGCGCAGAGAGCACCCGGGCAGCGCAAGCGAGCGTGGACGGGGAGCCGAAGCCGCCGGACTTGGTGACCACCGCCAAGCCATCGCCCACACCACCGAGGAGACGGCCGAGTGGGACGCCCGGCTCGATCTCGCCTTCAAGGCGGATGCCTTCAGCGCCGAGTAGCCGGCACACGAGCAAAGCGGTGTCTCCGCCGCTCAACATCAGCCCGCCGGCAGTGAGGTGCTCGACTCGTTTGCGAAGAAGAGCCAACTGCTCCGGGTCTGGAGACGCCATCTCTATGCGCCAGCATTCGGCTTCCGCGGGTGACACTTGGTCAAGCTGGCTCACAGTCACCGGATGCACCGATCCGACCACGAACAGGGGCACACCCGGTCCACGCTCAGGCGGAGTCGGCACCCGCGCTGGAATCCGGCCGAGCGCGCGCGCCAGTCCGGCCGAACCCACCAGCAGGTCTCGCGCCGGATTGGCGGACGCGGCGATGCGGCGCAGATCTTCTTGCGTGGCGGCGTCGGGAATCTCGAGGGGAAGGCCGTGCAGCAGCGCGACCAGATCGATGCCGGCCGGTTCGGCGATGCCGTTTACTACAGTGCGGCCCTGTTCGGGAAACGCCGGACACACCAGCGCGCGGCGTCGCCCGTGGGACGGCGCTGCCAACATCGCCTCGAGTTCAGCACGCACATTGCCCCGCATCATTGAGTCAATTTTCTTGTAGATCAAGGCAGCCGGCGGAAGGCTGAGCATCAATGCGGCCACGCGCGCAGCCGCGATGGTTTCATCCTCGCCTCGTGAATGGGTGTTGTAGATCAGGGCGTCGCCCTCGTTCACCTGCACCGTTTCGCGCAGCACCACGACGGCGGGCGCAAAGGCCACACCCGCGTCGCACGCCCCCGTCAAGTCATCAGCCACCAGCACTCGTCGCACGTTACTATCAAAACATGACTCTCGTAGAAGAAATATTGGGATTGACGTCGCCCCCGATCGCCGTCGCTTTTCTCGATGCGCCGCCAGCGGGTGTAGTCGAGTGGGATGGCGCGGCCGCTCCGGCCGGTTGCGCGTTCTGGAAGCAGGCGATGAACGGCCGCGCGTTCTATACGAACGCTTCGCATCACTACCACTGCGCCGTGGGTTCGCACACTCACGCGATTCCCCTGCCGGCCGGGCGCGCCAAGGAACTCGAGGATACGATCGGCTTCATGATTTCGAACAACTATCTCCGCATGGAGGAAGTGCCGGGAATTCCCACGCTGAAGAAGACTCCGGCCGTGGTGGCCTATGCGCCGGTGGCGGCGGCGACGTTCGCGCCAGACGTCGTGATCGTAGCCGCCAATCCGGCCCAGGCGATGATGCTGTACGAGGCCTCACTGCGGGCGGGTGTGGGCCAGGCGCTGACCTCGGTGTTGGGCAGACCCGGCTGCGCGTCGCTGCCGCTGGCGATGCAAACCGGGATGGCGGCGATGTCGTTCGGCTGCAAGGGCAACCGCACCTTCACTGGTATCAATGACTCGCAGATGTACTTTGTGGTGCCTGGGGCGGCGTGGGGCAAAGTGACCGGCGAGCTGGCGGGCACGGTGGCCTCCAACGTGGCAATGGGCGCGCACTATGCCCATAAAGCAGAACTGTTCCCAATTCTGTAAACTGGAATTATTATGAAGACCCGTCACTTGCTGGCCGCCATGGGCCTTGCCGCGGCATTCGTTCTTCAAGGCGCCGACCTCCCGCGTCCTGCGCCGAACATGACCTTTAAAATGCCGGGCGGCGGCGTGATTGACCTGACGCAACATCGCGGCAAAGTGGTGGCGCTTGAGTTTCTCATCACCACCTGTCCGCATTGCCAGAAGTGCTCGCAAATCCTGCAGAAGATGCAGGACGAATACGGACCGAAGGGCTTTCAGGCGCTCGGCGTGGCCACCAATGAAATGGCGCAAATGCTGGTGCCGGACTACGTGAAGAATTTCGCGCTGCGGTTCCCGGTGGGCTTCGCTCCGCGCGAGCAGGCGCATGAGTTTCTGCAGCATCCATTGATGCTGATCATGTACGTGCCGCAGTTGGTGTTCATCGACCGGAAGGGCGTCATCAAAGCGCAGTATGCTGGCGGCAGCGATTTCTTCAAAGAAGAAGAGAAGAGCATCCGCACCCAGCTCGATGAGATGTTTAAAGAGACTGCCAGCGCGCGGCCGGCGGGCGCGAAGGCTGCCCCGAGGGCGAACACTCCGGCGCCGCCAGCCAAGAAGGCGTCGTAACGTCAGGTTGCACGGAAAGCGATCCAGCTACAATATTGTAGATGGATCCGAATGAATCTGCTGAGCGCGCCGTGCTGGCGCGCATCTTTCTGCAGTATCCAAATTCCTTTGTTTGGGTAGGCGGATCATTGTTGCAGTTGGTGTTTCACAGTCCGAGGTCAAGCTACGATCTCGACTCCTGTTGGCGACTTGGCTCCCACGGCGGATGTGGCTGACGTAATCGGAGGAGCGCTGCGGGAGTTCAATGGCCTCGAAGGCGGATCTTTCCACTTGGCCGAAACCGAATCCGGCCCAGGATTCGTGCGGTTCCGCATCAGCGCCGCAGAGAAAACGGCGTTCACAGTTGATCTGGTCCGGATGGGCGGACAGGCGGCGAGCGGGACCCGAGCGGTGTTGGTGGCCTCGCCACTGGGACCGGCGACCGTAGTCATTCCGAAGGATGCGTCACTGCTCGCCGGGAAGCTGCGCACTTTCCTGTTACGGACCTAGGGATTCGGCCAAAAATAAATCGCCACACAACTAGCCGGCATGCTAGCCTTGGGCATGGAACTGAATATCACTCCAGAATTGAAAGCGGTGTGGGAG
>JAYTKJ010000882.1:0-21221 GCA_043730365.1 Acidobacteriota bacterium | reverse complement strand
TATAACGTATGCTCGGAGAGATGGGTTTCGTCAAGAGTGTTAACACTGATCTTTGGCGGCAGTACCGCCCCGAGTTTCCGGTCACATCGAACCTGATCTACCTGAATCACGCGGCTGTGGCTCCCTTAGTTAAACCCGCGGCCGACGCTATGGTTTCACTGGCCCAGGATTCCTGCCAGTGGGGTTCACTCCACTATGACCAGTGGCTCGCGGCGTATGAAGGCCTTCGGGTCGCAGCCGCTCGGCTGATCAACGCGCACCGCGACGAGATCGCCATCGTAAAGAACACGTCCGAGGGCATCGCGACGGTGGCTATGGGCCTCGACTGGCGCGCCGGAGACAAGGTGGTGGCCTTCCGCGAGGAATTCCCGTCCAACTACTATCCGTGGCTGCGCCTGGAAAAGCTGGGCGTACGGGTGGAGTGGCTCTCGGTGCATGACGGGCTGGAAGCTATAGACCAAGCGGCCACTGGCGCCAAGCTCCTGGCCGTCTCTTTCGTCAACTACCTGTCTGGTCACCGCGTGGACCTCGATGCGATCGGCGAGATCTGTCACCGGCGCGGATGCTTCTTCTTCGTCGACGCGATTCAAGGCATGGGAGTCTTTCCGATCGACGTTCGGCGAAGCCACATCGATGCGCTGGCGGCCGACGGCCACAAGTGGCTGCTGGGCCCCGAAGGCTGCGGCGTCCTGTACATTCAGAAAGACCGGATGGATTCCGTCGAGCCCGTGGAGTTTGGCTGGACGAATTCAATCTCCTATCTGGACTACGCCTCGCGAGACATGACGCTCCGGCCGGACGCCGGGCGCTATGAGTGCGGCACCCTCACCACGATCGCCATCTTTGGCTTGCGCGCCTCGATCGAGTTCCTGAACGGCGTGGGCGTGGACAAGGTGATGCCGGAGGTGCTGGCGCTGGCAGACCGGCTCGAGGCCGGCGTGAAAGACAAGGGTTGCGAGTTGATCGCACCGCGCACCGCCGAAACCGGCTCCGGCATCGTGACGTTCCGCAAGCCGGGCGTGGACGCCCGTCTGACCGTCAAGACCCTGCGGGACCACGGGATCATCACCGCTCCGCGCCAAGGCTGGGTGCGCACCTCGCCGCACTTCTACATTGCGCCAGACGAGATTGACCGGTTGCTGGCGCTGATACCATAGCGGGGAGGAAAAAACTATGCTGCTCGGCGCTGTCACCTACAACATCTGCAAGGATTGGGATCTCGAGACTCTGATCGGCAAGCTTGAGAAGGCCGGCTTTGAGGCGGTCGAACTCCGCACCTCGCACAAGCACGGCGTGGAGCCGTCGCTCGGATCCGCCGAGCGCGACAAGATTCGCGCCCGCTTTGAGCGCTCCAAAGTGCGGTTGCTCAGCTACGGCAGCGTCGCCGAGTTCCATTCGCCGGACCCGGCCGTGCGCGCCAAGAACGTCGCCGACGCCAAAGCATTTATCGATCTCGCGCACGACACCGGGGCGTGGGGCGTCAAGGTTCGGCCCAACGGCCTGCCCAAGGACGTGCCGCGAGAGAAGACTATCTCGGGCATCGGCGACGCGCTTCGTCAACTCGGCGATTACGGGGCCGGCAAAGGCGTGGAGATCTGGATGGAGGTCCACGGCCGCGACACGCAAGACCCGCCCGTGGCGGCCGCGATCATGAAGGCTGCCAAGCATGACAACGTCGGAGTCTGCTGGAATTCGAACCCCACCGACATCGTCAACGGCAGCGTCAAGCAGTATTTCGATTTGCTGCGGCCACATATCAAGAACGTACATATCAACGAACTGGCCGATCCGGCTTACCCGTGGCGGGAATTGTTCACGCTGCTGCGCAAGATGAACTATGACCGCTACACGCTTTGCGAATGTCAGGAGAGCAAAGAGCCGGAACGATTCCTCGTTTGGTATCGCGCGCTCTGGAAAGAACTGAATCGCGCATGATCCGTCGCCTGGGCTCCGCCATTCTCCTGGCAGCCTCGCTGGGCGTGGCGGCAATTCCGACCCCCGAATCGCACTTTGGGCACCGTATGGGCGAAGATCGCAAGCTGATCGAGTGGGCTCGGACGGTGTCGTATTTTGAAGCGCTCGACAAGGCCAGCGACAGCGTACTGGTGCGCAAGCTAGGCAAAACCACGGGTGGACGAGACTTCATCGCCGCCTGGATTTCCTCGCCCGTCAACTTGAAGAAGCTGGACCGGTATCGCGACATCCAACAGCGCCTGGCCGATCCGCGCAAGACCACCGAGGCTGAGGCGGCGCGGCTCACCGCCGAGGGCAAGGTTGTCGTCATGATCACTTGCTCGATCCATTCCACCGAGGTGGGCTCGACGCTGACGGCCGTCGATTTTGCCCATCGCATTCTCACCGAAGAGCGCGCCAAGTTCGCCGCGATTCTCGAGAACGTGATCTTCATCCTCGTTCCGTCGCTGAATCCCGATGGCGTCGACATTGTGCGCGACTGGTACGTCAAGACGCTCGGCACGCCCTATGAAGGCACGTCGCCACCAGAGCTCTATCAGAAGTATGTGGGGCACGACAACAATCGCGATTGGTACATCTTCTCGCAGCAGGAAACTCGCATCGCTATTTCGCAGCTGCACAACGTGTGGCATCCGCAAATCGTCTACGACGTGCATCAACAGGGCGCCAATGCCTCGCGAATGTTCATCCCGCCCTGGCTTGACCCGATCGAGCCCAACGTGGATCCAATCATTGTGCAGCTTTGTAACATGATCGGGACCGGCATGGCGGCGGACCTGACCGCGGCAGGCAAGCAGGGCGTGGCCATTAACTCGATCTATGACTTTTGGACGCCGGCCCGCAACTATCAGGGTTATCACGGCGGCCTGCGCATCTTGAGTGAATCGGCCAGCGCGCGGCTGGGTACGCCGGTCAACATAAAGCCGGAAGAGATTGCCAGCAGCGCCCTCGGCTACAATCCGCGCGAGTCTTCGTGGAATCATCTGGAACCTTGGCAAGGCGGCGAGTGGAGACTGCGAGACATCATTGAATACCAGGAGATTGCCTGGGAGTCTTGTCTATGGCAAGCGGCAGCGCGGCGCCAGGATCTGCTGCAGGCGTTCTACAAGATTGGTAGCAAAGCGGTGGCGCGCACCAGTCCTTATGCTTTTGTGCTGAGCGCCAGCCAACGCGATCCCGGTGCGCTCCGCAAGCTGCTTGAGACGCTGGCGTTCGGAATGGTGGAGATCGAGAAGGCGCCAGCGCCCTTCGCCGCGGGCGGCAAAGAGTATCCCGCCGGTAGTTACGTAATTCGCATGCAACAGCCGTATGGCGCTTTTGCCAAGGCGCTGCTCGAAAAGCAGACGTATCCAGACTTACGTCAGTATCCAGGCGGCCCACCCAGGCGGCCCTACGACGTTACGGCGCACACTCTACCTATGCTGATGGGCGTGGACGTCGACGCCGTGCTGACTCCCTTCCCCGCCAAGCTCGCCCCCGCTTCCACCAGCTTTGACGAGTTGCCTAAGCCCGCGCCGCCCCGGCTGGCCGAAATCCGCCGCCGCCGGATTGGCGTCTATCACAGCAACCTGCCGGCGATGGACGAAGGCTGGACACGCTGGATCTTTGAGCAAATGAACGTACCTTTCGAATCGGTGAAGAACGCCGACGTACTGGCCGGGCAGCTCAGAATAAGGTATGACGCGATTGTTTTCCCGGACCAGGGTCCCGCCGCCATCAATACTGGTTACCGCTCCGGCACCATGCCGCCGGAATTGACAGGTGGGCTGGGCGATGCCGGCGCGAAAGCGTTGATCGAGTTTGCCCAGCAGGGGGGCACGCTGCTCTTTTTCAACGATGCCAGTAACTTCGCGGTCGGCCACTTAAATCTGCCGGTTCGGAACGCGTTGCGGGGGATCCCGAACCGCGATTTCTATTGCCCGGGCTCTCTGCTGCGCGTCACGCTCGACACCTCGCATCCGCTAACGCAGAGCCTGCCGGCCAGCCTGCCCGTGTGGTTTGAGGAGAGTCCAGCCTGGGAGATTCCCGCCGGCTCACCGGCCCGCGCCATCGCGAATTATCCAGCCTCCGATCTGCTGGCGTCCGGCTGGTTACTCGGCGAAAGGCATTTGGCCAATCGAGCCGCGCTCGTAGAGGTCCCGATGGGTAAAGGCCGCGCGATCTTGTTTGGCATGCGCCCGCAGTACCGCGCGCAAAGTTACCTTACGATGAATCTGATCTGGAACGCGCTCACGCTGGCCGAGTCGAAACCATGAACGAGTCGGTCCGCGTTCAGCATCTCAATACTTACTTCCTGTTTCCCTTTGCAGTGGACAAGGAAGCCGTGGCCGAAGACCATCGCGGGATCTGGTGTAAGCATCCACAGTGGATTGCCGGACTCGAGGAATGGGTACGTCTGCCCGGGGTTTCATTTGCCGGCCCTCTCCTGGAGGCGCTCGGGGCGTGGAAGCGCACGCCTTACAAACGGTTCGACATGGACTCGGTGTCCTATCAGGACATGGTCTTCTTTCACCCCTACGTCCGGCGTGTTTTCTTTGATTGCGTAGACCTGTGGGGCGAGGGTGGCGAGCGCGAATCGCTTCTCCACTTCTACCGGATTCCGCTCGAGGGCAAGCGGCTCTGGTTCGAGGCCGAGGACGCCAAGGGAAGGCGAGCGCGCATTGAAGTCACCGATCTCAAGCTGAACATGTACGCCAACGGAATCGGCACACTGGCGATCGGTCTCGAAGCCCAGGACCTACCCGTCAGGGACGCCCTGTGGATTAACGAAATGATGCGGAAGATCCACCCGTCCAGCCGCCGTCAGATACGCGAGGGCCGCATGCCCAGCCGTTTGGCGTTTGTGTTGGACCGTCAGAACGCCGCCGGAGAAACTGTTTCGCAGACGCTTATCGAAGAGCGCTTCGAAGAAGCCGCCATGGTCGGCTTCCAGCCGCCGCTCGCCAAGACCATTCAAGCGCTGCTCTATTTCGCCGACTACGCCCAACGCGAGTACGAGCCGGTGCTGGACGAACGGATGGTGGTCTACACCTACGTCGAACTGGCGCCGCAAAGCATGCCCGAGAACTACGTCGATTCTGAGGAGTACCAACAGTTGCTCAGCCGCGTGCTCTACGTGGACAGGTTCGGTGCAAACTATCGCTACGACCCGGTTTTCATCCGTCAGACCATGGCGCGGCAGCTTTACACGCGCTGGTCTCACCAGGGCACTTACTACGGCTTTACGACCTACTCCAACGTGACGTTATGCATCGGGCAGTTCGAATGCGGCGAGCACAAACTGGACGAAGGCTTCCTGGTCTATCGGATGTTCCTGACCCGCTACTTACTCATGGCGCAGGTGAGCATCTTCTATCGCGCGACGCTGCTGGATTTTGCCGAGCGCACGGCGCTGGTCTCGCGCCGTCTGCACCAGGATCAGCCATCCGGGCGCATCGCCACCGACAACATCCGCATGGCTGCTGAGCTTCGCGCTGACTTTCTGCATTTCTCCAACTACTGGTACTTTGACGAATTAGCGAACAAAGACGAGGAGAGCGAACACTTCGCCCTGCAAGTGCGCGAGTACCGGATCGACTCGATGAAGGCGGAAATCGAGCAAGAGATCGACAAGCTCAATGAATCGATCCATACCTACTATCAGTTCCGCAACACCGAGGCCATCAACCGCGTCGCCATGCTCAGCCTGATTCTGGGCGCCGGCGCCGTGGTGACGGGCTTCTTCGGGATGAATTTTGGGGGCAAGTTCGCCTCTACTCTCTTCCAGGAAACCCGTGAACATTGGCTTTCGATCGTGTTCGTGACGGCGTTCTCGGTGCTGGCGATTAGCTTCGGTCTCTTCGTCGTCCTGTCCAACTGGGCCGACTATCGCGAGAGCCTGTTACCGCGCTGGTGGCTAGCGCGCAAAGCGATGCATCGGAGCTTAAAGCGGGAGTGAGCGCGGCTTCGAAACAGTGTGGAAGACATAGCCGAAGCTGGCCGAATGGCGCCGGTACAGTTCAATGGCACGGCGGGACTCGGCCATCAACTCAGCCAACTGCTCGTCTCGCGAAGCCTCCTCCGCCAGCGCGGCCATGCGAAGTTGCAGCGGATTAAGATACTCATCCCACCAGTCCTGCTCCGGAATCGTCCAACTATCGCAGACGGTGTATCCGATTTCCTTGGCGGCAGCGAGGTGCGCCGCCGCCGGCTCCATCGCCGGGTAGGCCGACGCCCAGTATTCAACGGCTTCCCGAGACCGGTCTTCGGTGAGCCAACATAACTCCGAGAAGACGGCCCGCCCAGTATCCTTCAGCAAGGGGAACCACAGCTCCAGTGAACGCCGGATACCCACAAAGTAGGCCGAGCCCTCGGACCAGATCAAATCGAAGCTGGCTGGCTCAAACTGCATTTTCGCCATCGACATGTTGACGGGCTTGATGAGAGCGGAAAGTCCGGAACGCTGGGAAGTGGCAGACAAACTATCGAGGTACGGCTGGTGAATGTCGATCGCCGTCACACGCGCGCCTAGCTCCTGGGCCAGCAGGACCGCCGAGCGCCCAGTGCCGCAGCCGATATCGAGTGCGCCAAGATCGCGCGGCACGGGACCCAGCCCCTCAATGGCCCGGCGCGTGGACAACTCACTGCCAGGAGTCTGCCGCGGCAGCCCTTCGTGCAAATAGTAGAGTTTGGCCAGACTCACTGGCTAGCCAGGCGCCTTAGCGACTCTCCAAACGGCGCACGCGCGACACCCTTTTCGGTAATAATCGCTGTCACATAGCGATTCGGAGTTACGTCGAAAGCGGGATTCTGCACCGCAATTCCCACCGGCGCAACCGGCACGCCGAACACCTCCGTGACCTCGCGCGAGGAACGTTCCTCAATCGGAATCTGCTCTCCTGACTCGAGCGACAAGTCAAGCGTGGAAATCGGTGCGGCCACATAAAACGGAACGTTGTTCTCCTTCGCCAGCACCGCCACCGAGTAAGTGCCGATTTTGTTCGCCACGTCGCCATTGCCGGCAATGCGATCCGCTCCTACCACGACGCAACCGATGCGGCCGGCCTTCATGAAGTGACCCGCCATATTGTCGGTGATGAGCGTGGTAGGGATCCCGTCCTGCTGGAGTTCCCACGCTGTGAGGCGAGCGCCCTGCAGGAAGGGCCGCGTCTCGTCGGCAAAGACATCGATCTTCTTGCCGGATTCAACCGCCGCACGGATAACGCCTAGAGCCGTCCCGTAACCGGCCGTCGCCAAGGCGCCCGCATTGCAGTGGGTCAGCACGGTGCAGACGTCGGGGATCAGCGCCGCTCCGTGAACCCCCATCGCCCGATTGATTTCGATATCTTCGGTGCGCACCAATTGCGCCTCGGTTGCGAGAGCCGCGGAAACTTCCGCCGCCGGGCGGCCGCGCAACGACGCGTACTTCTTCTTCATCCGCTCAATGCCCCAGAACAGATTGACAGCGGTGGGGCGAGTGGCGGCCAGCACCGAGCAGATCGCTCCAAACTCTTCATCAAGTTTGGCTGGATCAGCCTGACTTACGCCGATCGCGACGCCCATGGCAGCCGCGACGCCGATGGCCGGCGCTCCGCGGATCACCATCGAACGAATGGCTTCAGCCACCTCCTCGTAGTTACGGCAAGTGACAAAGACCGTTTCCCGGGGCAACTTGGTCTGATCGATCATGACCACGCCCTCGGTGGTCCATTGAATTGTTTCTACCATTGATATTTCTCGTAAAGAAGGCCGGCAAAGATAATGAAATTGTAGGCGGCATGCATGGCGGCGGCCGATGCGGTGGAACCGGTCTTGAAGCGAGTCCAACCGAAGGCTACGCCGGCCAGACCGATCAACGCTACATGACGCCATGAGTAAGCATATTGAGGTGCGTGCGCCACGGCAAAGGGAACCGCGGCCAGCACGATTCCCGCGGCTACGCCAAAGGTCTGAGCAAGCAGAGGCATCAGGAAGCCCCGGAATGCCAGTTCCTCACACAACGGACCCAAGGTTGTCGAGAACACTCCAACCAGGATTAGGGTAGATTCGTTGCTGAGAAGTTCCTGCATCGGCGACACACCGGGTGGCTTGTCCAGAAACGCCGAAATGAAGATCAACCCCACCGCTACCGCCAGGCCGGCCGAGAAACTACGCGCCAGACCAGCCGCGGAGGGCCGCCAGGACAGGGACTCCCAGAATGGCTGCTGGTGGCGGAGGCGAAAGATGAAATACAAAGCGAGAAACCAGCTACTGTAGGCGACGAACTGGACGACGAAACCTTCAACCCCTTTGCTCGCGCCCAACAACCGGCGGGCCGTCGCCGCGACAATTCCCCCCAAGAGCAGCGATGGCAGCAGGGCGCCGCCAAACAAGACCAAGTCCTGATAATCCCAGAAGACAGGGGCGCCGGGAACAGGCGATGGCCGCGTAGCGCCGGATTGTGGGGCGTCACTCATGCTTCGCGGTCAATCAAGATAGCAGCCAGTAACGGAATCATGATTTCATGATGGCCGGTAAGCGAATAACCTTTGCCACCCTTCTGCGCGTGCGGCCGCTCGACGACATTCACCTTGGGCCGGTAGTGCTGAATCATGTCGAAATTCACCGTCGTGAAAGCCCCCAGCGAATGACCGAGGTTACGCACCGTCGACACGGCTTTGAGAAAGACTTCGGGCAGCACCACGGCTGAGCCAACGTTCAGAAACACTCCGCCTTGATCGAGCCCGGTTACCAGCGAACTCACGAGACGGAAATCGGTATGGGTAGCGTGGCCGATGTCTTCGGCCACCGCGCTAGGATGCGTGTGCGGCGTGTCAGTGCCCACGGCAATGTGGACGGTCACCGGCACGTTGGCGCGCCACGCTTCGAGCACCAGACTCTGCGAAGCGTAGCGCGGGTCGGCGATAGAGTCGAGTAAGCGGCCCAAGGCTTCCCCGCCCCCGATGCCATCGCGCCGGGCCTCGGAAAAAGCGCGATTCATCTCGCGTCCGGTCTCCTCAGCCGAACCGAAGCTACCATCGGGCAACACCGCCTCCACATCTTCACTGGTGTGGCCGGCGAGGGCGATTTCAAAATCGTGAATAGCGGCCGCCCCATTTAACACGAAGCCTGTTATCCAACCGCGGCGCATAAGGTCAAGCAGCACGGGGGCGAGACCGCACTTGATAACATGGCCGCCGAGGCCCCACAGGATGGCTCGGCGATTGGTGCGCGCCGATTCCAACGCTGTCACCACGCCCCGCAATTGGTCTGCCGCGAGCAACTTCGGGAGCGAATCGAGGAGCGCTCCAGTGCCCATACCCTTGTTGGCAGTGCTGGCGAAGTGATCAACGCGCACTTTACCACCGCGGCCATGCAGCGAAACCGTCTTGAGTTTGGCGAAGTCTAGCGGCTTAGCCTGATACTTGGTCATGCGCGCGCCCCTTTCAAGAAGAACTTAGAGAGTGCGCGGCCGGTGTAACTGCGGCGATTGCGCTCCACCTCCTCCGGCGTGCCAATGGCGACAATCTGCCCGCCCTTCTCGCCGCCTTCCGGACCGAGATCAATGATCCAGTCAGCCGACTTTATCACGTCAAGATGGTGTTCAATGACGAGCACAGTGTTGCCGAGTTCGACCAGCTTCTGCAAAACTTCCAATAGACGATTCACGTCTTCAAAATGCAGCCCGGTGGTGGGCTCGTCCAAAATATAGAAGGTCTTGCCGGTCTGCCGGCGGCTCAGTTCCCGGGCGAGCTTGATGCGCTGCGCCTCGCCACCCGAAAGCGTTGTGGAAGACTGGCCAAGGTGAAGATACCCGAGGCCCACATCCACCAGCGTCTTCAGCTTGGCGTGGATTGGCGGAATATTCTCAAGCAGCGG
The DNA here is from genome assembly GCA_043730365.1 of Acidobacteriota bacterium. Taxonomy (GTDB): domain Bacteria; phylum Acidobacteriota; class Terriglobia; order Bryobacterales; family Bryobacteraceae; genus VFZP01. The sequence goes on along the minus strand of JAYTKJ010000882.1, from coordinate 11,411 downwards.
CAATGCGTCTTCAATCGTGGTTTCCAGAAAATCGGCGATCGACTTACCTTTGTACTTCACCTGCAGCGTTTCGTGGTTATAGCGGCGGCGGCGGCACACGTCACAGGCAACGTAGACGTCGGGCAGGAAATTCATTTCAATCCGCTTCAAACCATCACCTTGGCAAGCCTCGCAGCGTCCGCCCTTCACGTTGAAGCTGAAGCGGCCCGGTTTATAGCCGCGTTCCCGTGACTCCGGCAGCATGGCGAACAAGTCACGAAGCGGCGTGAAGGTACCGGTGTAAGTAGCGGGGTTCGAACGCGGCGTCCGGCCGATTGGAGACTGGTCAATCTCAATCACCTTGTCAACCAACTCCAGACCTTCGATCCTTGTGAACTTGCCCGGGTTGGTGCGTGAACCGTAGACCGACTGCGACAAGGCACGGTAGAGAATATCGTGAACCAGGGTGGACTTGCCGCTCCCGGAGACACCAGTCACGGCGATCAAGAGGCCCAGGGGGAATTCGACTTTGAGGTCTTTGAGATTGTGCTCCCGAGCCCCGCTGATCACCAGTTTGCCGCTATTGCGATGGCGCCGGAACTGCGGCATCGGAATCGCCTTGCGGCCAGACAGATATTGTCCCGTGAGTGACTCAGGGTTGGCGCGAATGTCGGCCGGTTTGCCCGCCGCCACCAGTGCGCCGCCCAACCGGCCTGCGCCTGGACCCAAATCGATTACGTAATCCGCTCGCTCAATCGTCTCTTCGTCATGCTCAACCACGAGCACGGTATTGCCAAGATCGCGGAGCCGTCCGAGCGTGGTAATCAGCCGGTCGTTGTCGCGCGGATGGAGACCGATCGAAGGCTCGTCAAGCACATAGAGGACGCCGCGCAATTTGGAACCGATCTGCGTGGCCAGCCGAATGCGCTGGGCTTCCCCGCCCGACAAAGTGGCGGCCGATCGCTGCAAGCTCAGATACTCGAGCCCCACCTCGCAGAGGAAATCCAAGCGATCGACTACTTCCTGGACGATCCGCCCGGCGATCTTCCGCTCGCGCGGGTCCAACTGCCAGGCAGCGGCTATTTCCTTGGCCTGGCCCAGGCCGTGACTTACTAACTCGCCGATGGTCGCGCCTTTGACGCGGACCGCAAGACTGGCTGGCTTCAACCGCGCGCCTTTGCACGCCGAACACAGCGTGGGAGACATGCCCTCGAAGAGCCATTCCTTGTAACCCTCGCTGGCCTCCTCATAAGCGTCGTCAAGCATCTTCAGGATGCCAGGGAAATTGTCCGCGCCGTCGAGCAGCGCGCCCTGGTGCTTGGCCGATAACTGGTCAAACGGCTTTTCGATCTTGATCTTGGCTTTCTTGGCGTAGGCTTCAACCGCTGTCAGCAAGCCACTGGAACTTGAGCCCGGCCCGCCCATGCAGCCGTCAAGGAGCGGGCGCGCGGTGTCGACCAGCAGCTTGGACGCGTCGAAACTCCATTTGTTCCCGAGGCCATGACAATCCTCGCAGGCGCCGAACGGGCTGTTGAACGAGAATGACCGCGGCTCCAGTTGCGGAATGCTGGTGCCGCACTCCGGGCAGGCAAACTTCTGCGAGTAGAGATACTCGCCGCCGCCCACTAGGGCCACGATCACCAAACCTTCAGCCAGTTTGGTGGCGGTCTGCACGGACGCCTCCAAACGTTCGGCCAACCCGGCCTTCACAACCAGCCGATCCACCACAACCTCAATGGTGTGGTTCTTGCGCTTATCCAGCGAAATCTCTTCATCAAGCTGCCGCAATTCACCATCGATGCGTGCGCGTACAAAGCCCTGCCGCTGAAGTTTCTCCAGTTCTTTCTTATACTCGCCCTTGCGCCCGCGGACCATCGGCGCCAGGATCATGATCCGCTCGTCCTGCATCCGCGAGGTGATTTGTTCGATGATGGCCTGCGTCGATTGCGGCGTGATCTCGAGGCCGCACGACGGGCAATGTGGAACGCCGATGGAGGAGAACAGCACGCGCAGATAATCGTAGATCTCGGTAATGGTGCCGACGGTGGAGCGAGGTGAGCGGCTGGTGGTTTTCTGTTCGATTGAAATGGCGGGGCTAAGCCCTTCAATCGAGTCCACGTCGGGGCGCTCCATCTGGTCGAGGAACTGCCGCGCGTAAGGGGACAGCGTCTCAACGTATCGGCGCTGACCCTCGGCGTAGATGGTGTCAAACGCGAGCGAGGATTTCCCCGAGCCGCTCAGCCCGGTGACAACCGTGAGGCTTTGTCGCGGGATGGTGACGTCGATGTTGCGCAGGTTGTGTTGGCGCGCACCATGCACGGTGATGCTTTTGAGCATGCAGTTGGGCAGAAAGAGTAAAGCGTCATTGTCGCACGGTCTACGCCGAATGCAGGAGTTGGCGCAGTTGTTATAATGAAGTCTAGGAGTCAATCCATCCCAGTGTCTTGGCGAGATCAGTTCCGCATGTGGACGCATCTGCAGATGCTGCCGGCCCTCGAAAGCGGCGAAGAGACGCTTATCGGCGGTCAGGCCGTGATGGAGGGCGTGATGATGCGCGCCCCGCACAGCTATTGCATTGCCGTGCGCAAGTTGGACGGAACCATCGTTTATGAAACGAAGGAACTGGCCAAGGTCTCCGAGAAATACCCCATCTTCAGATTTCCGATGCTGCGCGGCCTTGGTACGCTTGGACAGGCCATGTCGCTCGGCGTTAAAGCGCTGCAGTTTTCCGCCAATGTCGCCATGGAAGAAGAGGCCAAGGGCAAGACCGGCGCCGCCGCCGTTTCCACGCTGGCGATGAACTCGCTCGCGCCCGGAATACTCGCCGCCGCCGCCCCCGCCCAGGGCTCGGAATCGAAGTCCAAGCCGTTCTCCAACACGATGATGACGGTGCAGTTGGTCCTGTCGCTGGCGTTCTTCATCTTCGCCTACAAGTTCGTTCCGCTGTGGATCGCCACGCAACTGGCCAAGGTCTGGCCGGAGTTGAACGGCCGCGTCGCCTTCAATCTGGTGGACGGCGTCATCCGCATCCTCATTTTCCTGGGCTTCCTCTTCGCCATGTCGAGGATGAAGGACATCCGCCGGGTGTTTGAGTATCACGGCGCCGAGCACAAGGTGGTGTTTAACTTTGAATCGGGCCGCGATCTCAGCGTTGCAAACGCGCAGAGCTTTCAAACCTTCCATCCACGCTGTGGCACCAGCTTCCTGATCACCGTGATGCTCATCTCGATGGCCATCTACACGGTGATACCGGTGGACGGATTCGCCGCCAAATTCGCCAGCCGCATCGTCCTGCTGCCGGTGATCGCCGGATTGAGCTACGAAATTATCCGTTTTGCCGCCCGCCAGCAAGGCGTCCTGATGACGCTGCTCACCTCACCCGGACTCTGGCTACAACGCATCACCACGCAACCGCCCGACGACGGCCAAGCCGAAATCGCGATCAAGGCTCTCCAAGGCGCGATGGATCTGGAACGACGGCAGGGTGGCCAGTTGGTCCTCTCCTAAGCCCCCGAAAGCTGTTCTCATAATTCATGCAATATCGCCAGCGTCTCGACACTCTCGAGCAGCGTTTCGAAGCGCTCAATGCTCAGATGGCCGATCCGGAAGTCATCAACAATCCCGATACCTACCGCAAGACAGCCAAGGCCCATATGGACTTGTCCGAAGTGGTGGAAGCCTACCGGCAGTGGAAGAAGGCCGATGCCGATCTGCAGGGCGCCCGCGCCATGCTGACCGAGTCCGACGCTGAAATGCGCCAGATGGCGCAGGACGACATATCGCGGGTGGAGCCGATCATGGAGAGGCTCGAAAAAGAGATCAAGGTTCTGCTGCTGCCCAAGGATCCCAACGACGAGAAGAACGTGATTGTGGAAATTCGCAGCGGTACCGGCGGCGACGAAGCGTCCCTCTTTGCCGGCGAGATCTTCCGCATGTATGCCCGCTGGGCGGAAACGCAGGGCTGGAAGGTTGAGGTGCTGAACACCAGCGAGTCTTCCGTCGGCGGCATGAAGGAAGTGATCGCCATCTTCAGCGGTACGCGAGTCTACAGCAAGCTCAAGTTCGAGGGTGGAGTGCACCGGGTGCAGCGCGTGCCGGCCACCGAAACGCAGGGCCGCATACACACTTCCACCATCACGGTCGCCATCATGCCCGAGGCCGAAGAGGTGGACATCAAGCTAGAGGCCAAGGACATTCGCATCGATACCTTCTGCTCGTCTGGCCCGGGCGGGCAATCGGTGAACACCACCTACTCAGCCGTCAGGATGACGCACCTGCCCACCGGCACAATTGTTTCCTGCCAGGACGAAAAGTCGCAAATCAAGAACCGCGCCAAGGCTGAGCGTGTCATGCGCTCCCGGCTGTATGAAATCGAAATGGCCAAGCAGCAGGCCGAGATCGGCGCCGAGCGCAGGAGCATGGTGGGTTCAGGCGATCGTAGCGAGAAGATCCGGACCTACAACTTCAAAGACAATCGCGTCACCGATCACCGCATCGGTCTCACGCTCCATCAGCTCGATCTGGTCATGCAGGGCCAACTTACTCCACTGATTGACGCGGTGGTCGATTACTTCCAGCAGAAGAAGCTCGAAGGCACTGACGGCCCCGGCGGCGGCAACACCCCGAACCCGCCGCCTCCGCCCGCTTAAGGCTTGGGTTATGCGGCTTACCGTGCGCCAGGCGCTCGATCAAGGCACGCAACTATTTGAGCAAAGCGCCATCGGCGTGCCGCGGCTCACCGCCGAAGTCTTGCTTTGCCACGCCTTACAGCGCGACAAATCTTTTCTCTACGCTCATGGCGATGAGGAGATGTCCGAACTGGCATGGATTCACTATGGCCGCTACTTGCATGAGCGCCTGCAGGGTAAGCCGACGCAGTACATCACCAAAGTCCAGGAGTGGTACGGCCGGCCGTTTCACGTGTCGCCAGACGTGCTGATTCCCCGCCCTGAGACCGAACATGTGATTGAAGTGGCGCTGGCGCGGACGCCGCCTGACCGCCGAGGGCGCACGGTCGATATCGGCTGCGGCTCGGGCGCCATCGGCGTGACATGGCAGATCGAGACTGGTGCGCCCACGTGGCTCTCCGATATTTCCCCTGCTGCGTTGGCGGTGGCCGTCGGCAATGCCCGTAACCTCCGCGCCGCCATCGAAGGCGCTGTCGCCTGTGATTTGAGCGAAGCCTTTGGTCCCGCCGTCTTCGACATCGTGCTTTCAAATCCGCCCTATATTCCCGACTCCGAGCGTGAACATCTCCAGCGTGAGGTGCGGGATTTCGAACCAGCCGTGGCGCTGTTTGGCGGACCCACTGGCGTTGAAATCTACGCGCGGCTGCTCGTCGGCGTCGAACGCATTCTCCGGCCCGGCGGCTGGATCGTCATGGAGATCGGGTATCGCGCCCAGGCGAACGTCCTTGCCCTACTGAGCCCGCGTTGGCGCGCCGCTGAGACCGCCCAGGATCTGGCCGGTTGGCCCCGCGTCATGTCCGCGCAATACTGGCCTTGAGAGAGTCATGCCATCGCCGCCGCCGACACCACCACAGCCGGTCATCTTCCACCTCGATATGGATGCCTTCTTCGTTTCCGTCGAGGAGTTGTATGACCCGTCGCTCAAAGGCAAGCCTGTCGTCGTGGGCGGCAAGTCCGACCAGCGCGGCGTCGTCTCGGCCGCCTCGTACGCCGCGCGCAAATTCGGCGTCCACTCGGCCATGCCGCTGCGTACGGCCTATAAATTGTGCCCGCATGCGATCTTTGTCGAAGGCCATCCGTCGCGATATCGCGAATACTCGGGCCGCGTACACGAGGTGCTCGAGTCTTTCACGCCATCGGTGGGCATGGCGTCAATCGACGAGGCCTATCTTGATCTCACTGGCACCGAACGTCTTCACGGCCCCCCGCTGCTGGCGGCGCACAAACTGCACTCGAAGATCAAGGAGAAGACGCAGTTGAACTGCTCCATCGGCATCTCCACCGCGCGGCTGGTAGCCAAGGTCTGTTCAGACCAAGCCAAGCCGAACGGTGTGCTGTGGGTGATGCCCGGGCAAGAGGCCCGCTTTCTGGCGCCGCTTGAGGTGCGCAAGATCCCGGGCATAGGGGCGGTGATGGAAAAGAACCTGCACGCGTTGGGGATTCGCAAGGTGGGAGACTTGGCGGCGCTCGATGCGGCGTTTCTCGAACAGAAATTCGGCAAGTGGGGGCTGGCGCTGGCGGGCAAGGCGCGCGGCGGAGATGCGGGCGGGTGGTTCGATACGCCGATTGGCGCCAGCGACGATCCGAAGTCGATCAGCCATGAAAATACTTTCGACATCGACACCGCGGATCGTGCCTTACTCGACGCAACTCTGGCGCGGCTCACCGAGATGGTTTGCCGCCGGCTGCGTGAGCACAGCCTCTGGACGCGCACCGTGCAGTTGAAACTCCGCTACTCGGATTTTTCCACCTTCACCCGCGCCCACACCCTTGACCATGCCACGCAAGTGGACAACGAGATTCTGGCTGAAGTACGCTCGCTATTTGCGAGGAACTGGACCGGCAAGCCGATCCGCTTGCTGGGTGTGCAAGTGGGCAACCTCGACATCCAGGAAGGCCAGCTGAGCCTCCTCGATCAAGGCCGCTCAGACCAGTGGCGCCGGGCGCTGGGCGCGGCGGACGCGATGCGAGACAAGTACGGTGAGGCCAGCGTGTCGCTCGCCGCCAGCCTGCGCGGCAAGTTCAGGGAACGAATAAATGAGAATCCGGCCGCGTTGCCCGGCAAGGAACCGAAGAGGGACGGCCGCCCTAAGTGATTTCATGCAAGGCGCCGGTTGACTGCCTCAATCGAGAACGCTTCAGGGTCGAAATCTTCGCTCATCCACTCCAGGGTCTCACCGTGTTCAGGATGCCCGGGATCGTTGCGAGCCTCCAATTTCATGTAGTATCCGTACGGACCGCCGCAGTCTTCGGGTGGACAATTGCGCTTGCCGGCCACGCATACTGGATGGGCGCGCCCCGGCTCCGGCTCGAGCACTTTCTCCAGCACGATGCTGTGTTCCCATCCATCGCCGAAATCATACGAGTACAACGCCTTGGCGCCGGCTCTGCTCAGCACGCTGGATAATCGAGTTGTGCGCTCGCTACGGACAGGTGGCAGCCCAAAGTTTTCAGCATAGTCCGGCGGCCCGAATCGCTCACCGCCACACTCGAACTCGTGCAGGTGGTAACCATGCCACCCCATCGCCACTTGAAGCACCTCGTGCAATTGCGACAGACTCATGTCCGCTTCGACGTGTAGCCGGCGCCAGATTGGAGGCTTGACGCCACGCAGCGTGACCTTTATCTGGTAGGTTGCTTTGGCATTTCTCAGCGCCATTCGGCGGTCCTTTCGCTAAAAATTGACGATGGAGGCAAAGCTGACCGGCTCAAGGCTGGCGCCGCCCACCAGCGCGCCGTCAATCTCGGGCTGCGCCATCAGACCCTTCACATTGTCCGGCTTGACGCTGCCGCCGTACAGGATCCGGACCGACGCGGCGGCGTCTTTGCCGTAGGCAGCCTCGACGAGTCCACGCAGCGTTCGATGTGCGTCAGCCGCCATTTCCGGCGTGGCCGTCTTGCCGGTGCCGATCGCCCAGACCGGTTCATACGCGATCACGATACGGGCAAACTGCTCGGGGGCGAGCTTGGAGACACCGTCGTGGAACTGCGTCTCGAGCACGGCGGCCGTGCGTCCGCCCTCGCGCTCTTCAAGCCGTTCGCCCACGCAGACGATGGGCTGCAGCCCGGACTCGAGCGCCGCCAGCGTCCGCTTCAACACGGTTTCATCGGTCTCGCCGAAAAACTGACGCCGCTCACTGTGCCCGACGATCACGGACTCGCAGCCCGCCGTCTTGAGCATGGGCCCGGAGATCTCGCCGGTGAAAGCGCCTTCTTTCGTGGACCAATACAGGTTCTGCCCGCCCACAGCCACGTTTGAACCCTTCGTCGCCACCACCGCGGCGGCAATGTTCACATAAGGAGGGCAGATCAGCACCTCGCAATGTTGCGAGCCGCTCACCAGCGGCAGGAACTTTTCAAAAAACGAAGCGGTCCCGGCCGGCGTCTTATACATCTTCCAGTTGCCTGCCATCAGGGGCTTTCTCATTGCGCTTTCGGGTCCTTTCCAAAATCGAGATTGAGTACCTGCGCCAGCCGGCCCGCCAGCGACAGCATGTCGAGTTCGCCAAGGCGCGCGGGCTTGCCGCCGGGTGTCCAAAGGATGAATGTGGAGCGATAGTCCGCGCGGAGCGGCCAAAGGCCGTGATCACCATGAAGAATTTTGGCGTGCACGGGCGCGGCCGGGTCAGTGGCGAATTGAGTATGGGCGGGTGGCTCAAAGGCGGCCAGCGGCTTGGGGCGATTCGGGATAAAGCGCTGCCACTCGGCGGCGGGAATCTCGCGAGCCTTCTTCAGGCCGCGCAGGAAGCGAGCAACGCCCTCATCATCGGTGCTCACCATTGTCCCGCTCACCGTAACTGCGCCCGTGACACCCGCCTCACGCAGTAGCGCACGGATGTTCAACACCTCGTCGATCCGTTCGAACCCATGGTCTGACACCAGCGCCACGGCCATGTTGGCCGGCTTGGCCGCCATGATATCGCCCAGCAATTCATCTGTGCGCTCCACCATCGCCTTGGCGTGCATGCTGAATGGTCCGGTCTCGTGCGCCTCGGCATCGTGATCGATCAAATGCAGAAGCAGCAAGTCCGGCTTCTCATACTTGAGCAGGTAGATCGTCGCGAGTGTGCGTGCCCGGTCATCGATCCACTCGGTAGCCATCGAAGGATATCGCGCCGTCATTTTCTCGATCAGCCCGGGCGTAGCCTTCTCGGCCGTGGCTTGCCAGTCCATCCCGGCGCCCTGACGTTTCTTGAAGTGCTCAGGAAAATCCCAGTCGAAGCTCTTGGAATCCACGGTCACCGGCCAATGCACGCCGCCCACTTTGAGCCCCGCGCGTTTGGCCGCGTCCCACAGAGTAGGCGCCTTGATCATGCTGGCGAAGAAGTATCGCTCGCCGCCTTCTTCTTTGGGCCGATTGTTGTTCAGGATGCCGTGCTGATCGGGGCGCACGCCCGTCACGATGGCCGTATGCGAAGGAAAAGTGACAGTGGGCACGACGCCGATGACACCGTGATCGGCCCAGGCGCCTTCCTTCAACAGCTTGCGCAGATGTGGAATTTTGAGGCCGAGTTGATCGGCATCACGGAGATAACGATGATCGAGGCCGTCGATCGAAATGACCAGCAGCGGGCGCGCCCAGGCGAGCGAGGCAAACAGGACGAGGCTAAGAAGTAATCGATGCAAGAAAACTGTCCCCCTTGGCGATGGCGGTTCCGAAGTTGGCGGCCACGGTCTGCCCGATGTCCGCTAGCGTGGACCGGGTGCCCAGATTCACGCCGCGCTTCACACGGGGGCCGAAGGCCAGTAGCGGCACGTACTCGCGGCTATGGTCTGTCGATGGCGTCGTAGGGTCGCAGCCATGATCGGCGGTAAAGATCGCGAGATCACCGGGCCGCATCGCCGCTTCAAGAGACGGTGCCCACGCGTCGGCTTCTTCCAGGGCTTGGGCGTAACCTTCTACGTCATTGCGATGGCCGAAGAGCGAATCGAAGTCCACCAGATTGACAAAGATCAACCCGCTCGGCGCACTCTGCATCGCCTCAAGCGTCTTGGCCATCCCGTCGGCATTGCTCTTGGTTTTCATAGACCCGGCAATGCCTCGCCCGAGGAACACGTCCGAGATCTTGCCAACGCTTGTAACTGTCACTTGCCGCTCGGCAAGCTTGTCAAGCAGAATACCCGGCGGAGGCGGCACCGCGTAGTCATGTCGATTGGGCGTGCGAGTGAAGGCGCCCGGCGGGCCGGTGAATGGCCGGGCGATCACCCGCCCCACCTCATGACGGCCGCTCAGGATTCCCCGTGCAATGTCGCACATGCGGTACAACTCCGGAATGGGAATCACCTCTTCATGCGCGGCAATCTGAAAAACGCTGTCGGCCGCCGTGTAGACGATGGGCGCTCCCGTGCGCACATGCTCCTCGCCCAGTACCTTGATAATCTCGGTGCCGCTGGCTGAATAGTTGCCCAGCGTGCGCCGTCCGATCGCTCTTTCAAACGCCTCCATCACGTCCGCCGGAAAGCCATCCGGATAGAGCGGGAATGATTTCTGGAGGTGCACGCCCACCATCTCCCAATGGCCCGTAGTGGTATCTTTGCCCGGCGACGCCAGTGCGCAACGGCCATAGGCGGCAACCGGCGCCACCGCGGCGGTCAACCCGGCGAAGGGGCGAATGTTGGCCAACCCAAGCCGCTCAAAATTGGGAATTCGCAACGGGCGTTGCATTGCGATGTTGCCCAGCGTGTCAGACCCCGGAGGATCGCCATACGCCGCCGCGTCCGGCATCGCGCCAATGCCCACGCTATCCAGAACAATCCAGATCACGCGGTCAAACGGCGGCGGCGTCATCAATTTTCCGCCAACGCCTCGCGAATGCGAGTGCTCAGCGTTTCGACAAACCGCTCGGGCACATAGCCATTCATGCGCGAGGCGATCTCGCCGCGCCGGTTGACGATCATCGTCATCGGGATCGAGGAGACCCGCAGCAGCGCCGACAAGCCGTCTTCAAAGTAAACCGTCTTCTTCCACTTGTTGGAATCGAGAAACGGTTTGACGATGTCGCGATTCTCGTCCGTGCTGACGTTGAGAAACACCACGTTGCTGTCGGCGGCAAAGCGAGCCTTCACTTCGTCATAGAGCGGCTGTTGGGCGCGGCATGGTCCGCACCAGGTCGCCCAGAAATCGAACACCACAACTTTGCCCTTCAACGAGGCCAGCTTTAGTTTCTCGCCCCCCAGGCCGGAGAGAACGTATTCCATCGCCTGCGTCGCTCCGGCGTTGGGGTCAAGCTTCTTGAGCGCGGCCTTATGCTCTTCGACCCGGGCCCGCGTACGATCATAAGCTGCCAGCAGCGTGTCACCCAATCCAGCCTCGGAGCCTTTAAGCTTGGTGTACCACTCACCCAGCCGCGCTCGATCATGTGCGCGATCTTCATCGGTGGAATTCGGGTCGGGAATCATAAAGGCATCGGCCAGATAAGTAATAGCCTCGGCCGGCTTGCCTTCCTTCTCCACCCAGCGCGCAATCTCGCGCGCGGACTCGGCAGAGGGAAACTCCTGATAGCTCTTACGGGCCAGTGAGCCGGCTTCGGCAAGGTTTCCCAGATTCCCGGTAGCCCGCGCCTGATAGACGAGAGCCTTGCCAAGCACGATGCGTTTTTCTTCCTGATACCGCGCCTCGTTCTTGCCCGGCTGCGGATTCTCCATCGGCCGAAGCGACGATTCCAGGCGCCGGGAATACTCGAGAGCCCGCTTACTGGCATCTTTGTCGGCGTCCTTCAGCAGGTAGCGTGAAACGCGCTCCAG
>JAYTKJ010000881.1:0-2749 GCA_043730365.1 Acidobacteriota bacterium | reverse complement strand
CAACCGGGAACTGTCGATCCTGCGAATCGCGCTGAATCTGGGCCGCAAGTCTACACCGGCCAAAGTGGTCACCATGCCCTTCTTCCCTATGGTGCGCGAGGACAACGCCCGGCAGGGATTCCTCACCGACCAGCAGGACGTCAAATTGCGTGATGCGCTACCGGACTTTCTGAAGCCGCTGTTCGTCACCGCGTATCATACGGGCGTCCGGCTCGGCGAACTTCTGGCCTGGGATTGGGACCAAGTAGACTGGAACCAGGCATTCATCACTCTCAAGGCATCCGAAACCAAAAGCGGCCATAGCCGCGCGGTTCCGATCCTGGACGGCGACATGCGGAAGTGGTTGGAGTGGGCGCTGGCGGAATCGAACGGCGGCTCCTCAGTCTTCCACCGAGACGGTCAGCCCATCAAGAGTTTTCGACGGGCCTGGATTACAGCCTGCGAGGCCGCAGGCGTCCCCGAACTGAAGTTCCACGACCTCCGCCGAACGGCGGTGCGCAACATGCGTCGCGCCGGAGTTCCGCAAGTGGTTCGTAGGAAAATCACCGGGCACCGGACCGACTCCATGGAGCGGCGCTACAACATTGTCGATATCGACGACATCAAGTCGGCGCGCGAAATGATGCAAAAGCGCCAGAAGGACGAGGATTGAGCCGAATGCCTAGCGCGCCAAACGGTTACAATCAAGGTGTCATGGTCAGACAGCTTGAGGCCGTTTTTGAACACGGGGTTTTGCGACCGCTCGAACCGCTCTCGTTGGGCGAAAGCCAGCGGGTCCGCCTTACGTTGGACGATCAGCCTTTGACGCAAAACGGAAACACGCCCGTCCAGGACGCCGCCCCGTTCAACGACCGGCGGGAAGAATTTCTGTGGCTGGCCAATCATTCAGGTCCATATGCGGATCAATGGGTGGCGCTCGACGGTAGTCGCCTGATCGCCCATGGCACCGAACTAGCGGTGGTTAGCGAAGCGGCCCGCGCCGCCGGAGTGGATCGGCCTCTGCTGACACATCTCCCTCCCGAGGGAGAGCTACCGTTCGGCGGATGGTAGGGATGCACCGGCTTGAGTTCACGCGCACTCACTCTTACGCAGGACGCGAAGCGGCCCAGGCCCATCTGGATCATTGGGAAGAGCCAACCCTTCATCGTGGCGCGCGCCGTCGGACTTCGGCCAGGAAATCCATCACGAAGGTAACGTGATGCTCGTCCTGCTGGCCGGCCTGTGGGAGCGAAACCAGAGCAGCGATTCGTCTGTCAGGCGCCACGTCGAAATTGGGCAGAACGCCTGTATCGGCGAGTCGTACAGCAACCCATAAACGCGGAGCCTGAGACCTAAAGGCTGCGCCGCTCGTCGCGACCTCCGAAACCATCAAACGTTGGTCAACGGTTCGATAAAATAAGCGCTTTCCGTCTTTTGCCCAGTGCGCAACCACTCCTCCACCATTCGAGATCTGCCACTTTCGTCCATTGTCGGGGAAGGCTCGCACGTAAATCTCGTAGGTGCCGGACTCAAGCGAGGTGTACACGACCCAGCGTCCGTCCGGCGAGAACTCCGGGTAAACTTGGAATGCGTTGGAAACCAGGAATGCCTCAGGTCTTCCGGCGGTGATCACGTCACCATCCATCTGGATCGGGACCGTCCAGAGATTAAACGCCGGAGAGCCCCCAGCATTAAGACTGCGTTGGTAGAAGGCCAGGCGCGAACCGGTGGGGTTAAAGGACCACGGAATCTGTGCATCGCTTCCGTCGACCAGCGTTCGCAGCGGTCCTGCACCCTCAATGCTGAGCAACCTTATGCCACCGGCCGAACCGGAGACCGCAACGAATCTCCCATCCGGCGTCCAAACAGGGCTCGTAAGGGGCTCGCGGCCAACTATCTCCTGGACGAGTTTGTCGGTCGCCCAGCTATAAACCCGGAGATTCAGTTGTCCGCCATTTGCCCTGACGAAGGCGAGTTGGGTTCCGTCGGGAGACAACCGTGGCCACGAGTATTCGGCCGGCTCATCCAATAGGGATGATCCCGGACCCGACTCGCTGAGCCACCGGATCACTGACTTGGTACCGCCCGGCCGGCGGCGGCAAATGAGCTGACCGGTGCGAGAGACATCGAAGTCAGCGGAGCCGTACAGGCTCAGCGCAATGTCCGGCATGATAGGGACTCTGTTCCCGCTCACCTCCAGCCGGTCGAGGTTAAATGGAACAACGAACAGAGTGCCCTGATCCACGAACGCCAAATGTCCGCTGGGCAGATACCGGGCGTAGCTGGCTCCCTGGATCAGAGTTTTCGCTTTGTGATCTGTCAGGGAAACCACTGCGATGCTTCGCTGCCCGAGTGAAGCCGCGCCGGCGGAAAACAACACGGCCTGGGAGCCGGGCAACACCTGCGGCCATAGCGCACCATCGGGCAATTCCTCCACTCGTGTGGGTTTTCCACCATCCGATGGGATTCGCCATAGGCCGGTTGTGGTTAGCGCGGCGATGATCGTGTTATCATCGCCCCAACTGGCGCCAAGCAACTCCGGTGAGTCGCAGAGGGCAATGGGAGTACCGCCTTCCAACTGCGTTTTCCACAGTCTACCCGAAGCGAGGAAGGCGACCCAGCGGCCATCCCAGGAGAAGAACGGTCCTCTCGCGCCCTCCGTGCCCGGCAGTTCCACCGGCTCGGATCCGCCAAGCTGATCGAGCAACAGCGTCATGAGACGGGGTACCCCGTCCTGCCGGAAGGAAACGAAGACCAGACGGCGTCCATC
>JAYTKJ010000880.1:0-6524 GCA_043730365.1 Acidobacteriota bacterium | reverse complement strand
GGTAGTGCGCCGCCAGCAGATTCAAGCCAAAATCCCCGCTGAAGTCCCGCCACACCGAATGGATGTGGTTGCTGTTGTTCTGCGTGTTGTCGTACTCGATCAGGAAAGTCGGGCCCTGAATCCGGTAGTAGTGCGGCTGGCCGCGGTCAACGCCACCGAGCCAGGCAAAATGAAGCTTGTCGAAGCCCGCTTTGCGCACGGCCTCAAGGCGCGCACCGCCAACGTCACTGGGCATGTTGCCGGCGTACTCTTCGACGACGCCCATCAGCAGGCCACCCTGTTTCTTGGTCAGCTTTGTGAAGGCAATGCCCTTGGGGTCGAGCGCCTCAGCCTTGAGCTTGTTGAAGCTTACGATATCCTTGGGCGCTTCCGGATTCAGGTGCGCCAGCGGCATTTGCTTGGCGTCGAGTGACAGGAGCAGCCCACGCGCCAGGTCTTCTTCATGCGACAACGCCCGGAATCCCTTTCTCGGGCCGTCCTTCAACTCGGCCGGATTGGAGCCGAAAAACGAAGGTGAAGAAGCGGCCACTTCGCCTTTTACCACTGTGTAGTTGAGCGCCACGTGGTGCCCCTCAAAGCGCCAGCCCCAGGTGCCTGTCGGAGACGGCTCGCCGAAGATGGTGAAGAAGTAACCGGCGGCATCGCGGCGTCCCTTGGTGTCTTTCTCGGCATCCCGGAGGACGGGCTCCAGGCTCATGACATTGGCCACCTTGGCGTACCCACTCTGGCTTAGTCCGGAACTGAGCAGCGCTTCGGCCAACACGCGCTGGCCGGCGTCCATCTCGCGAAGCGGCAAACCCTTGCGCTCACGCGGAACGAAATGCCAGTCCAGCCGCTGCTTGTCATCCATCGCGTACGTGGCTTTGGCTTTTTGCTCGGCCGACAACACAGTGATCAAATTATTGGCCGCGCTGGCCATGGCGGCGCTAGAGCGGGTGCGTTGGTACGCTGCCGCCAACGCGATCGTGCACAGTACTATCGCGGTCAGGCGCCAGATTTTGAGATTCATGATATGGATGCTCTCCTCGGCTGCCAATCATATCGCAAACCGCGACGAAAGGGGGCCGACGTCACCAGCTATGGCGCTCTTCCCGCCAGGGATCGCCGTTCATGTGATACCCGTTGCGCTCCCAGAAGCCCGCCTGGTCGCGATTCAGGAATTCGATGCCGCCCAGCCATTTGGCGCTCTTCCAGGCATACAGGCGAGGCACGATCAGACGCGCCGGGCCCCCATGCTCCAACGTCAGCGGCAGACCGTCGTGGGTGGTGGCAACCAAGGCATCTTCGGCGAGGAACTCGGCCAGCGGCATGTTGGTAGTCCAGCCGTGATCGTAGCCATGCGCCAACACATGCGACGCTTCGGGCTTGACGCCGCCGGCCCGGCGCACCAACTCGCTCACCGCCACGCCTTCCCATACGTTGCCCAGCCGGGACCAGCGCGTCACGCAATGGAAATCGGAGAAGACTCGAACGCGTGGCAGCGCCTCAAATTCCTTCCATGACCAACATGCCGTCTCATTCACCAAGCCCCACAGCTTCAATTCCCACTTGTCGATCTCCACGCGCGGCGGGCCGCCAGCATCGAGAATGGGCCACTTTTTCGTGCGCGACTGACCGGGCGGGATACGGTTGGCGCGCCGCGTGTCCGGACTGATGATCACACCGTCGGGCTGGGCCTCTGGCGCGGCGATCTGGTCTGCCTGCGTCTTGTCGTTGTCCATCGCGAACATAAGTGAAGTATCCCGTTCTTGGAGAGTTCTATTCCGGTTTGATGCCGTCGGCCCTGGAGCCTATCCGTTAATTTTAGCGGGGGATAGCGAGATTTTTCGGACGCCCGGCCCACTATTACCAGGAGAGGGATTATATGCGACTCATCTGCGCTCTACTATTTGCATTGATGACCGGCGCCGGCCCGGGCGCGGCCGAAACGGTTGGACGAATCGAATACGTTGGTGGCACGATGGACGAACTGCGCACTGGCAGCGATGGCTCCATTCGCACCGCCAATGGCAAGGCTTTGACGCTGCGGATTGGCAAGCGGGACACGGCTGTTCCGTATGATCGGATCAATCTGGTTGAGTACGGCCAGAACTCCAGCCGGCGGATCGTGATGGCGGTGGTCGTGTCACCGCTATTTCTGCTGGCCAAGTCCCGCCGCCACTACGTAACGATTGGATTCCGCGACAACGAGGACCGGCAGCAGGCGATCGTCTTGCGAATCGACAAGAAGAAGGTCCGCGCGGTACTGGTGAGCCTGGAGGCGCGGACAGGCTTGCGCGTTCAATATCAGGATGACGAAGCCAGAAAGGCAGGCAAGGGATGAAGCACGCGTGGGTGTTGGCACTCTGCGGCCTTGCGCAGGCCTGGGGCGGGGAAACGCCGGCGCCGTCCGTTGAGGCCGAGGCGACGCCGCTGCTCAACGTGCGGCGGATTCACGTGGAGAAAATGGGCGGCGGGGAAAATGCGCAGCACGTTCGCGATATGTTGATTGCCAGCCTCCAGCGCTCTGGTGTTTTCCTGCTGACCGAGAACCCGGAGCGCGCCGATGCGATTCTACGTGGGTCGGCCGAGGACCTGGTCTTCACCGATACGTTCCAATCCAAGGAAAGTTTGAACGCGCGTGTGTCGGCGGGATTGCCGGCGGGCGCCAGCGGGTCGAAAAGTAACCGGTCCTATCTGTCGGCTGGCGTGGGCGAGTCTGAATCCACGCGCATTGCCGAACGTAAGCATGAGGCCGCGGCCGCCGTGCGGCTGGTCAATCGCGATGGAGATGTGATCTGGTCTACCACCCAGGAAAGCCTGGGCGCAAAGTTTCGCGGCGCCAGCGCCGATGTGGCCGACAAGATCACGCGGCAACTGGTGGAGGATTTTCAGCGAGTGCGACAAGCGCGCGGCGGCCTAACGCCCGTGAATCCGAACCCGTTTTCTCGTTGAGGTGGCCCCGGCAATCACTTCCACGTCCCGGGCTCCGACGCCGAAGTGCCGGGCGAGCACGGCACAGAGTTCCTCATTGGCTTTGCCTTTCTCCGGCACCGCGGCTACTTTCACCTTGAGCGTGCCGTCGGACATGGCGCCGGAAACTTCGCTGCGCGAGGACCGGGGCACAACCTTGACGTCCAGGTCCATTTGGCGGGCCCTTCAACTGGTCTGATCTCCGCGGTGCTGCTCCAGGAATTCCTGGTCAATCGGTTTGCGGCCGCGAAAGCCTTCAGACTGTCCGTGCCAGAACTCGATATCCCCTTCGCCCAACTTCCAGCAGAGGCAGACCTCCTCGCCGCGATAGAGCGTGGGGAAGTCGATCAGGCCGATGTCGAGGTCTTTGACCTGAAACCCGATCTCCTCGATTTCGTTGAAAGTCTCTTTAAGCCGGAGCCCGGTGGCGTCGACCTTGGCGCGGAGTCCGGCGTACTTTCGGCGATCGAGCATCATGCCACCCATGGTGGCGATCCGGCGATCGATCTCGTCGATCTCCTCCTGCGCATGCTCGTGCTCCTGCTTGAGCGTGATGGCCTGCCGCAAGAGACGGCTGGCGGCCGGCAACTGTTGGCGAGCCTGATCGAGCGTGAAGTAGCGAGACACTGGCTGTTCAAGTGTAGCAATCGGGAGAAGTCCGTTTGCGGCAGTTATGGGCCCGCTGGTGAGCGGCGCTGGCCCGTTCATGGCAAGACGGTAGGATTTACCGCGCAGCCGGTTCACACTGGGTCGAATGAGTAGAGTTTTTCTGGTTGGTTTGCTATTCCTAGCGGTGGCGCCGGCTCAACCGCAGCCCCAGACCGGGGGCGCCGTCATACAAGGCACGGTTACGGTGGGCGAGGGCCGGACGATTCACAACGCTGATGTCATCGTGCTCCGCACTTCATTCCGTGCCGAGACGGATGAAGCCGGGAAGTACAAACTTGCCGGTCTGCCACCGGGATCGTACGACATCGTGGCCCACGCGCACGGATTGAGTGACGCTCGCAGGCGGCTAGAGGTCAAAGCCGGCGCCACGGAGACAGTAGATTTTGTTCTGAACCTTTCGCCGGTGCGTGAGCAGATCACGGTCACCTCGTCGGGCCGCGAGGAGACGCCGCTTGAAACCTTCGTGTCGGTCATTTCTGTGAGTCAGTTGGATCTGGCCGCCAAATCCGGATCGACTTCGCTGGGCGATCTGCTCTCCGATCAGGCGGGGATTCACAAGCGCAGTTTTGGCCCGGGCACTTCGCGGCCCGTGATTCGCGGTTTTGATGGAGACCGGGTGCTGGTACTGGAGGACGGTGTCCGGACCGGCACGCTTTCCTCGCAATCGGGGGATCATGGCGAGCCGATTGACCCGACGATGGTAGAGCGCATCGAGGTGGTGCGCGGTCCGGCGACGCTGCTCTATGGCTCCAACGCCATCGGCGGCGTGGTGAATGCGATTAGCCCTGAGCACGAAATGCACGAGAAGCCGCATCAGGGGCTGAGTGGCAATGTGGGCGGGACGTTGGGCGCACCGAATGGCCAAGGCGGCGGGTCCGGGAATTTCCGGTACGGAATCGGCAATTGGCAGATGTGGGGTGGCGGCGGATCGATGCGCGCCGGCGATTACAAGACTCCGCTGGGCAAGGTGGGCAACTCCGGCACCGAGATGAAGGATGCCCGGTTTGGAGTGGGGCGCTTTTCGGAGAAGGGCTCGGTAAGCTTTGGCTACGCGATGCAGGATGGACGATATGGCGTGCCGTTCGCGTCGTCGTTTGACGGTGGGGATTCCGACATTGACCTGGCCTTCCGGCGCCACCAGTTCCGCTTCTCGGGCGCGGTTCGCGATCTGGGCAAGTACTTTGAGCAATTTTCGCTCAAGCTGAACTACACGGACTGGAATCACAAGGAGCTGGAAGGCGAGAATATTGGCACCGAGTTCTTCAACAAGCAGTTCATCTATCGTGGCGAACTGCAGCAGAAGAAGCACGGGCGGCTCTCCGGCACCCTAGGTTTCTGGGGTATGGCGCGCGACTACAAAGTGGAAGGCGCCGAAGCTCTCTCGCCCCCCGTCACGCAAAACGCCTTTGCACTGTTTGCGGTCGAAGGAGTCGACCTGGAGCGGGTTCGACTGCAGTTCGGGGCGCGCTTCGAGCGTAATACCTATGACCCAATAGGGTTGGCCAAGCGATCGTTCAATGGGCTGAGCGCCAGCGCCGGCATCAACGTGCCGCTCTGGAAGGGCGGAGCTTTTGTCACTAACTTGACGCACTCGTACCGGGCGCCAGGGCTGGAGGAACTCTACAACAACGGGCCGCATGTCGGGAATCTCGCGTTCGAAGTCGGCAACGCGCGCTTGAAAGCTGAGAGCTCAAACGGGCTGGATATCTCACTACGACATCAGAGTGATCGCGTTCGAGGCGAAGCGAATTTCTTCCGCTACGGCATGACGAACTTTATCTATGGGGCGCTCACCGGCGAGAGGAAAGAGGGGCTCCTGGTGCTGGACTATTCGCAGGCCAACGCGCGCTTTACGGGTACGGAGTTGAAGGCCGGTACGCGCTTGAATCAGAAGCTGTGGCTCAATCTGGGGCTCGACGCGGTGCGCGCGCATTTGACGAGCACAGATCTAAACTTGCCCCGTATTCCTCCTTTGCGCGCGCGCGTCGGGGTGGATTTCCAGCACAAGGGCTGGAGCGTGCGGCCGGAACTGGTGCTGTCTGACCGGCAGAGGCGCGTGTTTACCACTGAAACACAAACGGCCGGTTACGTCTTGCCCAATCTGGTGGCAAGCTATTCGATTCCGCGGCAGCATGCCATTCACGTTTTCACCGCGAATGTGTTCAACATCGGAAACACGCTATATCGGAATCACCTGTCGTTTATCAAGGATCTGGCGCCCGAGATGGGGCGAGGCATTCGGGTCAGTTACAACGTCCACTTCTACTAAAGCCCGCCGGGGCGCGGTAAGCTCAAGAAATGCCGCAAGTCATCCACTCCACCTGCGCTCTTGATTGCCCGGACGCATGCTCAATGCTGGTCACCGTGGAGGATGGGCGCGCTACAAAATTGCGAGGTAATCCCGATCATCCGGTGACGCGCGGGTTTCTCTGTGCCAAGGTCGCCCGATATTTGGAGCGCGAGTACTCTCCGGCTCGGTTACTCTATCCACAGCGCCGGGTTGGAGCCAAGGGCGAGGGCCGGTTTACTCGGATTTCCTGGGACGAGGCGCTGGACGAAATCGCCAGCCGTCTCACCGCCAGCGCGCGTGAGCACGGCTCCGAGTCCATCCTGCCCTACAGCTACGCCGGCACCATGGGCCTGCTGCAGGGCGGCAGCATGGACCGGCGATTTTTTCACAAGCTGGGCGCGTCACGATTGGACCGCACCATCTGTTCCTCTGCCGGCATGGTGGGCGCTGCTCGCGTGCTGGGCACCCGCTACGGAACGGAGCCCGAGCAATTCGCGCATTCGAAACTGATCATTGCTTGGGGCGCCAATATTCTGGGCACGAGCGTTCATCTGTGGCCGTTCATTGTGGAGGCTCGGCGCCAGGGGGCGCGGTTCATCACCATCGATCCGGT
>JAYTKJ010000879.1:0-4397 GCA_043730365.1 Acidobacteriota bacterium | reverse complement strand
GTGGAGGAGCAGTTAGAGCGCGGCGATTTTAAGTTTCGGCTCCAGGGAAAGAAGCTGTCGGGTGACTTTGCGTTGGTGCGCCTGAAGAACAGCGTCAAGAAAAACGAGTGGCTGCTGATTAAGAAACCGGACGCCGCGGCGCGCTCCGGCTGGACCGACGAGGCCTGGGGGTACAGCGTGGCCAGCGGACGCACGCAGGAGCAGATTGCGATGGAGGCTGTCCCGCGCTACCCCGCCGCCAGCCCGGAGGTGATGCACGCGGCCCCGGCCACCGGGGCCGTGCGGGCTGCCATGCCGGGCTATTTCACGCCGATGCTGAGCACTTCGGCCGATGCGCCTCCGGCGGGCAGTGAGTGGGTCTATGAAATCAAGTGGGACGGCGTGCGCGCGCTGGCCTTTGTCGATTCCGGCCGGTTGGCGATTCACGCGCGCAAAGGCGCATCGATCGAGCGGACCTATCCGGAACTGGCGCAACTTCCCGAGTGGCTGGCGGCGCAATCGGCGATTCTTGACGGCGAGATCGTGATGCTGGATGGGGCGGGGCGTCCGAGCTTCCAACTCCTCCAGCCGCGTATCATGGCTACCGGGACTGCGCCGGCCACGTATGCGCGCACCAAGCCGGTGAACTATCTCCTCTTCGATCTGCTGTATCTCGATGGCTGGGATCTGCGCGGTTCGCCGTTGTGCGAGCGCCGCCGCCTGCTGGAGTTGTTGCTGCAGCCGAATCCGTGCGCGAGGTTTTCGTCTGAGTTCACCGTGCCGCCGCGGGAGCTGCTCGCGGCGGTAAAAGCGCAGGGCCTGGAAGGCATCGTCGCCAAGCGGCGAATGAGCCGATATGAATCGACGCGCGCCGGCGATTGGGTGAAGGTGAAGGTGATCTCCGAACAGGAGTTTGTCATTGCGGGGTATATGACCGGTGAGCGTGACTACTTCGGCTCGCTCGTGTTGGGTCTGTATGGCGAGGCTGGACGTCTCCTCTACGTGGGGAGTGTCGGGACCGGGTTCGACCGCAAGCTGATGGCGTCTATTCACGCGCAGATGGCTGAGCGCGAAAGCGCCAGTTGTCCTTTTGGTGTGACTCCCAAGCTACTGGCGCCGGTGCAGTGGATCAGGCCCGAATTGGTCTGCCGCGTCCGGTTCAACTCCTGGACTGAGGACGTCAAGCTGCGAGCGCCGGTCTTCATTGGCATGCGCGCCGACATTGATCCAGCCGAGTGCGTGCGAGAACGTGGCGGGTCTGCGGGCGCAGTGAGCGTGCGCGCCCGGACGCCGCTGATTGACGGGGAGCGCCCGGATCCGAAAGTTACGATTGATGGCCGGCTGCTGCAATTCACCAACGTCGGCAAGATCTACTTTCCGGCTTCAGACCGCAATCGCGAGCCTTACTACAAGCGCGATGTCATCAACTACTACGATGCCGTGGCCGAATTTATTATTCCGCATTGGGTGGACCGTCCGCTGAATCTCAAGCGGTATCCGGATGGGATCGGCACGGAGGCGTTTTTTCAGAAGAATGCCGCGCAGGGTTTTCCCGAATGGATGCGCTCGGGCCGGATTGTCGACGTGGACGGCGAAGAGAAGCTGCAGGTGATCGGGGCGGGGAAGGCTGAGTTGCTGTACCTGGTGCAACTGGGCTGCATCGATCAGAATCCGTGGATGAGCCGGGTGGACTCACTGGACAATCCGGACTTCATGCTGATTGACCTCGATCCGTTCGAATGCGGCTACGAGAAGATTGTGGAGGCGGCTCTGCTGGTGCGGCGGCGTCTGGAGTTGCTGGGTTTGACCGGCTATCCGAAGACCACCGGCGGCGACGGGATGCATATCTACGTGCCGTTGGAGCCAATCTATAGTTACGATCAATCGCGGGGAGTGGCCGAAGTGCTGGCGCGTCTGGTGGCCGCCGAACGGCCGGATCTGTTCACCATGCCGCGGGCGCTGGCCAAGCGCGAGAAGGGCCGCGTGTATTTTGACTACCTGCAGAACTCGCGAGGCAAAACCATTTCGGCGCCCTATGTGGTGCGGGCACATCCCGGCGCTCCGGTGGCCACGCCGCTGGACTGGCGGGAGTTGGTCCTGACGCTCCACCCTTCGCAGTTCCACATTCGCAATGCGATGGAACGGTTTGACCGGGTGGGCGATCTCTACGCCGGGGTGCTGGAGCAGAAACAGCGGCTCGAACCGGCGCTGGCGAAATTGGAGGAGATGGTGGCCGCGGCGGTGCCGCCGAAGGTTAAGCGGGCGGGGTCGTCGTAGCGTTGCTGTATATGATGAGGCCAACGCAGTCAAGCTCCGGGAGAAGCACCGTGTGACGCCGGAAGAAGCAGAGGAATTGTTTTTCCGCGAGCCGCTCGTTCTGCGGAGCGATATCCGCCACTCCAAGCCGGAGAAACGGTATTACGGCTTAGGTCAAACCGCCGTGGGCCGAGCGCTCTTTGTAGCCTTCACGGTCCGGGAAGACCTCGTTAGAGTAACCTCAGCCCGCGACATGAACCGCAATGAAAAAGACTCTTACCAAGGGTTAACCTCAAGCCTACCTTGAAGACGATTTCGCTCCGCCTTCCCGCTTCAATGATCGAAGATCTCAAGATCCTGGCGAACCGGAAGGATGTCCCCTACCAGTCGCTCTTGAAAGTGTACCTGGCCGAACGCATCGCTCAGGAGCGCCGGGCCAACTGACTCACAGCCGGCAGATCAGCAGTTCGCGCTCATAGACCATCTCCTTGGGAAGGTGGTCATGCAAGTCCAGAAACAGTTCCTCGTGCCCCAGCACTTCGTCGCGCCAGGCCTTACGGTCAAACTGCTGCAGCGTGTCAAACATTTCACGCGGGAAATCGAGGCCATCCCATTCGATATCGGAATACTGCGGCATCCAGCCGATCGGCGTTTCGCGTCCCAAGGCGCGCCCATGCGCACGGTCCACAATCCACTTGAGCACGCGCATGTTTTCGCTGAAGCCGGGCCACAGGAACTGTCCCGCGGCGTCTTTGCGGAACCAGTTCACGTGGAAGACTCGCGGTGTCTGGGTCAAGGAGCGCTGCATCTTGATCCAGTGCCGGAAATAGTCACCCATGTGATAGCCGCAGAATGGCAGCATTGCCATCGGATCGCGGCGCACCTTGCCTATCGTGCCGGCCGCGGCGGCGGTCATCTCTGATCCCATCGTCGCGCCGATGTACACGCCAGCGCTCCAATTGAATGCCTGGTAGACCAGCGGCATGGTGGTGGCGCGGCGTCCGCCAAAGATGATGGCGCTGAGAGGCACGCCGTCGGGAGCTTCCCAGGCTGGATCGATGGTCGGGCATTGCGACGCCGGCGCGGTGAAGCGGGCATTTGGATGCGCGGCCTTGGCGCCGGTGGCTTTGGCGATTTCCGGCGACCACGGCTTGCCCTGCCAATCCAGGCACTCGGCCGGAGGAGTATCCGTCATGCCCTCCCACCACACTCCGCCTTCCGGCGTCAGCGCTACGTTCGTGAAGATGGTATTGCGCGAAAGCGCGGCCATGGCGTTCGGGTTCGTTTTCACCGAGGTTCCCGGGGCGACCCCAAAGAACCCGGCTTCCGGATTGATGGCACGCAAGCGGCCCTCGGCATCGGGTTTGATCCAGGCGATGTCGTCGCCGACAGTCCACACCTTCCAGCCTTCAAAGCCGGCCGGCGGAATCAGCATCGCAAAGTTCGTCTTGCCGCAAGCGCTGGGAAACGCCGCGGCCACGTAGGTCTTTTCGCCCCTGGGATCTTCGACGCCGAGAATCAGCATGTGCTCGGCCATCCAGCCTTCGTCACGCGCGATGTTGGAGGCGATGCGGAGCGCAAAGCACTTCTTGCCCAGCAGCGCGTTGCCGCCGTAGCCGGAACCATAGGACCAGATCTCACGCGTTTCCGGAAAATGCACGATGTACTTTTCGGTGTTGCAGGGCCAGGCGGCATCCTTCTGTCCGGGCTGAAGCGGCGCGCCAACCGTGTGCATGCAGGGCACCACGCGCTTGGTGTCCTTGTCGATCTCTTCAAAGACCTTGATCCCGATGCGGGCCATGATGCGCATGTTGACCACGACATAGGGGGAGTCTGTCAGCTGCACGCCGATCTGCGACATGGGCGAGCCGATCGGCCCCATGCTGTACGGCAGCACGTACATGGTCCGTCCGCGCATCGCGCCGTCAAAGAGCGACTTGAGCTTGCGCCGCATTTCGTACGGATTGACCCAATTATTAGTAGGACCGGCGGTGTCGCGCGAAGCCGAGCAGATGAAGGTCCGGTCCTCCACTCGAGCGACATCATTTGAATCGCTGCGGGCGTAGTAGCAGCCCGGCCACAGTTCCTGATTCAGCCGGATCATCGTCCCGCTGGACACCATCTCCTGGCAGAGCGTGTCATACTCTTCCTGCGAGCCGTCC